>NZ_JBVJIA010000003.1:193885-344117 GCF_055586505.1 Streptosporangium sp. NPDC050148 | reverse complement strand
GCGGCTTCCTCCAGGTCCGTGTCTGCGGATGCCTGAATCACAGTACTCATCAGGTGTATCTCCTTGATCAGGAGTTACACCGAAAACCGTACAGTCCCCGTCGGCCCCAAGCGCCTGGGCGTACCATCGCGCCGCGGCTGAGGCGTCAGACACGGCGAGCATCAGCGAAATCACTGGAGGGTGGGCGTCAGCTGCCATCGGGTGTCCTGTCTTTGCCTGAAGGCGCTTGATCACGCCAGTCGAGTTTGACACGGTTCGATCCACTTGTGCAGCAGGACGCCGAGTCCCGTTGAGCCGGCTTGGCTGAAACGGGCCATTAGCTGTTGATCGCCCGGCGGGGACAGGCACCGCGCGGCCGTACCGTCGTCCGGTGCCGGGTATGCGCGTCGGCCGGCGCATGCCGTGGTCTCTCGACGGCCACCACCGCCGACGCGGCCGTGACACGACCATGACACGGCACGGACGGGGCGGGGACACGGCTCGGAGACAGTGGGTGGCGTCGACGGGCGAGCCGCGGGCCGGTCCCCGAGGGGGCGGCGAGACCCGGCGGCGTGTCGCGAGTGTTGCCGATCAGAGATGACCCGGCCGTCCAGACGGCCTCGGCGCGGAGCACGGCCACCGATCCGGGGGCGCCCGGATCGGGCCGTGCGGTGAGGTGAGGCCCGCGTGGCTCCGGCGACTCGGCGTCGTCCTCGTCAACCAGGGCGAGGTGAATCGACCTGGGCGAGCAGGGCGAGGTGGACAGGCCGGAGCCGCTGTGCGCGTCCACCGGGCGGAACGTCACGGTGAAGATGATCACGAATAGGAGAAGGCATGGCTGATGACAGGCAATGGGACCGGCGTTCGCTGTTGCGGGGCGCCGCCGTGCTGGCCGGTACGGCCGCGACGGTGCCGCTGCTCGGCAAGGCGGCCACGGCGGTGACCGGCGGCGGTGACACCGACGCGTTGTTCAAGCCCGACGGCGGTGACGCGGACGCGTTGTTCAAGGCCGGGAGGTTCGAGCAGGCCGGCCGCGCGTACGAGGAGATCCTGAGAAAGGACCCCGGGAACGTGCACGCGGCTCGCCAGCGCGGTTACGTGGGGCTGCTGGCCAACCGGTTCCCCGACGCCGAGAAGTACCTCAAGCTGGCCGTCGAGCTGGCACCCGGGGACAAGCAGGCCAACCGGCTGCTGGCCGACTGCTACATCCGGCAGGACAAGCTCTCCCTCTCGGCACCGCACTGGCGAGTCGCCGGCGAGGAGAGTTACGCCAAATGGTTCGCGGCGTTCTCCGGCGAGCCGTACCAGGTCCACGGCGGCACCGCGCAGCTGCCCTGGAAGCAGATGGACCCGGAACCGCTGGTGGAGGCCTCGGTCAACGGCGGATCGCCGAAGCGCTTCACGTTCTACACCGGCGCCCCGTCGCTGCAGGTGTCGGCGAAGGTGGTCAAGGAGGCCGGGCTGAGCCCTGTCGTCAGCGAGAAGATGGATTTCCTGGACGGCGTCGTATGGGCACACTACGGGGTCCTGGACTCGTTCAGGCTGGGCGGCATCGAACTGCGCAACGTCCCCGTGAGCTGGTCGACGGCGGAGTCGGGCGGAGAGGTCAGCACCGACAACGACGGCATGATCGGCATGTGGGTCTTCTACCACCTGCTGACCACCTTCGACTACGCGGGCCGGCAGCTGATCCTGCGGCGCCGGACCCTCGAAACGGCAGGTAAGGCACGCGCCGCCGCCAAACGGGCGGGTGCCGATCCCTTGCCGATGTGGATGGCCCGCGAGCACGGGCTCCACAGCAGGGGCGGCATCGCCGGTGCCGCCGGCTCCGGCACGGGGGTGGTGGGGGTGCTCTTCGGCGGACACAGCGAGGTCGCCGGGATCGTGAAGAAGGAGACGGCCAAGCAGTTGCGGGTCCGCGTCGACCGCGATCGCCCGGTCGAGACCTTTGCCGGCAGCCACCCGGCCGTCGCCTACCCCTGCTACCCGAAGGAGATGCGCCTCGGCGACGTCGCCGCCGACGACATCTACTGCTTCACGAACCCGGACGCGCCGCTCGCCCCCGACGGGTTCGACGTGCCGGCCGTCTTCTTCCACAGCTTCCACAAGCCCAACACCATCACCCTCGACTTCACCGACATGAAGCTCTACGTCACCCGAGGGCAGGCCGCCTGACCACCGCGGCCGCAGGGGCGTCGCGGGAGCCGGACCCGTGAAGGACCCCGTCACCCCGGATGGCCGGGCGTCCGCCGGTGCCGCGAGCGGAAACGTCGGCCGGGTCGCCGGTCAGGCTCGGATGCGAGAGGGCGTCCGCCCCGGTGACGCCCTCTCCCTGCGGATCCGGGCACGTTCACGGCGCCGGCCGGTCGGCCTCCCAGGGAGACGGGCATCGGCCGGCCGGCCTCCCAGGGTGACGGGCATCGGCGTTGCGACGGCGCGGGCAGGTGCGCGGAGCCCGGATCCGGACCGGGAGCCGGCATGGCGGAGTCGGCGATCGTGAACTGCCGTGGCGGCCTGAAGCGCGTCTCGTGCGGTCCTCGTCGGCCGACGACAGGCCGGAGACCGCGCGCTCGGCCGCGCTCCGGGCCGGATCTCCCCCTCAGATCTCGGCGGCCAACTCGGGGAAGACCTTGGCGACCTTGGCCGTCAGGTAGTCGCCGTACGTGCCGGAGAAGGCTCTGAGGTCTTGGCCGTCCCAGCGCGGGCGGTCCTCGCGGCCGGGGACCGACGGGAGGGGCGGGACCTCGTCGTGCCAGCCGGGGTCGAAGAAGAACGGGAACGACAGGCGGTCGCGGCCGGAGGCGTTGCGGACGCGGTGCGGCGTGGAGCGGTAGTGGCCCGCGGTCAGCCTGTCGAGCATGTCGCCGATGTTGCACACGAACGTGCCGGGGATCGGCGGGGCGTCGATCCAGCCGTCGCGGGTACGGACCTTGAGGCCGGCGTTGTCGTCCTGGAGCAGAAGGGTCAGCAGTCCGTAGTCGGTGTGCTCGCCGACGCCCCACTCCTCGGCGGCGCCCGTGCCGGGCGGATAGTGGAAGATCCGGAACAGGATCGTCGGGTCTTTGGTGTACCCGTCGGCGAAGTAGCGCTCGGGCAGGCCGAGGCTCAGCGCGATGCCGCCCATCACCCGCTGCGCCGTCGCGGTCATGACGTCGAGGTACGTCAGGACGGCCGCGCGCAGCTCGGGGACGTCGGCGTCGGGGAACAGGTTGCGGCCCCTGAGCGGGGTGCCGTCGGGCTCGGCCTCGGCGCCGAAGTAGACGCCCTCCTTCAGGTCGGGGCGGCCCGAGGTGAGCTCGCCGCCGACGGGGAAGAAGCCGCGCCAGGCCCGGCCGCCGCGCGCCATCGCGATCTGGAGCTTTCGCTCCTCGGGCAGCGCGAAGAAGCGGCGCGCGGCCGCGTCCAGCTCGCCGATCAGGCTTCCGGGGACGCCGTGGCCGCTGACGTAGAAGAAGCCGCTGTCGACGCACGCGGCCTCGATCCGGGCAGGGACGTCGGGGCCCGACAGGTCGACGACCGGCAGTTCTCTCGTCATACAGGCATTGTGCCGTCTTCGTCCCACAGGTGTTCGAGCCGCCGGTGGGCGCGGACCCCGGCTCATGTGGGCCGCCCCCGAATGCTTTGCCCGCGCCCCTGCGCGCGGCCGGGACGGGGTGCGCCCGGCGGTCGCGTACGGCCCGCCGCCCCCGCGGTCCGGCGTGCTCGGGGCGTCTTCTCGTCGTTGCCTCCCGTCCTGTCGCGGTGGACGGCGTGGCCGGCGGCCCGTACGGCTGGAGAGTCCAGGACGTATCCGTGGTAGGCACCGAGGCCCATGCGCCAGGCGGTGACCGATCCGTCTCGCTCTGACCGGGGAGCTCCTGCTTGCGGCGGCCCGTACCCGTCCCGCGCGGATCAGGGACCGTGACCCGATGATCAGGTGTCGTACGAGCCGTCCCAGGGTTCGTAGAAGCCGATGGTGTTCGGGTGGAGCTCGGCGTTTTCGACGCCTTCGAAGGTCTCGACGACGAGGCCGAAGAGCACTCCGTCGGCGTCGTGCCGGAAGGGGCGGACGGCGATGTCGCCGAAGCGGAGGCCGGGGAGCGCGCCGAGCCATTCGTTCAACAGGTCGCGTGCGGCGGTGACGACGGCCCAGTGATCATCATCGGTCCCGGTGCGCTCGATGCGGGAGCCGAGGTGGTGGCCGGCGGCGTCGAAGGTGTGCAGGACGGCGTACCAGCGTTTGTGCGCCTGCCGGTCGTCGGTGTGCGTGTACCCCTCTGGGAAGGCGGCGACGACGGAGCCGAGGAACTGCCCGCCCTCCCAGTGGCCGATGTCGCCGGTGTGGTAGTCGGGCTCGTAGCCGATGGGGATGATCTCGGGAACCGTCATGAGCGGGAGAGTAGCGACCGGGTCCGACAGAGCCTTCGCGCCGTGCGTGACCTCGCTGACGGAGGTGCCGGCGGCGCCGGATCGCCGTCGGCCCGACCACGTGGCCGACGGTGATTCATCCGAGGTTGTTCGAGCACGTCGTACACCCGGTGACGGCGGCCGGGCGGAGATTCCCCTCGGACCCGAACAGGGCTGTCATCGCCGATGCGACAGTGACGGCCTTTCTCCGGTGGCACCGGTCGAGGCGGACCGCCGTCTTCGCTCGGTCGCGGTCACTGGTCGTCCCTTTCGAACGAAGTGGAGCGTCCATTATCGCCTTCGGACCACGGCTTTTCGCCGAGCCGGGCGTACGGGGCCCGACGGCCGGAGACCGGACATCACCTGCACGACGTACCTGCGCCGATGCCGCTCAAAGATGCCACTCAAAGAGGGATATATCGCTATAAGTCGCTTACTGCTACAGAAATCCCGATGCCTTAAACGATGGTGACGCAGTAGTTTGGCGAATTGACGGGGATCATGTCTCGGGGGAGGCGCCATGACGCTGGGTGAAATGCTGCTCGCGTACCGGAAGAGATCCGGCGTCACCCAGCGGGAACTGGCCGATCGTGCCGGTGTCGGCATCCGGACGCTGCGCGACATCGAACAGGGCGCGGTCCAGCGCCCCCATGCCCGATCCGTGCGCAGGCTGATGGAGGCGGCCGGCCTGTCCGTCGCCGACCTCGACCTGCTCCGGGAAACCGGCGACGGCCGGCCGCGGCACCCCAGGGACCCGGTGCTGCGGATCGACCTTCTGGGGCCGCTGGCGGTTCGCGTGCACGGGCGCGCCGCCGACCTGAAGCCTCCCATGCAGCGCCGCCTCCTGGGCCTGCTCACGCTTCAGGCCAACCGCGTCGTCACCCAGCCGGAGATCGTCGACTTCCTCTGGGGAGAGGAGATCCCCGCCACCTACGCGAATCTGGTGCACACCCATGTGTCGCGCCTGCGGAGGTTCCTCGACGGTGGCGGCGCGGGCGAGGGGCCGATCAGCCGTACCGGCGCGGGCTATCGCCTCACCCTGGGGGACGGGCAGAGCGATCTGCTGGACTTCGCCGACCTGACGGCACGGGCGGCGGCCCATCGTGACGCGGGCAGGACCGAGGACGCCGAACAGGCCTACGAGCAGGCATTGTCGTTATGGCGGGGGCGACCGCTGGCCGACCTCGCCCCGCACGCGCTCCACCACCCGGTCGTCGTCGCCGTGTCCCAGCAACGTCTCGCCGCGGTCCTGGACCACGCCGATCTGGCCCTGGGACGAGGACACCATCAGGCCGCGCTGGAACGGCTGCGTGAAGTCCTCCCCGCCGAACCGTTGCACGAGGGGCTGAACGCGCGGATCGTACTGGCGCTGGCCGCGTCCGGGCAGCGGGCCGCGGCGCTGCGCTTCTTCGACGACCTCCGTGATCGGCTCAGGGACGACCTCGGCATCGAACCGAGCCCCGAGCTGCAGGACGCCCGCGCAAGGGCCCTCGGCCGGGAAGCCGCGGCGGACAGGCCCGTTCCCCTGCCGTCGGGCCCCCGCCCCGATGTCCCTTTCGGCCTCCGCCCCGACACCTCGTCGGGCTCCCGCTCCGACACCCCTCCGGGCTCCCGCTCCGACACCTCGTCGGGCTCCTGCCTCGATGCCCCTTCCGGCCTCCGCCCCGACGCCGTTCCCGCCGAGCTCCCCGCCGACATCGCCACCTTCACCGGCCGCGAGCGGCAGATCAGGCAGCTGAACGCCTACCTGACCACCGCGGACGCCCACCCCACCGCGGCCAGGCTGTCGGTGATCAGCGGTACGGCCGGCGTCGGCAAGACCTCGCTCGCCGTGCACTGGTCCCACCGCGTGCGCCACCGCTTCCCCGACGGCCAGCTCTTCTACGACCTGCACGGCTACTCCGACAGTGCCGCCAAGACGGCCGCCGACGCTTTGGGCAGCTTCCTGACGTCCCTCGGAGTGTCACCGGCGAGCGTCCCGCTCGACGTCGACGCCCGGATCTCCCTGTTCCGCACCATGACGGCGGATCGCCGGCTGCTGCTGGTGCTCGACAACGCGACCGATCCCGACCAGGTCCGTCCGCTCCTTCCGGCCAACCGCGACAGCGCGGTCGTCGTCACCAGCCGCAACGACCTGTCCGGCCTGAAGGTCCACCACGACGCTCTGATCGTGGAGCTGGACGTGCTCAACGACGAGGAAGGCGTGGCCCTGCTGACCCGGCTGCTCGGCGCGAGCACCCACGAGGCGTCGCCGGATCTGCTGGGCGAACTCGCCCTGCTGTGCGCCCATCTGCCGCTCGCGTTGCGGATCGCGGCGGCGAACATCAGCCGGGGGGCCTACGGCACGGTGCGGGAGTACCTCACGGCGCTCCGTGCCGGTGACCGGATGGCCGGACTGGCGATCGACGACACCGGGAGCACGGCGGTGGAGGCGGCGTTCGCCCTCTCCTACGCCGCGCTGCCGCCGCGGGCGGCTCGGCTGTTCCGGCTGCTCGGTCTCGTCCCCGGGGTGGATTTCACCCTCGACGCGGCCGCGGCCCTCACGGGGTCCTCCCCGGCCGAGACCAGGCAGGAGCTCACCCGGCTGGCCACCGCACACCTGGTCGACCAGTACGAGCCCGGCCGCTACCGCTTCCACGACCTGTTGCGGTTGTACGCGGCAGAACGCGCCGTCGAGGACGAGCGCCCGGAGGACGTCGCGAAGGCCAGGCAGCGCCTCTACGACTGGTACCTGCTGAACGTCCGGGCCGCCGTGGGGCAGAGCCACGCCCACTGGGTCAAGCTCCCGCCGGGTGCGATGTCCGAGGGGGTGACGCTCACCTCGTTCGCCGACCCGGCCTCGGCCTCCGCGTGGCTGGCCGCCGAACATCGCAACCTCGTCGCCGCCGTCCACCAGGCGGCCCGATCCGGTCCCCGGCGGTCCACCTGGCTCCTCACCGACGCGATGCGCAGCCATTTCTGGGCCAGCGGGAGCACGAGCGACTGGCTCTCCTGCGCGCAGGCGGCCGTGACGGTCGCGGAGGAGGAGGGAGACGTGCCGGGCCTGGCCGCGGCCATGCTGGCCCTGGCGAACGCGCACGCGTTCCAGGTACGGCCTGACGCGCTCTCGCTGCTCGACCGTGCTCGCTCACTGGCCGAGCAGGGCGGGTGGACGGAGGGCGCCGCCGCCATCCGGAACAACCTCGCCGCCTACTACCTGCGCGCCGGGCGGCTGGACGACGCGGCCCGTTGCCTGGTGGAGGGCATCGCGCTGGACGAGGAGGCCGGCCGGTCGGGCATGCAGGGCATCAAGCACATCAACCTCTCGCAGGTCTACGTGCAGATGGGCCGGCTGGAGTCCGCGCTCGGCCACCTCGACCGGGGCCTTGAGCTCCACCCCGACACGGACGGCATGACCGCGCTCAACCTCGGTGAGGTCTGCCATCTGCTGGGAAGGTTCGACGACGCGCTCCGGCACCTCCATCGGGCGCACTCCCTGTCGAAGGAGGCCGGATCCCACGCCGTCGAGCTGCACTGCCTGGCCTACCTCGCCGACGTCCACTGCGACCTGGGCCGGTACGAGGCGGCGCTGGCCTACGGGGAACGAGCGCTGCGACGCAGCCGCGACATCGCGGACCGCTACTTCGAGTCGCTCGCGCACATCGCGCTGGGCAGGCTCAGCCACACCTCCGGCCGTCACGTCCAGGCCGCCGAGCACCATCGCCGGGCGGTGGAACTGGCCGGTGACACCCACGTGTTCGAGAAGACCATCGCTCTCGTCGGGCTGGCGAACGCGACCCGCGAGCTCGACATGACCGAGGCCCTCTCCTTCGCCGAGCAGGCCCTGCGGATCGCCCGCGAGCGATCCTTCCGCCTGCTGGAGGGGCTCGCCCGCACCGCCCTCGCCGACATCGCGCTGGCCGCGGGGGACCCCTCCGAGGCGGTACGGCAGGCCCTGCCGGCCCTGGAGATCCACCGTGACACCGGCCATCGGCTGGGCGAGGCCCGCGTCCTTCGCACGCTCGGTGAGGCAACCTCCGACGCCGACGCCTACAGGAACCGGAGCATGCGGTTGTTCCATGAGCTGGGCAGCGCCGAGGCCGCCCGGCGCGAGCCCGGGAAGCGGAGGACGGCAGGTACGCCGCCGCGTCGAGGAACGCCAGGCGCGACGCGGTGACCGGCGCCGGCCGCGTCCCGGAGAGGAACTCAGCCGCCGATCAGGTCGGCGACGGCGGCGACACCCTCGGAGACGGCGTCGGGGGTCAGGTTCCCGAACCCCAGGACGAGCCGGGGAGGACCGCCCCGGACCCGGTAAGGGCCCATGCCGTACAGGCCGACCCCCCGGCCCAGAGCCGTGGCGACGACGGAACGCTCGTCGGTTCCGGCGGGCAGCGGGACGACCGCGTGGAACCCGGCGGCGAGGCCGAGGAGTTCCACCCCGGGCGCGTGGTGCGCCAGGGCGCCCACGAGGGCCGCACGGCGAGCCGCGTACCGCTGCCGCATCCGGCGAAGGTGCCGGTCGTACTGCCCGTCGCGGACGAGGCTCGCCAGGGCCAGCTGGTCGAAGCCCGGAGAACCCAGATCCGCGAGCCGCTTGTTCCGCGCGACCGCCGCGGACAACCGGGGCGGGGCGACGACCCAGCCCAGCCGCAACGCCGGCGAGAGCGACTTGCTCACCGAACCCAGCAGCGCGACCCGGTCGGGAGCGAGCCCCTGCAGCGCCCCGACCGGCTCCCGGTCGTACCGGAACTCCGCGTCGTAGTCGTCCTCGACGATCGTCGCGTCACGGGAGGCCGCCCAGGTGATCAGGGCCTGCCGCCGGTCGGGCGCGAGGACCACGCCGGTCGGTGACTGGTGCGCGGGCGTGAGGACCACGGCGCGCGCACCGGTGGCGGCCAGGGCGTCGACGTCCATGCCGTGTTCGTCCACCGGGACGGGGACCACCTCCAGCCCGAGCATGCCCGCGATCGCGCGGTGGTCCGGGTCGCCGGGATCCTCGAAGGCCACGGCCCGTACGTCGCCCAGCGAGCGCAGGACCAGCTGCAGGCCCTGCGTGTAGCCCGCGCTGACGATCGTGTGGGCCGGGTCGGCGGCGGCACCCCTGACCCGCCGCAGGTAGGCGGCGAGGACCTCGCGAAGCACCGGGCTGCCGTGCGGGGGCGAGTAGCCGAGCTCCTCGGCGGAGGCCTCCCGGCAGGCCCGGCGAAGAGCCCGGCTCCACTGCTCGCGGGGGAAGCTCCCCAGGTCGGGAACGCCGGGACGGAAGTCGACGCGGATCGGGGGCGGCGGCGCCGGCCGGGCGGGAGCCGCCGGGGACGCGTGCCCGGTGGCGGCGACCCGGGTACCGGAGCCGGGGCGGGTGACCAGGTAGCCCTCGGCGTGCAGCTGCGCGTACGTCTCGGTGACCAGGCCGCGCGAGACGCCGAGCGCGCGGGCCAGCGCGCGGGAGGAGGGCAGCCGCTCGCCCGCGGCCAACCGGCCGGTGCGGATGCCCTCGCGCAGGGCCAGTTCGAGCTGTACGCGCAACGGCCTGTCCCGGTCCAGCGGGACGAGCAGTTCGGGACCGGAACCGGTCCACTCGACGGGCATCGAACTGGACCTCCTTTCCGGACCGGTCGGATTCTAGGCTCACGGCATGAGCAACGTCGAGGCGCCGCGGCAGCCGATCGTCACCCGCCCGATCGCCATGCTCCTCATCTTCTCCGTCGGCGCCATGTCGGCCTTCTACCTGCTGATGCCCGTCGTCCCGCTGTACGCGGCGGGCATCGGCGCGGACGACGTCGGCGCGGGCCTGGCCACCGGCACCCTGATGCTCGGGACGGTGCTCGCCGAGTTCGCGGTCGTGCGGCTGCTGGCCAGGCTCGGCCACCGCACGGTCGTCGGGCTGGGCCTGCTGCTCCTCGGGGTTCCCGCCCTCCTGCTCGCGGCCCATCCACCGCTCGTCGTCGTCCTGGTCGTCTGCCTGTTCAGGGGCGCCGGACTGGGAATCGTGGTCGTGTGCGGTGCCGCGCTGATCGGTGACCTCGTCCCGGCCGAGCGCAGAGGCGAAGGACTGGGCCTGTACGGCCTCGCGGTCGGGGTTCCGTCGATCGCCTGCCTGCCGGCCGGGCTCTGGCTGCAGGAGCGGTTCGGCTTCACCCCGGTGTTCCTCCTCGGTGCGGGGCTGGCCCTGCTCGTGCCGGTCGCGGTCCTCGGCCTGCCCGCCAGGGGCACGCGGCAGGAACACCACGGCGGCGTTCTTGCGGCTCTCCGTGACACCGACCTGGTCAGGCCCGCGTACATCTTCGCCACCATCACGATGGCGAGCGGAATCCTGCTGACCTTCCTGCCGCTGGCTGCGGGCTCGGCCGCGACGGCCCTGCTCGTGCAGTCCTGCGTGACCCCCCTGGCCCGCTGGTGCGCGGGCTGGTTCGGGGACAGGTACGACCAGGGTGTCCTTCTCCTGCCGTCGGTCCTGTCGGCCGCCGTCGGCGTCTCCCTGATGGTCCTCGTCCCGCACCAGGGGGCCCTGCTCGCCGGAACGGCCCTGTTCGGGATCGGTTTCGGCGCGGCCCAGAACGTCACGCTGTCGCTGATGTTCGCGCGGGCCTCCCGCGCGAACTTCGGCCAGGTCAGCGTCGTGTGGAACCTGGCCTACGACGCCGGGATCGGGATCGGCGCCCTCGGGTTCGGCCTGCTGGTCCACCCGCTCGGCTACCCGGCGGCCTTCGCCCTCACGGCCGCCGTCCTGTTCGTCTCGCTCGTCCCCGCCCTCAACGACAGGAAGAAGACCCGATGACCGTCATCATGCAGTCCTCGATCTCGTTGGACGGCTTCAGCGCCGGCCCCCGGATCAGCCGCGACCGTCCGCTGGGCGAGGGCGGCGAGCGCCTCCACACGTGGATGCCGGACGAGCCCGAGCTGACGGCCGCGCTGTCCGCGGAGTCCGGCGCGACGATCATCGGCCGGCGCATGTACGACGTCGGGGTCGACCTGTGGAAGGACGTCCCCTTCCCCGGCCGCTGTTTCGTGCTCACCCACGAGGTCCGCGCGGATCGACGGATGCCGAGCGGCTCGTTCACCTTCGTCGGCGACGGCCCGCGAAGCGCGCTCGACCAGGCCCGGGCCGCCGCCGGGGACAGGCCCGTCGTCGTGCTCGGCGGCGCCGAGGTCTGTCGGCAGTTCCTCAGGGCCGGTCTGATCGACGAGATCCGGCTCCAGCTGGTGCCGGTCCTGTTCGGCGCGGGGACCAGGCTGTTCGACGACCTGGAACCCCGCCGGGTCGAACTGCGGCCGCTCGACACGATCACCTCGGGGAACGGGGACGTCGTCCATCTGCGCTACCGGGTCGTCCGGGGGACCTCCTGAAACTCGCGGCGCGTCCGGTGGCGGAGGCGGCCGCGACGCGCCACTGGGCCCCGACCTCCCCCTCGGTCACTGCCGGCCACCTCTGAGCGTGCACCGCCGCCCCCTCCCCTCGGTGGTCCGGGGTCGCCGTGCCGTCACGGCCGGAACGTGCGGCGGTAGGCGTCCGGTGGTACGCCGACCGTGCGGTGGAAGTGGCGGCGCAGCGTCGTCGCCGTGCCCATGCCCGCGGCCGAGGCGATGGTCTCGACGCTGTCGTCCGTGGTCTCCAGCAGCTCCTGCGCGCGGCGGATCCGCTGCGTCAGCAGCCACCGCAGCGGGGTCGTGCCGGTGAACGAGTGGAAGTGGCGGGCCAGGTGGCGCGAGCTCATGTTCGCCCGGCGGGCCATGTCCTCCACGGTGATCGGCCGGTCCAGCCGCCGCATCACCCAGGTGAGCAGCTCGGCCAGGGGGTGGCCGTCCCGGGCGGGCACCGGTGTGGTGACGAACTGGGCCTGGCCGCCGGCCCGGTGGGGCGGCACGACCAGGCGGCGGGCCACCACGTTGGCGATCGCCGAGCCGTGGTCGCGGCGGACCAGGTGCAGGCACAGGTCCATCGCCGCGGCCTTGCCCGCGGACGTGAGCACGCTGCCGTTGTCGACGTAGAGCACGTCCGGGTCGACCTCCACCCGGGGGTGGCGCGCGGCCAGGTCGTCGGTGTGCGCCCAGTGCGTGGTCGCGCGCAGCCCGTCCAGCAGGCCCGCGGCGGCGAGCACGAACGCGCCCGTGCACAGGGAGACCACCCGCGCGCCCGACGCGTGGGCCGCGCGCACCGCCTCGACCAGCTCGGCGGGCGGGTCCTCGTCGACGTCCGCCAAGGCGGGGACGATCACGGTGCCGGCCCGCGTCAGCCGGTCGAGCCCGTGATCCGGCTCCAGCAGGAACCGGCCGATCCGGACGGCGTGCGTGCCGCACACGTCGACGTCGTACCAGGGGCCGGGCACGGCGTCCGGGGCGGAGTCGAAGACCTCGTAGGCCAGGGCCAGCTCGAAGTGCAGCATTCCCTCGGTGGCGGCGATCGCGACGGAGCGCGGGACAGGGGCCATGTCGGAAATTGTACGGGACGTGTCATTCCGGACACTGGGCGCCGGTGGGCCGGAAGGACAGGATCGATCCCGTGAAGCACTTCGAGCACGCGGGGGCAGGCATGGGATCAGGTCCGATCGTGGCGGTGTTCGGCGCCTACGGGCACACCGGGCGGTTCGTGGTCGCGGAGTCGATCGAGCGCGGGCACGTCCCGCTGCTCCTCGGCCGCGACCGGGAGAAACTGGCGGCACTGGCGAAGGCCCGTCCCGGGTTCGAGGCGCGGCAGGCGTCGGCCGACGACCCGGCCTCGCTCGACCGTGCGCTGGACGGCGCGGCCGCCGTGATCAACTGTGCCGGGCCCTTCGCCTCGACCGCCGCCCCGGTGATCGAGGCGGCGCTGCGGGCCGGCATCCCGTACGTCGACGTGGCGGCCGAGATCGAGGCGAACGCCGACACGTTCGCGCACTTCGCGGAGCGCGCCCGTGCCGCGGGCACCGTGGTGGTCCCGGCGATGGCCTTCTACGGCGGCCTCGGCGACCTGCTGGTCACCACCGCGATGGGCGATCGGACGTCGGCGGACGAGGCGCACATCGCCTACGGCCTGAGCGGCTGGCACCCCACCGGGGGAACGCTCGCCGCGGGCGCGGTCTCGACGCGGCGGCGGGGCGGCCGGCGGGTCCGCTTCACCGGCGGGCGGCTGGAGTACCACGATGACGCCCTGCCGACCCTGGAGTGGCCGTTCCCGGCCCCGCTCGGCCCCCAGAGCGTGATCGGGGAGTTCACCATGGCCGACGTCGTCACCGTTCCCAGCCACCTGGACATCCCGGAGGTGCGCACCTACATGACCGCCAGGGCTGCCGCGGACCTGTCGGCTCCCGGCGCCTCGGCACCGACCGCCGTCGACGAGCGCGGACGCTCAGCGCAGACCTTCGTCGTCGACGTCCTCGTCCGCTCCGGCGACACGGAACGCCGCGTGACCGCCGCCGGTCAGGACATCTACGCCGTCAGCGCGCCGCTCGCGGTGGAGGCCGTCGACCGCATCCTCACCGGCCGGACCAGGACCGTCGGCGTCGCCTCCGCGGGCGCGGTCTTCGACGCGCCGGACTTCCTGCGCGCCCTGTCCTCGCACCTCTCGCTGCACGTGCACGGCTGAGTCGTACGTCCCGGCCCGGCACGCGCGACCGGGTGGCCGCGCGGGCGCGTCAGCGGGCCGGGGTCCGGGGGCGGTTCCACCACAGGGACACCGACAGGGCCGCGGCGACGAGGACACCGCCGCCGGCGGCGAAGGCCGCGGAGGCGTCGACCCGCTGCTGGACGACGGTGAAGCTGCCGGGCAGGGCGTCGAGGGCGTTCTGGAGCTGGCCGGCGTTCTCGGCGCGGTGGTAGGAGCCGCCGGTGGCCTGGGCCATCTGCTTGAGCGCGGGCTCGTCGATGGTGCGGGGGCTGCGGCCCCTGTCGAACCCGCCCCGGCCACCGGAGCCGCCCCAGCGGCCGAAGCCCTGGCCGTCGAACTGCGAGTTCTCGCAGACCATCGGGGCCGGTTCGGTGGTGCCGAAACCGATGGGGAAGACACGGACGCGGCGCAGGGCCGCCTCCCGGGCGGCGACCTTGGGGTCGACGCCCTGGGTGTTGGCGCCGTCGGTGAGCACGACGATCGCGGCACCGGCGTAGCCCGCCCCGCCCACGGGGTTCGGGTCCGCCCCGGTGGGGGCGACCGACGGGTCGGCCTCCGCGATCGCGTCGATCGAGGTGAGCACGGCCTGCCCGATCGCGGTACCGCGGGACACGGTGAGGCCGTCCAGCGCCTTGACCAGCGCGTCGGTGTCGTCGGTGGGCGGGACGAGCAGGCCCGCGCTGCCCGCGAAGGTGACCAGGCCGATGCGCGGCCCGCCCCGCTGCGACTCGATGAACTCGGCGGCGGCCTTCCGCGCGGCGGTGAGACGGTTGGGGTCGACGTCCGTGGAGCACATGGAGCCGGAGGTGTCGAGCGCGAGCAGGATCGTCACCGACGTCTGCGGTACCGGGACCGACGCCTGTGGCCGCGCGGCCCCGACCCCGAGCAGCGCGAGCCCGGCCAGGAACAGTGCCGTGGGGATCTTCCGGGTCCAGCGCGTACGGCCGGGCAGGGCGCTGCGCACGAGCGCGATCGAGGTGACGCGCACGGCGGCCCGCCGGCGACGGCGCCGCGCCCACTCGCGGAGGGCGAGGATCAGCGGGACGACCAGGAGGGACAGCAGTGCCCACGGCCATGAGAAGGACATTCAGATCACCCGTCCGGACCGGAGCACGGTGAGCGCCGCGCCCGCGGTGAGCAGCGCGAGGGCGAGCCCGGTCAGCCCGCCGGCGAGGGGCAGCGGCTCGTCGGAGACGGTGAGCCGCAGGTCGATCGTGTCGGCGATCCCGTCGAGCCGCGCCGCGTCGGAGGCGGGGTGGTAGGTGCCGCCGGTGGTCTGCGCGATCGAGGTGAGGGTGCCCTCCTCGAGCGAGGTCTGCAGGTGGTAGCCGTCGACCTTCACCGTCGCCCCGGCCGTGGTGCCGACCCCGACGGTGTGGACGTGGACGCCCGCCCGCTGGGCCACGGTGGCGGCCTGTTCGATGTCCGCGCCCTGGTTCTGCCCGTCGGAGAACATCACGATCGTCGCGGACGGCCAGTAGCCGATGTCGGGCGCGGTGCCGTCGCGGCCGACGGCGACCTGCCTGCCGGTGATCGCCGACAGGGAGGCCGTGATGGCCGTGCCCAGCGAGGTGCCACCGGTGATCCTCAGCCGGTCGATGGCCTTGAGCGCGACGGAGTGGTCGGCGTCGGGCCGCGCGGTGGTGAGCGCGCCCCGCTCGAACGCGACGACCCCGATGTCGACGCTGTCGGGCTGCGCCGTCACGAACGCGCGGGCAGCCCGCTGCGCGGCCGCCAGCCGGGTGGGCGCGACGTCGTCGGCACCCATGCTGTTGGAGACGTCCATGGCCAGGACGACGGTCCCCGCGGTCCGCGGGACCGGCACCATGGCCGCCGGTCCGGCGACGGCGACCGCGAGCATCGCGACGCCGGCGATCGTCAGGCCCACCCCGAGGTACGCCCGGCGGCCGCCCGGCACGGCGACCCCGGCGGCGGTGAGGGCGGCCGTGCGGCGGCGCGCCGAGACGACGGCCGCCCAGGCGAGCGCGGCCGTGACGAGCAGCCCGACGGCGAGCAGCAGCGGGGAGGACAGGGTCACGGGGCCTCCCTCACCGGTCTCGTGCCCTGCGCGGCGACGTCGGCGACCTCGGTGACCCCGGTGGTCTCGACGACCTCGGTGGTCTCGACGACGTCGAGGACCCCGGCGGCCCCGGTGAACTCCGTCACCGCGACCGGTCCCGGGTCCGGGTGACGACCTCGACGAGCGCCTCGGCCAGATCGCGGTCGGTGTCGACGCGGTGGACGGGCACCCCGGCCCGGCGCATGCCCGCCTCGAGCCGGGCGTCGCGGGCGTCGACGGCGGCGCGGAAGCGGACCCGCAGCAGCGGGTCGGCGGAGTCGACGACGAGCTGCTCGCCGGTCTCGGCGTCCTCGACCACGATCAGCCCGGCCTCGGGCAGCACGTCGTCGGCCGTGTCCACGATCCGCAGGGCGACCACCTCGTGCCGCCGCGCCAGGCGCTGCAGCGAGCGCTCCCAGTCGCCGTCGCCGATGAAGTCCGACAGCACGACGATGAGCGCGCGGCGGCGCGCGAGCCGTCCGGCCGCGTCCAGCATCTCCGCCAGGTCGGTGGTGGTGCCGCGCGCCCCGGAGGTACGGCCGCCGCCCGCCCCGGAGCCGGCGCCGCGTGCTCCGAAGATACGGCCGCGTGCCCCGGAGGTACGGCCACCGCGTGCCCCGGAGCCGGCACCGGGCGACGTGGAGGTGCGTTCCAGCTCGGCGCCGATCCGCAGCGCGTGCCGCCGGGAGGTGCCGGGCGGCACGACGCGCGGCGTCCCGGTGTCGAACAGCAGGGCGCCGACGCGGTTGCCGCCCCGGCCGAACAACCGGGCGAGGGCGAGGGCGAGCTCGGCGAGCACGTCGTGCTTGCCGCGTCCCGGCCGGCCGGCCGCCATCGACGCCGACCGGTCGAGGACGAGCCACACCGTCAGCTCCCGGTCCTCGGTGAACACCCGCAGGTACGGCTCGTCCAGCCGTGCGGTCACGTTCCAGTCGATGTTCCGGGCGTCGTCGCCGTCGCCGTAGGCGCGCAACCCGGTGAAGTCGATCCCGGAGCCGCGGTGCGCGGTGCGGTGGGCGCCCTGGAGCCGGCCGTCGAGCCTGCGGACGACCTTCCACTCCAGGCGGAGCAGGAGCCTCTCGGAGGCGGTGGCCACGGCGCTCAGCGCTTCTGCAGGACGACGTCGGGCACCCGGACGGCCCCGAGCACCCCGGTGACGATCGTGTCGGCGTCGACGTCGTCCGCGAGGGCCTCGTAGGAGAGCACCAGACGGTGGCGCAGCACGTCGAGCGCGAGCTCGGACAGGTCGTGCGGCAGGACGTAGTCGCGGCCGCGCAGGAACGCCAGCGCCCGCGCGCCCGTGACGAGCGCGATGGACGCCCTCGGGCTGGCCCCGTGGGTGACGTACCGCTCCAGCTCGCCGAGCCCGGCCGTCGCCGGGGAGCGCGTCACGGAGACCAGCCGTACCGCGTAGTCGACGATCGCCGGATCGACGTAGACCTGCCGGGCGCGGTCCCGCATCGCCATCAGGTCCCCGGCCGTCACCATCGGCTGCGGCGGCTCGGGCGGGCGCAGCGCCCGCGTGACGATCGCCTGTTCCTCGGTCTGCGTCGGGTAGTCGACGATCACCTTCATCATGAAACGGTCGACCTGCGCCTCGGGCAGCGGGTAGGTGCCCTCCGACTCGATCGGGTTCTCCGTCGCCATGACCAGGAACGGCTCGGGCACCCGGAACGTCTCGCGGCCGATCGTCACCTGGTGCTCCTGCATCACCTCCAGCAGGGCGCTCTGCACCTTGGCGGGGGCGCGGTTGATCTCGTCGGCCAGCAGCAGGTTCGCGAACACCGGGCCGAGCTCGGTCCTGAACTCCCCGGAGTGCTGGTGGTAGACCCGCGTGCCCACGAGGTCGGCCGGCACCAGGTCGGGGGTGAACTGGACGCGCTGGAAGCTCCCGTCGATCGCGGCGGCCAGCGACCTCACCGCGAGGGTCTTGGCCAGTCCCGGCACGCCCTCGACGAGCAGGTGGCCGTCGGCGACCAGCGCGACGGCCATGCGCTCCAGCAGGACGTCCTGTCCGACGATGGTGCGTTTGACCTCGAAGAGCACGTGTTCGAGTGGATGGGCCGGATCGGGGGACGTGGTCGAGGTCATGTGGTGTTCCTTCTCGTGACGTCGTGACGTCGTGGCGTCGTGGCGCTTCGTCAGATCTGGGGTCCGTCGCCCGGTGGTCCGTCGCCGTCACCACCGCCCAGGGCCGCGCCGATCGGCACCGCGAACGCGATGCCCGCGAACGCCTCGTCGCCTCCCGGGTCGGCGATGGAGACGACGATCCCGATGACCAGGCCGCGGGCGTCCAGCAGGGGGCCGCCGGAGCTGCCCGGGTTCGCGGAGGCGTCGAACTGGATGAGCCCGCTCAGGCCGCGCCCCTTGTCGATGCGGGCGGCGCTCCGGTTCAGGCCGGACACGACGCCGGTGGAGACGCTGTAGGTCAGGCCCAGCGGGTTGCCGATCGCCACGACGGGCGCGCCCACGGCCGCGGCACCACCGAGCGTCGCCGGGACGAGGATCTCCGGCAGCTTCGCGGGCCGCAGGGTCGCGATGTCACGTTTCGGATCCGACGAGGCGACGACGGCCTTCGCCCGGGTGCCGTCGGCGAACGTCACGGTGACGTCCCCGTCGCCCTTGCCCGAGGCGCCCTTGCCGGGGGTGCCCTTGCCCGACGCGTCCTCGACGACGTGGTACGCCGTCAGGATCGTCCCGTCCTCGGCCGCGATCACCCCGGTCCCGAGCGACTTGCCGGCCTGGACGACCACCACCGACGGCCCGACCCTCCTGAAGACGTCGGGCACCGTGAGCGCCGCGCCGGGCGTCGGCGTCGCGCTCGCCACGGGTGCGGCCTCCCTGCCGTCCCCGCCACCGCTCCCCAGCCAGTACGCGAGCAGCGCCACGACGACGAGGACGCCACCCCCGGCGGCGAACCGCCGGGTCCGTCCGGCCACGGCTCCCCGAGCCTCGGCCGCCTCGGCCCCCTGCGGCGCACGCTCCATCACCCCATACTCATAGATTTAAGTTGAAAGTGCTACAAACTCCGCCTGGGAACTCCGTGAGAAGCCGCGGTCCCGTGCGCGCGACGGCCCCCTCGCCGGGCATCGGTGATCCGGTTCTCTCACGGACCGGGCGGTGTGCCCGTGCTCCGTGGCTCCTCGGGTCCCCGGCTCCCATGGCTCCCCGGTGTCGCGCGGCTATCCGGGCTCGCCGACGACGACGGCCGGATGAGGGCGTTCGAACCAGTCCTGGCCCAGGCGCGCACCGGTGTGGCCCTCCACGATGGCCATGGCCATGGCCTGCGAGGCCGGCCAGGGTGCGCCGACGACCGAGCCCAGGGCCGTCAGTTCGGCTTCGACGGCGGAGGGGTCGTCTCCCCTGACATAGGCGGGATCCAGGTGCGGGACCTCGGCCAGAACCCGCCCGTGCGCGGCGTGGATCAGCCGGGAGTTCCTCGTCACCTCCCACGCCAGATGCCAGACCCGCGCGTTCACGCTGAGCCGGCCGAGAGCGTCCGATTCCCAGACGTGGTTCTTCCCGAAGGTCTGGACGATCATCGTCGCGCTCCCCGTCCGTTCCAGCAGGGCGGCGCCCTCCTCGTACGCCTCCTCGTCGTCCATCTCGACCAACGGCGGCCGTTCACCGCCGACCAGGCGGGACACCGTCTCCTCCAGCGACAGCGGGCCGTCGACCGGCAGGACGGCGGTCCAGGCCAACCCCTCTCCCAGCCAGGCCGAACCCGCCCGGAGGACCGCCTCGTAGTGCCGCGTCAGATGCTGAAATTCCACGCCGTCCTCCGTCGAGGTCGTGAACATGACATCGGTCGCCGCGGACGGCACGTCCGTCGCCCGCGACGACCGGCCATCGCGGGCACCGGGCCCGTACGGCGTCGCCGGAGTGTCGGTAGGGTGTCGCTCCGCAGGGCGAAAGGATCATCGTGCCGCAGTTCTCCCGGTCGGCGTGGCCGGCGTGGTCGGCGTGGGGGGTGGCCGCGGCCGTCGCGGCCTTCCCGACCTGGGAGATGTGGCGCGAACGGCTCGATCTCGACAGGCTCGGGCGGGCCGATGGAGGGCCCGACCTGGTCTACGGGTACGTGTGCCTGTTCGACAGCGGAACGACGGCGTCCCCGCTCGCCCCGCTCCGCGCTGATCTCGAAGCGGTCGGGGAGATCACCCTGGGATGGGCGGTCCCGGCGCTGGTGATCCTCCTCGGCCTCCTCGTATGTCTTCGTCGCGGGGATCCCGGGGTGACGGGCCGGCGGGTGGCGGGCCTCATCGTCCTGGTCGCGGCCGTCGATCCTCTCGCGTCGTTGTACGGCTATCGGGGGATCTGCATGGAGACGATCCCGTTGTTCAGCGCCGCATGGTTCAGCGGGGCGGCCGAAGGGTGGGGGGTCACCCAGCTGTGCCTCCTGGCGGCCGCGGCGCTGGTGCTCGCCGCGTCGCGGATGATGCGGCCCGTCATCGCGGACGAGCCGGACGGTTCGCAGGCCGGGATGACGTGGCGCCGGCCGACGGCGGCCCTGGCCGACTATCTGATCGTCGCTTCGGTTCCCGGTGCCGTCATGGGACTGGCATGGCTCTCGACCGGCCTCAAGGCCGGTACCGGTTTCAGGATCGGTACGGGGGCCGGATTCCTGGAGCGGACCGAGGCGCTGGTCCTCCGGGGCGGCATGAAGCCCGCGACCCTGGTCGCCGTGGCAGGGCTGTTCCTCTACTTCTGGGTGCAGCACGCCCTGTGGGGGCGGACTCCCGGCAAGCGGCTGCTGGGCGTCCGCGTCGTCGCCGCGCGGACGGGCGGGCAACCGGGAGCGGGAAGGACGGCGCTTCGCACGCTGGCCTTCCCCATGCTCGTCCTCGTCCCCGTTGCCGGACTGTGGTGGCTTCTGGTGAACGGGTTGTGGACGCTCTTCGATCCGCAGGGCCGGGTTCTCCACGACCGCCTGCTGGGCACCGTGGTGGTGCGCGAGGGGAGCCACTTCCTGCCCGCGGGGACGCCGGCCCAGGTGGCCGACGTGTAGCCGTCACGGCCGGTGTCGATCATCCGGAAGCGATCGGGCCGGCCGGTCGGGCCGGCCCTCTGGGCGCGCAGCCTCCCGGCAACCGGTGAAACCCGGCCGAGGGCGTCGTGAAACCGGCGTCGCCGAGGGTGGGGCCATGAGCATCACAGAACTCGGACGTACCGGGGGCGGTCCGGCCCTCGGCGGAGACGACGGTCCGGCCGTACGCGCGGAAGGGCTGGTGAAGACGTTCGGCGGGCACCGTGCCGTCGACGGGATCGACCTGGAGGTACGCCCGGGGGAGATCTTCGGCGTCCTCGGCCCCAACGGTGCCGGCAAGACCACCATGCTGCGGATGCTGGCCACCCTGTTGAGGATCGACGCGGGCCGCGCCGAGATCTTCGGGATCGACGTGGCCGGAAACCCCCACGTGATCCGGCAGCTGGTCGGCGTCACCGGGCAGTACGCGTCGGTCGACGAGAACCTGACCGCCCGTGAGAACCTCTGGCTCTTCAGCCGCCTTCAGGGCGTCGCCGCGCCGCGCGCCCGGAGCGTCACCACGGACCTGCTGGGCCGCTTCGGCCTGGAGGAGGCCGCCGACCGGCCGATCTCGCAGTTCTCCGGCGGCATGCGCCGTCGCCTCGACCTGGCGGCCAGCCTGATCACCAGGCCACCGCTGATCTTCCTCGACGAGCCGACCACCGGTCTCGATCCGCGCACGCGCGGCCAGATGTGGGACACCATCCGCGACCTGGTCGCCGACGGCTGCACGGTGCTGCTGACCACGCAGTACCTGGACGAGGCCGACCAGCTCGCCGACCGCGTCGCCGTCATCGACCACGGCCGCAAGGTCGCCGAGGGCACCCCCGACGAGCTGAAGACCGCGGTCGGCGACTCCACCCTCCAGCTGCTGCTCGCCGAACCGGACGAGGTGCCCGCCGCGGTGGAGGTCGTGCGGCGCGTCCTGGGCTCCGACCCGGTCCTCAGCCCGGAGCGGGGCCGCCTCAACGTCGCCCTCGACCAGGCCGACCTGGCCGCGGACGTACTGATCGCGCTGCGCACCGCCGGGGTGTCGATCACCTCGGTGAGCGTGGCCAAACCCAGCCTGGACGAGGTCTTCCTCGCCCTCACCGGCCACGAGACCGGCGGCGCGACGGGTGGCCACGACACGGGCGGCCACGAGAGCGGCGACCACGAGAGCGGCGGTCGCGAGACCGGCACGAAGGAGAACCGATGAGCACCGTGATCGCACCCACCGGCCGGACGGTCCGCACCGCCGAACGCGTGGCGGCCGCCCGGCGGCGCGTCTCGCTCGGGGAGACCGTCGGCCAGACCCTGATGATGGCGTGGCGGGCGCTCAAGAAGATGCGCCGCAACCCCGAGCAGTTGTTCGACGTGGCACTGCAGCCGATCCTGTTCACCGCGATGTTCGCCTTCATCTTCGGCGGCGCCATAACCGGGGACGTGCAGAGCTACCTTCCGCTGATGATCCCCGGCATCCTCGCCCAGACCGTGCTGACGACGTGCATGGCCACGGGCACCCAGCTCCGCGAGGACCTGGAGAAGGGCGTCTTCGACCGGTTCAAGTCGCTGCCGATCGCCCGGATCGCGCCGCTCGCCGGCCCGATGGTGGCCGACCTGCTGCGCTACACGATCGCGGCCACCCTGACCTTCGGCATGGGCCTGGTGATGGGCTACCGCCCGGGCGGCGGGGCGGGCGGCGTGCTCGCCGCGATCCTGCTGGCGATCTTCACGGGCTGGTCGCTCGCGTGGGTCTTCACCTGGGTCGGCACGATCGCCCGGAGCGCCCAGGCCGTACAGGGCATCTCGATGATGATCCTGTTCCCGCTGACGTTCCTGTCGAACGCGTTCGTGCCCGTCGAGACCCTGCCCGGCTGGCTGGCCGCGTTCGTACGGGTCAACCCGGTCTCACACCTGGTCACGGCCGCGCGCGACCTCGCCAACAGGGGCGTCGTCAGCGGAGAGGTGGCCTGGACGCTCCTGGCGGGCCTGGTCGTCATCGCGGTCTTCGCGCCGCTGTCGGTGCGCAGCTACAAGCGGCACATGTGAGCTCTCCCCGTCACGGTCGCGGATCCGCTCGACGAGGCTCCGCGCCTCGCCGAGCAGGTCGGGGCCGCGCCGGTCGCCGTACCCGGCCCGCAGGACGGCCGTCATCCCGGGCGCGGCCCGCTCCGCGTACGGCTCGATCCGCCCGAAGGTCATGCTGGGCAGGCTGCCGTGGTACGCGAACCGCTCGGCCAGCACCAGCAGCCTGATCGCGTCGCCCGGGGCCACGGCCCCGCGCAGCAGCCCCCAGGAACCGAGCGCGAACAGCATCGAGCCGCACAGCGGGTAGTCCAGGACCGGGTTCTCCGCGGCCAGCAGGTCGCAGTCCCCGACGGCGGCGAACAGCTCCTCACCGTACCGGACGTCCTGCTGCGAGGCGTGGTGCGCGTACGCCGTCAGGGCGACCGACATCGCGGCGACCGACCACGGTGTGAGCTCCGTGCCCGGCACCCCCGGCAGGCGCAGGGCGTGCGCCCGCTGGACGGCCAGGCGGTACTGCGCGAGCGCGGCGGCCGTCTCGCCGCGGGCGAGGGCGATCTCGGCCGCGCACAGCGAGCCGGTCGCCACCCCGCTGAGCACCGCCTCGTTGTCGTTGATCCGGGTGATCTCGGCGAGCTCGGTCTCGGCCGCGTCGAGGTCGCCGTCGGCGAGCGCGGAGACCAGCAGCACCGAGCGGAGCTGGGTCTCGTCGTCGCCGGCGCCAAGCCGGCTCAGCACCGGGACGGCGGTCCGCGCGTGCCCGACCGCCCGGCGGCGGTCGCCGACCTGCATGCTCAGGTGGGCCAGTATGGCGTGCGTGATCGCCGCGGCCCACGGTCCCTCGTCCTCGCGGAGCATCGTCAGCGTCCGCTCGGCGGCCTCGATCGCCCCGGTCACGTCCCCCGCGTTCTCCAGGACGTGGATGCTCATCTGCGTCGCCGCGACGGCCACGTCGTGGTCGGGACTCCGGCGCAGCTCCGCCAGCCGCCGGCGCATGCCGTCGCGGCCGGCCTCGTCGCACGCGAGCAGCACCGTGGCCATCGCCACCACGCGGGAGTTCATCGTGTCGTCGACGGGCAGTGCCCGCAGCAGGTCGTACAGCGGACCGGCACGGCGGTCGGTGGCGATCGCGATGTTCATGAGCGTGACCACCGCGGCGACCCTGGCCGGCTGGACGAGGTGCGGCGGCGGCGTCCAGCCGGTGACCACCTCGGTGATCGCGTCCTGGTGGACGAGGATGCGGGAGTGGTCGCCGCGGACCGACCACAGCGCGCCGACACCGGTCAGCAGCTGCACCGTCGTGGCCGGATCGGTCTCGCCGAGGGCCTGGCGGAGCAGGTCGGCGAGGTTGCCCTCCTCGGCGCCCAACGCGTCGGCCGCCGCGAACTGCGCCGGGCCGAACAGCTCGAAGGCGTGTCCGAGGGCGTACGACGTCGCCCAGGCCCGCTGCGCCCGCCGGGCGGCCTCCTTCTCCCCGGCCTGTTCCAGCCGCATCCGCCCGAACTCCCTGACGGTCTCCAGCATCCGGTAACGCAGTCCGTACGCCGTCTCGCGGACGCTCAGCATCGACTGCTCGGTCAGCGCGTCCACGGCGCGCAGCGCGTCCGGGCCGAGGACGTGCTCGGCCGCGGCCAGCGTGAAACCGTCGCCGAACAGCGACAGCCACCGCAACGCCCGCCGTTCCGGCTCCCGGAGCAGGTTCCACGACCAGTCGATGACCGCGAGCAGCGTCCGGTGCCGGTCGGGGGCCGTGCGGTTCCCGCCGCGCAGCAGGGCGAACCGGTCCGCCAGGCGCCGCGCGATCTCCTCCACCGACATCGTCCGCACCCTGGCCGCGGCCAGCTCGATCGCCAGCGGCAGTCCGTCGAGGCGGGCGACGACCTCCTCGACCGCTCCCTCGCCGATCCGCACGTCCGGGCGGGCGGCCGTGGCGCGCTGGCGGAACAGCTCGACCGCGTCGCCCGCGGGCAGCTCGCCGAGCGGGTAGACGCGTTCGGCGGGGATCGACAGGGGGGCGCGCGAGGTGACGAGCACCCGCAGGTCGCGGGTCGTCACGGTCAGGAACGACACCAGGTCGGCGACAGCCCCGATCACGTGCTCGCAGTTGTCCAGGATCAGCAGCGCCGGGGCCTGGTCGAGATGCCGGGCGATCCGGGCGCGGACGTCGGAGCGCTGCTCGCTGGTCATGGCGCGGCGCCCGCTGACCGAGTCCCGGATCCCGAGCGCCGACCCGACCTCGCCCACCACGCCCTCCGGGGAGGAGACGCCGACGAGCTCGACGAAGTGGGCGACGGGCTGCGCGGCGTTCCTGCCGACGACATGGGCCAGCCGCGTCTTGCCCAGCCCGCCGGGGCCGACGATGGAGATCACCCGGTTCGTCTGCAGCAGGGCGTGCACCGCGCGGATGTCGCCGTCACGGCCGAGCAGCGAGGAGCCGTCGAACAGGATGCCCTCGCGCACCGGCCGGTCGGCGGCGAGGAGCCCGGCGTACACGCGGGCCAGCTCGGGCCCCGGTGCGGTGCCGAGCCGCGCGGCCACGCCCGCGCGGTACCGCTCGTAGCGCTCCAGGGCGGCGGCGGCACCCCGTACGGCGGCCTCGCTGCGCAGCAGGCAGGCGAGCAGCTCCTCGTCGTGCGGCCGGTCGGCCGCGGCCTCCTCCAGCAGCGGCAGCGCGCTCTCGTGGGCGCCGCTCCGGCCCCGCGCGATCGCCGCCACCCGCCGCGCCTCGGCCGCCCGGCCCGCCGCGGCGTCCCTGAGCTCGGCGAGCGGGCCGGTGGCGCCGTCCGGGCCGCCGGCCGCGAGGTCCAGGGCCTCCTCGGCACGTCGGCGGGCGAGCTCGGTGTCGTCCTCGCCGAGCGCGGCCCGTGCCTGCTCCACCAGCGCGTCGAGCAGCAGCGCGTCCACCTGGCCGGCGGGCAGCCCGAGCCGGTAGCCGCGCGGGATCCGCACCACGACGTCGGCACGGGTCGCCGCCCTGGTACGCGAGACGACCACCTGCAGCGCCTTCGCCGGGTTGGCCGGGGCCTCGTCGGGCCACAGCTCCTCGATCAGGCGCTCGTCACCGACCCCGGCCCGCCCGTGCAGGGCGAGCACGGCCAACAGGGTCCGCGCGCGATCACCGATCACGCGCGCACCCTGCCAGCGGACGCCGTCGAGCAGGACCAGTACGGGAGACACACCCTCAGCTTACGGACATGTCACCCCGGAACCCGGGCGTCGCCCCGCCGGGGCTCCGGGGCCCCGGGGCGTCCGGCGGCGGGGACGGGCCGGTCGTCCGGGATCGGAGCCCCCGCCCGGTCCGGGATTCTCACCCCCGGGGCGGCCCCATCGCCCCAGGAGCCCGTGTGCGGGACGTCCTCCCAGGCCACGGGGCGTTTCCCGGGTGCGCGCGCGTGATCGGGGGCGTCGTCCGCCGGTGAAAACCGGATGACATCTCCCGTAACTTGCCGAAATGCTGGGGTAGGGCGATGAGTTTTGTCGGTGCTGTCCGTCACTCTGACATGACCACGACTTCTTGTGAGACCCCCGGCTGGGACGCCAGCCATGACCGTGCCATGCCCGACGATCCAGATCGAGGAACCGTGTCGACCCCGCAGACCGACTCACCCGCCAAGCAAGCGACCACCGCCCCGGGTCGCACCCCGCCCGTGATCCGGCTGCTGGTGCTCGCCACGTTCGTGGTCATCCTCAACGAGACCATCATGATCAACGCGATCCCGCGGCTGATGGGCGCGCTGAACATCACCGAGCAGACCGCGCAGTGGCTCTCGACCGCCTTCATGCTGACCATGGCCGCCGTCATCCCGATCACCGGCTGGTTCCTGCAACGGGTGTCCACCCGGAGCGCGTACGCCACCGCGATGAGCCTGTTCCTGCTCGGCACCGCGCTGGCCGCCGTCGCGCCCTCGTTCGAGGTGCTGCTGGGCGCCCGCATCATCCAGGCGTCCGGTACGGCGGTGATGATGCCGCTGCTGATGACCACGCTGATGCAGGTGGTGCCCGAGGAGGACCGGGGCCGGGTGATGGGCACCCTCTCCCTGGCCATCTCGGTCGCGCCCGCCATGGGCCCGACGGTCTCGGGGGTGATCCTGCAGTTCGGATCCTGGCGGCTGCTGTTCGCCGTGGTGTTCCCCATCGCCGCCGTGATCACCTGGTTCGGGCTGAAGCAGCTCAAGAACGTCGGCGAGCCCAAGTACAGCACCGTCGACTGGCTGAGCGTGGTGACCGCGGCCGCGGGCTTCGGCGGCCTGGTCTACGGGCTCAGCCGGTTCGAGGGCGGCGACATCGGCACCGCCGTCACGATCGTGGCGGCCGGCCTGGCCGCCATCGTGGTCTTCGTGTTCCGCCAGCTGTCGCTGCAGAAGCGCGACGTGCCGCTGCTGGACCTGCGCACCCTGCGCCACCGCACCTACACGATCGCTTTGATCCTGATGTCGTTGGCCTTCATGGCGATGCTCGGATCCATGATCCTGCTGCCGCTGTACCTGCAGAACGTCCGCGGTCTCAGCGCCCTGGAGACCGGCCTCCTCGTGATGCCGGGCGGCCTCGCGATGGGGCTGCTCGGCCCGACCATCGGCCGCCTGTTCGACCGGTTCGGCGGCCGGGTCCTGGTCATCCCCGGGGCGATCGGGATCAGCCTCGCGCTCACCGGCTTCACCCAGATCACGATGACCATGCCGATCTGGCAGCTCCTCGGCCTGCACGCGCTGCTGATGGTGAGCCTGGCCGCGACGTTCACCCCGGTGTTCACCCTCGGGCTCGGCGCGGTCCCGTCGCCGCTCTACTCCCACGCCAGCTCGATCCTGAGCACGCTGCAGCAGGTGGCCGCGGCCATCGGCACCGCGCTCGTGGTCACCGTGATGAGCGCGCGATCCGAGACCCTGGTGTCCGAGGGGGCCACGAAGGTGCTCGCCGACCTCGGCGGCATGCGGCTGGCCTTCATCATCGGCGCGGCGCTGTCCGTGGCCGTGGTCGTCGCCGCCCTGCTCCTGCCCGCCCGCGCGGACAGGAACGACGAGGCCGAGGAGGAGACCCGGCCGATGGTGCCGGCCTGACGACGGCGGAACGGACGACGGCGGAACGAGAGGACGTGATCCTCCCCGCCGGGCAGGCCGTGCCCGGCGGGGAGGATCACGTCCACGGCCGCGGACCCCGGTGAGGGGACGGCCGGCCCTCCGGGGGAGAGCCGGCCGCCCGTGGGTCAGAGGGTCAGCCGGCGGGTGATGCCGATCGCGTCCAGGAACGGCGCGTCGTGGCTCGCGACGATCAACGCGCCCTCGTACGCGCGCAGCGCCTCCGTGAGCCGTTCGGTGCTCGCCAGGTCCAGGTTGTTGGTCGGCTCGTCCAGCAGCAGCAGCTGTGGCGCGGGCTCCGCCAGCAGCAGTGCCGCCAGTGAGGCGCGGAAACGCTCCCCGCCCGACAGGGTGCCGGCCGGCCGGTCGGCGCTCGCCCCCCGGAAGAGGAAGCGCGCGAGCCGGGCACGGATCGCGTTGTTCGTCGCCCCGGGCGCGAAACGGGCCACGTTCCCGGCCACGCTCAGGGAGTCGTCCAGGATGTCGAGCCGCTGCGGCAGGAACCGCAGCGGGACGTGGACCTGCACCTGTCCGGAGACCGGCTCCAGCTCTCCGGCGATCGTGCGCAGCAGCGTCGTCTTGCCCGAGCCGTTGCGCCCGGTCAGGGAGATCCGTTCCGGTCCGTGGACCTGGAGCCCGCCGCCCGCCTGCCCGAAGGTCCCGCCGGCCGGGGCTCCGTACCGCAGGCACAGGTCGCGCAGGGTCAGGACCGCCCGGTCCGGCGGGACGGCGGTGCGCGGCAGCTCGATCCTGATCTCGTCGTCGTCCCGTACGGCCTCCACCGCCTCGTCGAGGCGCTCCCTGGCCTCCGCGAGCTTCTCGGAGTGCATGATCCGGTGCTTGCCCGCGGACACCTGGGCCGCGCGCCTGCGCGCCTTCATGACGACCCGCGGCTCCCGTTTCGTGTCGTACATCTTCTGGCCGTACCGCACCCGCCTGGCCAGTTTCACGTGGGCGTCGGCCAGTTCCCGCTTCTGCCGCTGCACGTCGGCCTCGGCGACGCGGACCATCCGCTCAGCCGCCTCCTGCTCCTGGGCCAGCGCCTCCTCGTAGGCCGAGTAGGTCCCGCCGTACCAGCGCACCTCGCCGTCGCGCAGGTCCGCGATCCGGTCGACCCGCTCCAGCAGGGCGCGGTCGTGGCTGACCACGACCATCACCCCCGACCAGGAGTCCACGGCCGCGTACAGCCGCTCCCTGGCGACCAGGTCGAGGTTGTTGGTGGGCTCGTCCAGCAGCAGGACGGCGGGGCGGGCCAGCAGCAGCGCGGCGAGCCGGAGCAGGACGCACTCGCCGCCCGACAGCTCGCCGACGGTGCGGTCGAGGCCGATGTGCCCGAGCCCGAGCTGGTCGAGGGTGGCGCGGGCCCGTTCCTCGACGTCCCAGTCGTCGCCGACCGCGGCGAAGTGCTCCTCGCTCGTGTCGCCCGCCTCGATGGCGAGCAGCCCGGCCCGTACGGCGGCGATGCCGAGGGCCTGGTCCACCCGCAGGCCGGTGTCGAGGACGACGGTCTGCGGGAGGTACCCGATGTCGCCGGAGGCCTTGACCGTGCCCGCGGAAGGGGTGAGCTCACCGGCCAGCAGCCGCAGCAGGGTCGACTTGCCCGAGCCGTTGAGCCCGATCAGGCCGGTCCTGCCGGAGCCGACGGCCAGCTGGAGGCCGTCGAAGACGGTCGTCCCGTCGGGCCAGGCGAAGGAGAGGGACGAGCAGGTGACAAAGGTGGGGGTATGAGACATGGAGGCCTCCGGTCGTTGCGAGAAGAGCAGGGCAACGGATGGAGACACCGTGAGGGAAGACAGGTCCCGGTCGGGCGGACGGCTCTGCGGCCGAGGTCGCACGCGAGCACACGGACAGCGACGGAAGGTCGCTGCGCGGCACGGTGTCTCAGACCTCAGACGTACAACGTCCTGGCTCCGATCGACGACGACGGGGACCTGTCAACCGTACGAGCGGGACGCGAGGGTTGTCAACGCCATTACCGGGTGACGGGGGCCGTCCGGGCGGGACGGCCCCCGTCACCGCTAGCGGGTCGTGCAGACGGTTCCGTTGAGGGTGAAGACGGAGGGCAGCGTGTTCGGGCCGCTGTAGTTGCCGACGAAGCCGACCGTGGCCGTCGCGCCGGTGGCCAGCGAGCCGTTTCCGGGCTCGTTGACGACCTTGACGTTCTGCCCGGTCTGCGTCCAGACGGCGCCCCAGCCGCTGCCCAGGCTCTGCCACGTCCTGGGCCAGCCGAAGGTCAGGGTCCAGCCGTTGACCGGCGCGCCGTTGTTGGTGATGTCGATGGCGCCGACGTAGCCGTTGGCCCAGTCGGACTGCTTGGTCAGGCGTACCGAGCACGTGCTGGAGGCGGGGGTGCCGGTCGTGAACGTCAGCGGCGCGGAGGGGGCGGAGGTGCCGCCGCCGCCGTCCCGGGCGATCACGTTGACCGTGTAGCGCGTGCCCGGCTTCAGGTTGTTCACGGTGACCGAGGTGCCGCCCGTCTCGCCGATCTGCTCGCCGACGGCCCCGTTCTGGCGGCTGACCTCGTACTTCACGACCGGGCGCGTACCGGCGGAGGCGGCGGGCCAGGAGATCGTGGCGGTGGTGTCCGTCACGTTCGAGACCGTCGGCTGCCCCGGCGCGCCCGGCAGGCCGGCCTGGACGGAGGAGGGACGCAGGACGAGTGTGGTCAGCGAGAGCGGCGGCAGCGTCCGGCCGGTCGCGCTGCCCGTGGCCGACTCGGTGATGCCGGTGGCGCCGTTGGTGTGCGTCAGCACGGTGGGAGCGCCGGGCGCGGGGCTGAAGCCGGAGTAGTCGATCGTGACGGGGTAGGACGTGTCGGACGACGTGTTGATCAGCATGACGGCCAGGTCGCCGTTGGCGCGGCGCACGGCGTGCGCGGTGACCTTCGCCTCGTCGGTCGCGGCCCGGATGAACCGGTCACCGGAGCGGGCGAACCTGCTCACCATCTGCAGCGCGTAGTACGGCGCGAAGGGCGTGTTCACCGCCGGCTCGCAGACGCTGCCGTCGGCGGTGCACGTCCCGCTGGACAGCAGGCCGAAGTCGCCGTAGTCGGTGTGCCCCTCGACCTGCGTGACGGTGCCGATGCCGTTGCGGACGTTCCACCAGTCGACCGTGAACACCCCGTTGGCCAGCAGCGTCGCGTAGGCGTCGGCCGCGGCCAGCGCGCCGGGCTGGGTGTTGGTGCCGTTGGTGTTCGACCCGGTGTTGAACTCGGTCATCGCGATGCCGATCCGCTCCGAGCCCGCCCCGACGTGCCTGGCGATCTGCCGCCGGGTGAGGTCGATCATGTCGGGGATGTGACCGGTCCTGTCGAGGGATCCGGGGTACCAGTGCAGGATCACGAAGTCGATCTTCGATCCGGCGGCGGCCAGGACGACGTCGTTCCAGCTTCCGGTGTCGCCGTCGGCGACGATGGCGTCGGGCCAGTTGGCCGGGGTGGTCAGCACGGCGCCGATCTTGATGGTCGGGTCGACGGCCTTCATCGCGTCGGAGTAGGCCACGACGTGGCGCGCGTACTCGGCCGGGCTCTTGTCGGCGTGGTCGTCGGCCTCCCAGGCGGCGCCGTAACGGCCGTTGCCGTAGTTCTCGTTGCCGATCTCCCAGTACTTGACGCCGTAGTCCTTGGTGACGTTGGCGTACCGGACCCAGGCCGCGGCCTCGGCCGCCGTGCCGGTGCCGTAGTTGGCGGTCACCATCGGCTGCGCGCCGGTGCGCCGCACGCCGCGCATGAAGGTGTCGAAGTCGGTGTTGGGGGCCACGTAGCCGCCGGGAGCGGTGTGGTCGGCCCAGTGGTAGATGTCGGAGTACGAGCCGCCGGGATAGCGCAGCACCTTCACGCCCGCGTCCTTGAGCAGGTCGGCGGTCGTGTCGTTGCCCAGCTGTGTGTCCCAGATCGCATGGTTGGTGCCGATGCCGGTCTCGGGGACGGGGGCGAGCGCGGCGCGGGCGTTCACGGTCACCGCGACCGGATCGGCCTCGTCGGCGTGCGCCACGGGGACGTTCAGGGTGGCCAGCGTCAGCAGAACGGCGGACGCGGCCCGTAACAGGGTTCTTGGCATCGGTGCACCTCGGCAACGGATAGTGGCATTCACACGACGCCCCCTCCTGACCCGGAGGCACCATGATCATGGGTGGTCGCACCGCATCCGTCAACCGTCGGTGAAACTTTCACATCCGCTGGTCACGGCGGTGGACACCGGCCGCGCGCGGGGTCCGGTGCCACGTCCGTCGAGGGGCCGTGCGGTGTGACGATCGGGGTGATCCAGGGTCGCCGGACGATCGGGGACCGTCACACCGCACGGCCTCGTGCAGGGTCCCGGCGCGGGCCTCAGGCGGCGCGGCAGGAGACGGACGGCCAGGTCCGGTCCCCGCCGTGCTGGACCGTGAAGCCGAACGTGTTCCCGCTGCCGTTGGGCCTCATCGTCATGACGGTGCCGCTCGAGTCCCAGCTCGGGGTGCCGTTCCAGGTGTTGATGATCCTCTGCGGGCTGCGCACGGTCACCGTGGCGACCCACGCGCCGGTCCCCGAGACGGTGACCGACAGGTTGAACCGGTCACCCCACTGCTGTCCCGGGGAGATCGTGGCCGTGCAGCCACCGGAGGGCGTCGGCGTCGGCGTGGGGGTCGGGGTTGGCGTCGGGCCGGGACCGTCGGCCGGCGCGACGGCCCTGCCGGTCGAGGGCGAGATCATGCCCGCGCACAGGTTGCGGCTCCTGAGGCCGGCGGCGATCTGCGGGATCGCGGCGATCGTCGTCGCGTAGTTGTCGTGCATGAGGATGATCTGGCCGTTCCGCAGGGTGCCCGCGGCCTGCACGATCTGCGCGGTGCTCGCGCCGTTCCAGTCCCGAGAGTCGACGTCCCAGAGGATCTCGGTGAGGCCGAGCTGCTGCTCGATCGACCTGACCGTGGCGTTGGTCTCCCCGTACGGCGGCCGGAACAGCCTCGGCGCGGTGCCGGTGACCTGCTGGAGGACCTGCTGGGTCCGCTGGAGCTCCGACTGGATCTGCGAGCCGCTCATCTGGGTCAGGTGGGGATGGGTCCAGCTGTGGTTGCCGATCCACATGCCGGCGTCCCGCTGGGCCCGGACCAGTGCCGCGTTGTTCTGGACGTTCTGCCCGACGTTGAACATCGTGGCGCGCAGCCCGTTCGACGTGAGCGCGTTCAGCAGGGAGGCGGTGGTACCGGGGTTGGGGCCGTCGTCGAAGGTCAGGCCGACGTATCCGGCGCTGCAGTCGGCCCGGGCACCGCTGCCGCCGCCGTCGAGGGAGCGGCCCGTCCCGGTCACCGCGCCGGACGTGCTCGCGGCGCCGGCCGGGACCGACAGGGCCGACAGGGCCGACAGGGCCACGGTGAACGCCGCGACGAGGATTCCCACGGTGCCCATGACGAGCGCGTTCCGGAGAGCCGGGCAGCGCTTCCGGTGCCCGCCGAGGACGAGAGAGCGATCGATCATGTCTGTTCCTCCACTGGAACACCGATCGGAGACGGGGGATGCGCGTGTTCCGGCCACGGCTCGCCGCGGCCGGAACACGCAGGTCACAGGGCCGCGCCGAGACGCGATCCGTCATCGTTCACCCGGGCGAAGGTGTGGAGAGCTCCACTCGGGACTCATTCTGTGAAGGCCCACGAAATGTGTCAATAGATTTCCGGAATGTTTCGACAGAATGAATGTTTCACGGACTTATTGCGCGATTTGCCTGCTGATAAGCGGATGAAACTTTCGGAGGCCGATATCCGGATCGTGGGCGGCGTGGTCGATCCGCAGGTGGCCGGGGGCGTCCGGGCCCTACGGCCGCGTGCCGTGCCCGCCGTGCCCGCCGTGCCCGACGGAAGCGTCCGGCCCGCGATCGAGCCCGCGTATCGCCAGGAGTCCCGCGACCGTGACGGACGCGAGAACGACGTGGCACAGTGCCGGCGTGACCGTGGAGACGGTGTCGAGGTCGGTGGGAATCGTCATGACGGGAATGGTCACAAGGGCGAGCAGTGGGGCGACGACGCTGCCGTGCCGGCGTCGCGCCCCCGCTCCCGGGTCCGGTCGTCGACGCCGGGTGACGTGGTCATGCGCGTCTCCGTCGTACGGTGCGGGTCGTCACCGGCGGAGAAGGTAGGCCTCGATGCGGTCGAACGCCCCGACCCAGGCGTGCCGGCTGAAGAAGTCGCGCGTCTCGGCGTCGGGGAAGCCGCTCTGCACCACGGTGAGGAGCGTCCCCTTCTCGTGCTCCTCGAAGGTGATCTCGACCGTCGTCGTCATGGTCGTCCCGTCCGGGCTGCTGCCGGTGGACTCGGTGACCAGGCGCTTCGGAGGGTCGATCACCATGAAGGTCTGCGTCTCGCGGAACAGGGTGTCGCGATCCGGTCCCCAGACGGCGGTCTGCAGGCCGCCGACCCGCAGGTCGACCTCGATCTCGACGACCCCGGGGGTCTCGTCGAGGATGCTGAACCAGATCTTCTGCTTCTCCGCGTCGGTGTAGGCGTCGAAGACCTCCTCGGGGGTGGCGGGGAGCACGCGGGTCAACCGCAGCTGTGCGGTTCCGGTCTGAGCGGTCACTGTTCGGTTCCTTTCCTGAGGGTGAAGTAGGCGTCGAGCCCGTCGAGCCTGCGTTCCCACAGACGCTGGTAGAAGGAGATCCAGGCCATGGCGTCGTCCAATCGTTCGGTCCCCAGGCGGCACTGCCGCGACCGGCCGACCTTCTCGGTGGTGACCAGGCCGGCGTTCTCCAGAACGAGGACGTGTTTCTTCATGCCGGTCAGCGACATGCCGAACGGCTCGGCCAGTTCGCCGATCGATGCCGGCCCCTCGCTCAGGCGGACCAGGATCTGCCGCCGTGTCGCGTCCGCCAGCGCTGAGAACGCTCGATCGAGCGCCAATTGCTGAACCATATGGTTCAGTGTAGGACACTGAACCGAAAGGTGCAATGTCGAGGGCGAGCGGGTTCCGCGGACTACGACGCGGGCTCCGCGTGCCGCAGCCACACGTAGTCGACCGGCTGGGGGGCGTTCCACGCCGCGGCCAGCGCGGGATCGACCGGCAGGAAACCGGCCCCCCGGTAGCAGCGCAGGGCCCGGTCGTTGTCCGGGTGGACCCGCATGAAGACGTCCGCCAGGCCCGTGTCCCGGGCCAGGACGGTCAGTGCCCGCACCAGTTCCCGGCCGACGCCCCTGCCGCGGGCGCCGGGCGCCACGATGAGCCGGGCGAGCTCGACCTCGTCCTCCTCGGTGTCGAGCCAGAGCTCCCCGTAGCCGAGCGGGTCGCCGTCGCCGGAGGGGCCCTCGAAGAGCAGATGGGAGCGGACGTCCTCGTCCAGCTGCCACCCGGTGACGGTCCGGGGCGACAGCGGGAACTCCGTTCGCGCGCACCACATCTCGACCTCGCGCGCCGAGGTTGGCCAGCCGGCGACCGTGGCCGCGTGGGCCTCGGTGAAGGGCCGCAGATCCATGTCGTGTCCTCTCACTCCGGGGACGCGCCGTCCGCGGGCGCGTTGTGGCGCCGGTAGTAGCGGGCGACGCGGACCCGGTTGCCGCACAGCGCGGCCGAGCACCAGCGACGGCGCGGATGGGCCGGGAGGAAGAGTAACCGGCAGCCCGGCCCGGCGCAGCCGCGGACCCTGCCGATGTCGGGACCGGCGAGCAGGTCCACGGCGGACTCGGCGAGCTCGGCCAGCAGCCTGGCGGTGGGGTCGCCGCCGCGCCTGACCAGGACGTCCGGCCAGTCCAGCTCGCGGTGGGCGGGCGCGTGCCGCAGCGCCTCGTTGAGGACGCGCAGTGCCGGGGCGGGGGGCGGGCCGCCCGCGCGGACGTGCTCGACGCACTCCTGGACCGCCTGGCGCAGCCGCCGTACCGCGTCGAGGTCGACCTCCGCCTCCGGCGGGGTCAGGCGTTCCTGCTGGGCGGCCAGCCAGTCACGGAACGACGCGTCCTCCTCCAGCAGGTCGCCGTCTCGCCACCGGGTGTTGAGCAGGTCGAGCGCGAGCGGCTCTCCGACCAGGATCATGCCGTTAATGGTACATCCGGCGATTGACGCATTAGAAACCTCCTGGCTATAACTAATGCATCATCGTCTCTGAAAGGCATGTGGATGACCGTTCCGCACGTGTTCCACCGCTTCCTGGACGTCGGCGGGGTCCGCGTCTTCTACCGGCAGACCGGCCCCGCCGGGACGCCGGACGCGCCGGTGCTGCTCCTGCTGCACGGCTTCCCCTCGGGCTCGCACCAGTTCCGCCGGCTGATGGACGCCCTCGGCGACCGGTACGTGATGATCGCCCCGGACCTTCCCGGCTTCGGGCACACCGAGGTGCCCGAGGGCTTCACGTACTCCTTCGACCGGCTGGCGGACGTCCTGGAGGGGTTCGTGTCGGCGCTGGGGCTCGACAGGTTCGTGATGTACACCTTCGACTTCGGGGGACCGGCCGGCCTCCGGCTGGCCACGAGGAATCCCGGGCGGATCGCCGGTCTGATCGTGCAGAACGCCAACGCCTACGAGGACGGCCTGTCGGACGTGGCCCGGGAGACGATCGCCAACCGGCCGGGTGTCCCCGGGGCCGAGGAGAACGTCCGGCGGCTGTTCGAGCTCGAGGTGACCCGCGACCAGTACGAGGGGGGCACCACCGACGTCGAGCGCATCGCCCCGGACGGCTGGACCCTGGACCAGCACTTCCTCGACCTTCCCGGCCGCAAGGACGCGCAGGCCGGCCTGGCGCTGGACTACCACTCGAACGTCGCCCTCTACCCCGAGTGGCAGCGCTGGCTGCGCGAGCACCGGCCACCCGCCCTCGTCGTGTGGGGCACCCGGGACCCGTTCTTCACCGAGGCCGGAGCCCGCGCCTACCTCCGCGACCTGCCGGACGCGCGGCTCCACCTCTTCGAGACCGGGCACTTCGCCCTGGAGGAGAACCTCCCCGAGATCGCCCCGCTCATCGCGGACTTCGTCGACGACCTGTACGGGACGACACATGCGACGACGGCTCGTACGGCGACGACCTGAGCAAGGACGCCGCGCGACGACGGCCCGCATGGGAACGGCCCGCACGGCGACGGCTCACACCGGGACGGCCCGCGCGACGACGGCCCGCACCGGGACGGCCCGCGCGGGGGCGGCCCGCACGAGGAGGGTCTCCGCGGGGGCGGGTCCGTCTCCTCGCCGGGGACGGGTCCCGGTGACCGGCCCCGGAAAAGACGGGGAACCCGGGCCGTCGTCCTGACGACCCGGGTTCCCCTGCCCGCTCCGCGCGTCCGGGCATGCCCGGTTCCCCGTACGGCGCGGGTGTGACCCCCGGCGACGGATCCGCCCCGGACGCGGCCCCTGCGGCCGTCCCGATCGGAGATCGGGAACCACCGCGAGCGACGCTCCCCGGGCGACCCGTCATCGGCCTGTCAGCCTCCCATATGGACGGGGCGCGGTCCGGGGAAGGGCGGCCGCGGTGCCGGATAGGGCGGTCGCGGACCCGGACCCGGAGGGATCGGCGCCGCGTACGGAGGACGCCACCCCGGGTACGGCGGGCGCGGAGCCGGGTACGGCGGACGCCACGACGGGTACGGCGGGCGCCAGCCCGGGTACGGCGGACGCCACTGGGTCGGGTACGGCGGACGCCACGACGGGTAGGGCGGACGCCAGCCCGGGTACGGCGGGCGCCATCCCGGATAGGAGGGCCAGTAGCCCGTGTTCGGTATCGACGGGATCGGCACGCAGTCGTACTGCGGGCAGGGCGTGGTGAAGCAGTGCTTGGGCGAGGGCACGCAGATGCGTCCCGGACCGCAGTTGACCAGCGCGCAGGGCGATCCGGGGCTGCACGTGCCGGTCGACCGCCCGTCCGACACGGCGGCCGTCCGCACCTCCGCGGCGGTCCTCGTGCTCTCCCCCCACGCCGCGGTCACGGTGGCCGGTGACCCGGCGGCCGCAACCACGACCAGGGCCGGGATCAGTTTTCGGAGCATTTTTCCCCCAGTTATCATGATCGGTTCTAGCTCTCCGGCGATGCTCGCACCGGCCGTTCCTGCTAACGGCAAAACGACTCTCAGCAGGGAGGATGGCTTACCGAAAAGGCCGCGGGACGGTGCCGCCGATTAACGGAGAGAAGGCGAAATATCCCTTCATCGACCAGGGATGCCGCCTGCCGCGTCGCACGGCCCGGTGGTGCGGGCGACGGCCGGACGGGGGTTCACGCCCGGATGTCCGCGGGATCCCCTAAAGTCGGGCGAATGGCTCCGACCCCCTCGCGGCTGGCCTGGCTGGACGCGCTGCGCGGACCCGCCGCGCTGGCCGTCGCGCTGCACCACTCCGGCTGGACCTTCGTCCCGGGCCTGTGGGCCGAGGTGGACCGCAGGATCGACGTCGGGACCTGGGGCGTCTTCGTGTTCTTCCTGGTCAGCGGGTACATCATCCCCGCCTCCCTGGAACGGCGCGGTGACCTGCGGGCCTTCTGGATCGGCCGGGCCTTCAGGCTGCTGCCGCTGCTGCTGGCCGCGCTCGGCCTGGCGCTCCTGCTCGCCCGGGCCGGTGCTTTCGCGTTGCATCCCGGTACGGCGACGCGTCCGCTGCCGCTCGTCGCGCTGGGGAACCTGACGATGCTGCAGGAACTGCTCGGCGTGCCCGCCGTCATCGACGTGATGTGGACGCTCTCGTACGAGATGGCGTTCTACCTGATGGCGGTCGGGTTGTTCGCGACGGGGCGGGCGCACCGGTCGGCCGCCGTCGCGGCCGTGCTGGCGGTGGTGGCCGTACCGCTCGGGCTGCTGCTGCCGGGCCCGCTCATCCGCGGTCGTGCCGACCTGACCGCCGCGCTCCTCGCCGTCGCGGTCGTCGCGGTCGTCGTCGTGTCGGCGTGGGCGCGCGGCACGGCGCGCACGGCCGCCGCGGTGACCGGTGGCGTCCTCGGCCTGGCCCTGGTGATCCTGGGCAGCCGGATCGGGGCGTGGCAGGGGCTGACGATCCTGGCCCTGATGTTCGCGGGCACCGCCGTGTACCGGGCGGAGCAGGGCACGATCCGGTGGCGTACCGCCGTCGCCGCCGTGCTGACGGTGACGGCCTGCGGGCTCCTCGCCAAGGACGACCCCGGCTGGGCACCGGCGATCGTGCTGGCCGTGGGGTTCTTCGGGGGAGCGTTCGCGCTGCGGCACCGGCGGTTCCCCCGGCCGCTCGCCCACCTCGGGGTGATCAGCTTCTCCCTCTACCTGCTCCACCCGCTGCTGCTGCGGGTGAGCCCGAACCTGTGGACGTTCCTGCTCGTCCTGGTGCCGCTCTGTCACCTGACCCACCGCCTGGTCGAGGACCCGGGCCGGCGTCTCGGGAGGCGTCTCGTCCGGAGCCCGGCCGGGCGTCCCTCCGGGGACGGATCCGTGGAGGAGGACCCTCGCAAAGCGCCGGCCCGGGTCAAGAGCGGTTAAGTATGTGATCGGATTTCCGGTGATGGGGCCTTCCGGCCGATTGGGAGGGCTTCCGGCTGCCTACCGTCGAAGCATGTCCGGTTCGCCCAGCGCTTCGAGGTAGGCACCATGAGCTTCATCACCACCGACGACGGCACCCAGATCTTCTACAAGGACTGGGGCGCGGGCAGGCCGGTCGTCTTCAGCCACGGCTGGCCGCTCAACGCCGACACCTGGGACGACCAGATGATGCTGGTCGCGGAGCACGGCTTCCGCGCCGTCGCCCACGACCGCCGCGGGCACGGCCGCTCCGGGCAGCCCTGGCACGGCAACGACATGGACACCTACGCCGACGACCTCGCCAAGCTCGTCGAGACCCTCGACCTGCGGGACGCGATCCTGGTCGGCCACTCCACCGGCGGCGGCGAGGTGGCCCGCTACATCGGCCGGCACGGCACCTCCCGCGTGTCCAAGGCGGTCCTGCTGGGCGCGGTCCCGCCGATCATGGTCAGGACGGACGCCAACCCCGACGGCCTGCCGATCGACGTGTTCAACGGCATCCGCGCGGGTGTCGCGGCCGACCGCTCGCAGTTCTACCGGGACCTCAGCATGTCCTTCTTCGGATTCAACAGGCCCGGTGCACAGGTGTCGCAGGGCGCGCGCGACGCGTTCTGGATGTGGGGCATGCAGGTGGGCCTCAAGGGCGCGTACGACTGCGTCAAGCAGTTCTCCGAGACCGACTTCACCGAGGACCTCAAGCGCTTCGACGTCCCGACGCTGGTCGCGCACGGTGACGACGACCAGATCGTGCCCATCGGCGCCGCCGGCCTGAAGTCGGCGAAACTCATCAAGGACGCCACCCTGAAGGTCTACCCCGGCCGTCCGCACGGCCTGGTCGGCGCCTACAAGGACGAGTTCGGCACCGACCTGCTGGCCTTCGTCACGTCCTGAACGGCTCCCGCACCGCCGGCGGGACCCAGCGCGAGCCGCCGCTGCTCCTCCTCGACGATGTGGCGGGCCAGCGCCTGCTCGGAGATGTCGATCGCGTCGGGGGTGGACTCGGCCAGGGCGCTGCGGCGGGCGTACACGTCGAAGAGGCCGGCCTTGCCACGGAGGATGTCGAGCATGCGCTGGTCGACGCTGTCGGCCGTGAGCAGGCGGTGCACCTGGACCTTGCGGACCTGGCCCATGCGGTGCGCCCTGGCCACGGCCTGGCTCTCCATGGTCGGCTTGACCTGGGGCTCGCAGATGATCACGACGGACGCGGCCTGCAGGTTGACGCCGATCCCGCCCGCCTGGATCTGGCTGAGCAGCACGGCGTGGCCGGGGGCGGAGGTGAACGCGTCCACGATCCGCTGGCGCTCGACGGCGCCGACGTCCCCGGAGATCGGGCCGTGCGCGCGGTCGCCCAGGGCGTCGTGGACGGCGGCGATGACGTCGCGGAAGTAGGAGAAGACCACGACCTTGAGGTCGTTGCCCGCGGCCTCGTCCACCAGTTCCAGCAGCCGGTGCAGCTTGGCCGAGGTCCGCGGCACGGCGTAGGCGGCGCGGCGCATCGCCATGAAGTTCCCCTTCGCCACCGCCCTGCGGTAGGCGGCCAGGTCCGCCGCGCTGAACTCCTCCCACTCGTCCACGTGGACGAGGTCGGGCAGCTCGGTCAGCACGTCCTCCTGGTTGCGGCGCAGGTAGACCGGGGCCACGGCCCTGCGGAAGGCCCGCGCGCCCGCAGCCGCGTCACTGCCCCTGATGGAGGCGACCAGGTCGGGCCGCAGCAGGCCGACCAGGTTGCGGAACTCCTCGACGCGGTTCTCCATCGGGGTGCCGGTCAGGAAGAGCACCCGCTCGCTGCGGCCGCACCACGAGGCCACGGCCTTGGACCGGCGGGTCTCGGGGTTCTTGACGTAGTGCGCCTCGTCGACCACGAGCATCCCGAGCCTGAGGTCGGCGGGGATCTCCAGGCGGTGCAGCGTGTCCAGCGTGGTCACCGCGACGTCGCCCGCGCCGATCCAGCCGGTCAGCGCGGCGGCCCGGCCGGGGCCGTGCAGCGGGTGGGCGGCGAGCGTGCTGCGGGCCTCGATCTCGCGCACCCAGTTGAGCAGGACGCTGGCCGGGCAGGCCACCAGGAAGTGCCGCTCGCCCTCCGCCTTGAGGTGCGCGAACGCGGCGATGGCCTCGATGGTCTTGCCCAGGCCCATCTCGTCCCCCAGGATCACCCGGCGCTGGGCGAGGGCGAACCGGGCGCCGAACGACTGGTAGCCGCGCAGCGAGACCCGCCGGTGGGTGTCGTCGAGGTCCTGGGCCTTGACCCGCGCCGAGACGTCGTCGGGCAGGAAGCCCTCGGAGGCGACGCGGTCGGGCTTGAGGGCGGCCAGCTCGGCGAGCAGGTTGTAGTACTCGGACGCGCGGAGCTCGAAGTCGACCCACGCCTCGATGTCGGAGACCGGCGGGCGGAGCAGGTCCACCGACGCCTGGTCGAACAGCAGCGACGTGTCGGACGCGTTCGCCGTGTCGAGCACCTCCGCGATCCGCGCGACGGCCTCGCGGGCCCGCTCACGGCCCCTGCGGCCCGCGAGCAGCATCCGCAGCCGCCCGCCGGCCGGCTGCGCGGCGGGCAGCAGCGAGGACAGGCTCCGGTCGATCCCGGTGGCGGCGGCGCGGGCGCGCGGCAGGTCGGGCCCGGCGGTCACCAGCCGGTTCAGCGCGACCAGCAGGGCCGTGGTCTCGGCGTCCTGGGAGTCGACGTCGATCCGCAGGGTCACCGTCTCCTCCGCGGCCCGGGCGATCTGCCCGGCGGCGGCGTGCACCTGCCCCGCCGTCCGCGCGCCCACCCCGGGCAGCAGCTGGAGCGCGTACGGCGTGCTGTCCAGGACGTCGAGGACCGTCGCGTACCCGGCCTGCTCGAAGGTGCCGAGCCGCAGCCGTCCCCCGGTGACGTCCTTCAGCCGCGTCAGCGGGATCGAGGCCAGCTCGGCGCGGGCCAGGCGGGTACGGAGCGAGGAGAGCGCGTGCTGGACGTCGGCGTGGGCCCGCGCGTCGTCGGCGAGCAGCGCGCGTGCGTGGGCCAGCAGGCGGCCGGCCCGCTGGAACAGGGCTCTGGCCTGGCGGGGGGAGGGCGTCTCCCGGGACCCGGGCGCCGGTGCGGGCCCGGGCGTCCGCGGGGGCGGCTGCTCGGACGTAACCGTCCTGGCCGGCCAGGACGTCCCCTCCTCCGAGGGCGTCCTGCGGGACGCGGACGGTCTCCGGGGCGCCGGTGTCCTCCGGGGCGCGGGTGCCGCGCCCTTACGCCCGCTCTCGCCCACGCTCACCATCCCCTCCCGTCGCGGCCGGATCGCAGGCTTCACCGTTGCCAACGGCCGGGCGGGTTGTCAACGACCGGACCGCCGGGGACGGAGGCGCCGCCACAGCATTTGCCCATCGACGGACCATTTATAGGTATTTCGTCCGCCCGACTGTCGGTGGCCCCTGGCAGACTCGGCGCACTCGCGCAGGCGAACGGTCCACGGTGAGGGGAAGACATGCCGGAGCGGACGAACACCCCGGGGGTGCGGCTCGACCCGTGGTCGGAGGACGACCTCGACCTGTTGCGCCGGATCAACGCGCCGGAGATGACCGAACACCTGGGCGGCCCGGAGACCGAGGAGAAGCTCCTGGCGCGGCACCGGCGGTACGTCGAGATCACCGGGAAGGGGGCCGGCCGGATGTTCGCCGTCGTCCTGCTCCCGGAGCTGCGGAAGGCCGGCAGCATCGGCTACTGGGAACGCGTCTGGGGCGAGGAGGTCGTGTACGAGACCGGCTGGGGCGTCCTGCCGGAGTTCCAGGGCCGGGGCGTCGCGGCCGCAGCGGCCCGGGCCGTCGCCGTGGAGGCCGCCGCGGAGCGCAGGCACCGCCACCTCCACGCGTTCCCCTCCGTCGACCACCCCGCCTCGAACGCGGTCTGCCGCAAGGCCGGGTTCGTCCTCGTGGCGGAGTGCGACTTCGAGTATCCGCCGGGAACCGTCATGCGCTGCAACGACTGGCGTCTGGACCTCACCGGAGTGGTCTGAGGCGCCGTCCCGGCGCTCCGCTGCCGGGGCCCCGGAATGGGTAATAGGGCACGCTCGGGCAGATGTGTGCATTCCTGCGCAGAAGGATTCTTCGGATCTTCCTAGTGTTCGAGGTGTCCGAACGGCAAGACACCCGAACACCGCACAGGAGCAAGACGATGAGCACGATGCGCACCCTTCTCGCCGGAGCCGCCCTCGCCGGTTCGCTGGTCGCCGGTGTGGCCGCCGCCCCCGCGGCGACCGCCTCGACCGCCGGTACGGCGGCCACCGCCGCGAGCACGCAGCAGGCGTCGGGCAAGCACTTCTTCGGCCCCTACCACTCCGGCTTCGGCCGGGGCGAGAGCTTCGGCAAGCGCTCCTACTTCAAGGGCTACTGGACCAAGGACGGCGGCCGCTACTGGTTCTACGGCGACCTGTTCGACCGTGACCGCGACCGCGACCGCAGCTACGTGTGGTTCAAGTGGCACGACCGCTTCGGCTCGCACACCAAGGTCTTCAAGACCTCCGGCCGCTCGCACTTCCACAGGTTCGGCGGCTTCAAGAAGAGCAACGGCTTCGACGACTTCAAGATCCGGGTCTGCGAGGGCGACGACAAGTTCGACGACTGCGGCCGCTGGGGCGACGCCTTCTGAGCCGGGACGACGCCTTCTGAGAAGGCGACCGCCGACGACCGTCACCGATCGGCGCCCACCGGCTCCGCCGCGGTCCACGAGGCCGGCTCTCCCCCGAGGGAGCCGGCCTCGTGCCGTTGGGTCAGGGGCGGCGACCCGCGTGGCGGCCACCGGCAGGGGCGTGCCGGCAGGCGGTCATCGGGTCCGCGCGTCCCCGGCGGGACCGGTCCGCAGCAGGTCGACCACGGCGGAGACGTCACCGGCGCCCAGGCCGGCCGCGACCCCCCGGTCGAGGAGCGCCCCCATGGGCTCCAGCAGCCCGGTGTCGACCCCCTGGTCCCTGCTGGTGTCCAGCAGGTTGACGAAGCTGACCGCCTGCATCCGCAGGTTCGAGCCGGTGGAGGGGTGGTCGCCGGAGTCGATCGCCTCCGCCATCCCGGGAAAGGCGGTCGCCATGGCGTTGAGCCACGAGACCACCAGCGGGGTGAACTCCGTCGCCGGGACCCCCTCCGACCCGGCCAGGGCGACGGCGTGGAAGAACCCGCCGAACATCCCGTACATCGCGCTCAGCAACGCGATGTCGTACAGCGCGGCACGGCCGGGCTCGACGCCCAGGTACATCGCGCCGCCCAGCACCTCGAAGGTGCGCTCGTGGGCGCGGAAGGACTCCTGCGACCCGCTGTAGAGGACGAGCGACCCGGGGGTGCCGATCATCGGGGGCACCGCCATGATGCCGCCGTCCAGGTACTCGGCACCGTGCCCGGCCACCCACCGGGCCGTCTCGCGCGCCTGGGCGGGCGTGCCGTTGGTGAGGTTGACCAGCGTCCGGCCGGCCAGGACGCCGGTCCCGGAACCGGAGGCGCCCGGGGTGTCGAGGAGGTCCGTGCCGCCGAGGGCGGCGTCCAGGACGTTCCGTACGGAGGCGTGGTCGAGCACGCAGATCACCACGAGCGGGCTCGCGGCGATCGCCTCGGCGACGGTGGCGGCGGCGGTCGCGCCCCGCGCGGCGAGCTCCTCGCTCCTGGCGGCCGTGCGGTTCCACACGGTCGTGGGGTGACCGTTGTCCAGAAAGGCCTCGGCCAGCGCCCTTCCCATGGCGCCCAGGCCGATGACCGTCACGGGCGGACGGCTGTCGGTGGTCAATGTGATCCCCGGTTCGTTCGATGTCGGCAGGTGAGCACCCGGACCCGGGCCCGTCTCTCATGGCCCGGCCGGTGTGTTCACGATGCTGGTGCCATGCTTGAATTTCCTCAAGTACCTACTATTTTGTTGGGTACTTACCTTTTGGTATGTTGGGAAGGCGGGCGGGATGAAGAAGCGGACGTACTCGTGCGGGCTCGACGCCGCGGTCGACGTGGTCGGCGGCAAGTGGAAGGCGCTGGTGCTGTGGGCGCTCCACCACGGGCCCATGCGGTTCGGGGAGCTCAGGCGGTCGGTCTCGGGCATCAGCGAGAAGATGCTGATCCAGCAGCTGCGCGAGATGGAGGCCTACGGCCTGGTGCACCGCGAGGTGTACCACCAGGTCCCGCCGAAGGTGGAGTACTCGCTGACCGGGTTCGGCCGCTCGCTCAACGAGGCCCTGATCCCGCTCGGCGACTGGGGCGAGCGGCACATGGAGACCATCGAGGCCCTTCCCCGCGCCGAGAGCCCCGCCAAGGTCTGACCGGGCGGGGTCAGGCGACGACCGGCATGCCGGCGAGGGACTCGGCCTCGCCGGGGGTGAGGCCGCCACCGTGTTCGAGTCCGGCCGCCAGACCGTCCTCGCCCAGCGCGTCACGCACCCGCCCGGTGATCCGGTCCACGTCGTCCTGCTCGGCGGGTGCCGGTGGCATGCCCGTGGACCGGCGGGCCGTGGCGGCCGCCCCGAGCAGCATGGCGGCCCGGTCGTGACACCCGGCCAGGGAGAGCGCGCCGGCCAGGCCCTCCAGGGCCCGCGTCACGTCCCGGGAGGCGTCGAGCTCGCGCGCCACGACGAGGCCCTCCAGGTGCAGGGCGCGCGCGGCCTCGGCGTCGCCGAGCAGTTCGGCCGCGAACCCCAGCTCGGTCAGGACCATCGGCTCGTACACGGCGCGGTCCGTCCCGCCGTTCTGCCTCGGGGTCCACGCCAGCACGGCGCGCAGATGCGTCGTCGCGGCGTCGAACCTGCCCTCCCTGCGGGCGGTGTACCCGAGCACCATCCCGGCGAAGATCTGCATGCTCCGGTGGCACTGCTCGGCGGCCAGCCGCGCCGCCCGCTCGCCGTAGGCGCGGGCACGGGCGTGGTCGCCGCGCTGCAGGGCGATCCAGCCGAGCCAGCCCAGCCGGCCGGCCACCTCGGGCCAGAGCTCCAGCTCCTCGGCCATGCGCAGCCCCTCGCGGTGCAGCCGGTCGGCCCGTTCGTGGTCACCGGTCATCTCCGCCAGCCCGCCGAGCCACTCGGTCGCCTGCAACCGGCCCCAGCGGTCGCCCAGCTCGTCGAAGAGCTCCGCGCCCCGCTCGCTGTCGCGTTCGAGCGCGGCCAGGTCACCCCGCAGGTGCGCGTACTGGGCCCGGGTGACCAGGGCCGCGGCCGTCCCCCACCGGTCGCCGAGGGCGTCGAAGGCCGTCAGGGCCCGGTCGAGGAGTTCCTCGCAGAGCGCGACCTCACCGGCTCCCATCCCGCAGAAGGCCAGGAACCACAGGGCGCGGGCACGCTCGGCCGGGTCGACGACGTCCTCGTACAGCCGCAGGGCGGCGGCCCGGTCGGCGGTCTCGCCGCGTAGCAGGGCGATTCCCGCCCGCCAGGCCAGGACGCGGGGACGGAGCGCGGCGACCCGGCCCGCGGGCGTGTCGCCGGGAGGCACGGGCGTGTCACCGGCGACGGCGGGCGTCCCGGTGGGAGCCGCGGGAGTCTCGGCGGGAACGGGAACCGCGGGCGTCCCGGCGGGGACGGCCAGCGCCGCGGACAGGGAGCGTCCCGCCTCGGCCGTCCGGCCGCGCAGGAACCAGTACCAGGCCAGCGCGTTCACCAGCCGCAGGCCCTGCTCGGCGTCCCCGGCGGCGACCGCGCCGTCGAGTGCCGCCCGCAGGTTGGCGCTCTCCGCGTCCAGGCGGCGCAGCCACCGCTGCTGGTCGTGCCCGTACAGCAGGGGCGCGGCCCGCTCGGCGAGGGCGGTGTAGTGGCGTCGGTGGCGCTCGCGCGACCGCGCGGTCTCGCCCGCCTCGTGCAGGCGCAGCTGGCAGTAGGCGGCCACCGACTCCAGCAGGCGGTAGCGGGGGCCGTCGGCGCCGTGCACGACGGTGACGAGCGAGCGGTCCACCAGGCGCGCCAGCAGGTCGACCACGTCCGCGGCGGGAAGGTCGTCCCCGCCGCAGACGGCCTCGGCGCCGTCCAGGGAGCACCCGTCGGCGTGTACGGCCAGCCGGCGCAGGACCAGCCGCTCGGGGTCGCCCAGCAGGTCCCAGCTCCAGTCGATCATCGCCTGGAGGGTCCGCTGGCGGGGCGGGGCGCCCCGGTGCCCGGTGGCCAGCAGCCGGAAGCGGTCGTCCAGGCGTTCGGCCAGACCGGCGACGCCCAGCGAGCGGACCCGGGTCGCGGCCAGCTCCAGGGCCAGCGGGATGCCGTCGAGGCGGCGGCAGAGCGTGGCGACCGCAGGGGCGGTCGCGGCGTCGAGGACGAACCCGCGGTCCGCCGCGCGGGCACGGGCGACGAAGAGCCGTACCGAACCGAGCCGCTCCAGCGAGGCCGGGTCACCGGCGGCACCGGCACCGGGCGTCTCCAGCGGCGGGACGTTCCAGACCGTCTCGCCGGTCACCGCGAGGGGCTCCTGGCTGGTCGCCAGGACGCGCAGGTCCGGGGCGGCGCGCAGCAGGAGCTCCACCAGTTCCGCGACGGGCTCGACGAGGTGCTCGCAGTTGTCCAGCACCAGCAGCAACCGCCGGGGACGCAGCGTGCCGGCCAGGCGGTCCCGGGGCGTTCCCGCGGCGACGGTGTCGTGCACGCCCAGCACCCGCATGATCTCGTCGGCCGCCGAGTCCGCGGTGTCCCCCGCGCCCGGACGGCCGAGCGCGGCCAGCTCGACCAGCCACACCCCGTCGGGGAGGTCACCGGCCCGCAGCCGCGCGGCCTCGACGGCGAGGCGGGTCTTGCCCACCCCGCCCGGACCGGTGAGGGTGACCAGACGTCCGGCGCGCAGCAGGTCGCCGATCTCGGCCGTGGCCTCGTCCCTGCCGATCAGCGGGCCGAGCGGCGCGGGCAGGTTCGTGGCGGGCCCGTCCGCAGGGGCCGGCGGTACGGCGGGCGGGTCGAGCGCGGGGTCCCGGACGAGGATCGCCCGGTGCAGGGCAACCAGATCGGCGCCCGGGTCCAGGCCGAGCTCGTCGGCCAGGTGGACGCGCAGTTCCTCGTAGCCGTCGAGCGCCTCGCTCTGCCGTCCGGACCGGTACAGGGCGGTCATGTACGCGGCCCGCAGCCTCTCCCGCAGCGGGTACCGGCCGACCAGCTCGCCCAGCCCGGCGACGATGCCGTGGTGCTCGCCGAGGGCCAGGCGGGCCTCGACGAGATCCTCCTGGGCGGTGAGCCACCGCTCGTGCAGCTGGGTGACCACGGACCGGGCGAACGGCTCGTCGGCGAAGTCGGCCAGCGCGGGGCCGCGCCACAGGGCGAGCGCGTCGGTGAGCAGCGCCGCGCGCGATCGCGGGTCACCGGCCCGGGCGGCCTCGTCGGCCAGGGACCGGAAGCGGTGGGCGTCCACGGCGTCGGCGCCGGTGCGCAGCACGTACCCGGGCGGGGGTGACACCACCGTCTCCCGGGCGCCCGGCTCGGCGTCCTCCAGGACCCGGCGCAACTGCGAGACCTTGGCCGACAGCGCCCCGGCCGGGTTGCCGGGCGGGGCGTCGCCCCACAGGTCGTCGATCAGCCGGTCGGCCGGGACCGGGCGTCCCTCGTGCAGGAGCAGGACGGCCAGGAGGGCGCGGACCTTCACCCCGGGGACGGTCACGGGCGTGCCGTCCGCCGTCCACACCGCCAGCGGACCCAGCACCCCGAAACGCATGAACGCACCATACGGGACCGACCGGTACGAGACACAGGAGAGCGCCGTAAGCCCACCGGCGGCCGACCGTAAACATGTCGTAAACACCCTCCGGCATGGTGGAACACATCAGCCGGGCACGAGAACGAGGGAGGTGGCAGATGTCCGAAAAACAGAGCGGGGAGCGGCTGCGGGTGGCGGTGATCGTCGGCAGCACCCGAGCCGGCCGGTTCGGCCCCACGGTGGCGGACTGGTTCGTGGCGCGGGCGCGCAGGCGGGCCGAGCTGGAGATCGACCTGATCGACCTGGCCGAGGCCGCGCTTCCGCAGACGCTCACGGACACCGACGAGCCGCCTCCCGCCCCGGTGGCGGCACTGGCACCGCGCCTGGCCGGGGCCGACGCGTTCGTGGTGGTGACCCCCGAGTACAACCGGAGCTTCCCGGCCCCGCTGAAGAGCGCGGTGGACTGGTTCTACCGGGAGTGGCAGGCCAAGCCGGTGGCGTTCGTCTCCTACGGCAACGACTCCGGCGGCCTGTTCGCCGCCGCGCAGCTACGGCAGGTCTTCACCGAGGTGCACGCGGTGGCCGTCCACGCGGGGGTGACGCTGCCCCGGTACTGGGAGCAGTTCGCCGCCGACGGCGGCTGGCCCCGGGCCGGCACCGAGTACGACACCGCGGCGACGACCACGCTGGACCAGCTGACCTGGTGGGCCCGCGCGCTGCGCGACGCCAGAGCCGGGCACCCCTACCCCTGCTGACCACGCGGAAGCCCTTCCCGCGGTACGAGCCGACACGGGTCTGACGAACCACCACGGGAAAGCATGAAGACCCCTGGACCGGCAACGAACCCCGGGCCGGGCCACGACATCACGAACCTCCCCATCGAACACGCGAACCAACGGAGATCCCCATGCGTAAGATCATTTCCTCGACCTACGTGTCCCTCGACGGCTACATCGGCGACCCCGGCACCTGGGCCATGCCCTACTTCGACGAGGACGCGGGCCGGTTCGCCCGCGAGCAGCTCTTCGCCTGCGACGCCCTGCTGATGGGCCGTCTCACCTACGAGGGCTTCGCCGAGGCCTGGCCCGCCATGACCGACGAGGACGGTTTCGCCGACCGGATGAACTCCATGTCCAAGTACGTCGCCTCCCGCACCCTGGAGAAGGCCGAGTGGAACAACTCGACCGTCATCGGGGGCGACCTCGTCGAGGAGATCACCGCCCTCAAGGGGCAGCCCGGCCAGGACATCCTGATGTACGGCTACGGGCCGGTCGCGCTCACCCTGCTGGAGCACGGCCTCCTCGACGAGCTCCGCCTCTGGGTGCACCCGATCATCGTGGGCGACGGCGACCCCGGGGACCTGCTGTTCAAGAAGACCGGCAGGTTCCCCTTCGAGCTCGCCGGGACGACCACGTTCGGCAGCGGCGTGGTCGTCCTCTCCTACCGGGCAGCGGCCCGGACGGCGGAGACGGACGCGGGGTGACGGACGCGGGGTGACGAGCACCGGATGGCGGGCACCGGGCGCTCGTCACCCGATGGCCCGGCACCCGGTGACCGAGCACCGAGCACCGGCGCCGGCCGGTGATCGCCCGGTGACGAACCCGCCCCGCGGCCCGGCTACCGGGTCTCGGCGGCGGGACTCCCGGGACGGGCCCCGACGGCCGTGCCGCCGCGTCCGCGCAGGCCCGAGGCCATGACGACCGCCCCGGTGACGGCCATCACGACCGGGACGAACAGGGCCGTGCGGAAGCCGCCGAGCGCGGCCTCCGGTGATCCACCGGCCCCGGTGGCGGCGACGTACACGGCGGTCGCCGCCGACAGGCCGAGTGCCGCGCCGAACTGGAACGAGGTGTAGAGCAACCCGCCCGCGAGCCCCTGCTCGTCCTCGGACACCCCGTCGGTCCCGGCGATGGTGAACGGCCCGTACGCCAGCGAGAAGGCGAGACCGAGAATGATCATGGTGGGGAACATCGCCGCGTAGGTCCAGTCCAGGCCGACCGGCAGGAACAGCAGGTAGGCCACGGCGGCCAGGCAGAGGCCGCCCAGGATCACCCGGACGTTGCCGAAGCGGTTCACCAGCCGGGGGGTGAGGGTCGGCGCGAGCACGGCGTCGATGCTGATGACCAGCAGGGCCAGGGCCGCCTGCAGCGACGACCATCCGCGCAGCTCCTGCAGGTAGAGGACCACGAGGAACTGGAATCCGAAGAACGACCCGGAGAACAGCAGGAAGCCGAGGTTGGCCCGCACCAGCGGGCCCGAGCGCAGGATCCCCAGGCGCACCAGGGGCGCCGCCGAGCGCCGCTCGATCATCGGGAAGGCGGCGAGCAGCGCGAACCCGGCGACGAACGCGCCGGCCGTCCAGCCCCATCCGACGGACGGGGCCTCCAGCCGGACGACCCCGAACACGAGCGCGAGCATCGCGCAGGTCACGGTGACCGTACCGGCCAGGTCGAAGCCCCGGACGGACCCGCGCGGGCGGCCGTCGTCCGGGATCAGGACCAGGGCGGCGACGAGGATCACGGAGGCCAGGATCACCGGCGCGAAGAACACCCAGCGCCAGCTGATCGCGGACAGCAGGCCGCCGACGACCAGGCCGAGGGAGAAACCGGCCGACGCCGTCCCCGCGTAGACCAGCAGGGCGCGGTTGCGCTGGGGACCCTCGGCGAAGCCGGTGGTGATGATGGAGAGGCCGGCGGGCGCCATGAACGCGGAGGCCACCCCCGTCACGAAACGCGCGAGGATGAGGACCCACTCCTCGGTCGCGAACCCGCCCAGCCCGGAGAAGACGACGAACACGCCGAGCCAGAGCAGGAACATCCGCCGCCGGCCGAGCAGGTCGGCGGCCCGGCCGCCCAGCAGCATGAAACCGCCGTAACCGAGCACGTAGGAGCTCATCACCCAGCTCAGCGAACCGGTGCTCAGCCCCAGGTCGGTACGGATCGAGGGCAGGGCGACGTTCAGCATCGCCACGTCGATGCCCTCCAGGAAGATCGCGCCGCACAGCACGAACAGCACCCCCCAGGCCCGGCCGTTCATGCGGTCCGGGCGGCCGGGGCGGTCTGGGGGCGCCGGAGAGATCGACGGGGACGACGGTGTGGACACGGGACGACTCCTTGGGCACGGGGAGACCGCCGGGACCGCGGCCACTCTGCCGCGATCGACGGTTCCCTCTTGTAAGTAATCGCATCCTGAGGCAGCATCGGTGGGCATGGAAGAAGGCACTTCGAAGTCACCGAGTCGCTGCGCGGATACCGGTGACGCCTACGTCGACGCCAGGCAGTGGGACACCCGGGAGGACTGCGAGGTCCGCCAGATCCTGGACCGCGTCGCGGACAAGTGGTCGCTGCTCGTCATCGCGCTCCTGGATCGGCGCTCCCTGCGGTTCACCGAGCTGAGCCGCGAGATCGACGGGGTCAGCCAGCGCATGCTCACCGTCACCCTGCGCCACCTGGAGCGGGACGGCCTGGTGCGCCGTACCGTGCACCCCGTCGTGCCGCCGAGGGTCGACTACGAGCTCACCCCCCTTGGCGTGACCCTGCACGACACCATCCAGTCGCTCGTCACCTGGACCGAGCGGCACCAGAACGAGATCGCCGCGGCCCGTGCGGACTACGACACCCGCGCGGAGACCGCACCCGTCACGCCCGCGGTGACCGCCATGCCCACGGCGTCCGCAGCGTCCGCAGTGCCCACCCGGCCGGTCACGCCGGCCGCGCCGGTCACCCGGACCCCGTCCCGTAACGAAACCCGGGCCACACCACCGGTTCGTAACGAAACCCTGATCCCTTCCTCGCCTCGTAACGAAACCCGGGTCATGTCGTCCTCCCGCGACGAACCCCGGGCCGCCTCCCTGCTCCGGGACGAGGGGACGGGCGGTGCCGGTACCTCGCGGTGCGAGATGTGCGGTGCCCCGATCCACGGGGCGCGCACGGGACGTCCCGCCCGGTTCTGCGGTACGGCATGCCGCCAGAGGGCGCATCGTCACCGCTCCCGCGCCACCTCCCGCCCTTCCGGCTGAACCGCTCCCGCGCCACTCTTGCTCGTCCGGCCGAACCGCTCCCGCGCCGGCCGGGTCACGGTCCGAGGACCGGCGCGGGGGCGGTGCTGCAAAGGAGGGCAAAGGCCTGTCCAAAGGCTCCGTGTCGTGGCCCCGCACCGGCTCCGCAGCGTGTCTGCTGAGCAGCGGTAATGGCACCGCTCACTGGAGGGTCGGAGATGAGGAAGTTGCTTCGTGCCGGCGTGCTCGCGCTCGGCGTGTTCACGGCCGGATGCGGCGGCGCCGACGACGGGAGCACGACCGAACCGATGGTCGCGGACCAGGTCAAGGCGTCACCCACCTCGCCCGCGGACCCCTCGGCGACGACCCGGGCCAGGGTCGAGCTGGGCGAGACGAGGATCGGCAGGGTCCTGGTCGGGGAGGGGGGCCGCACGCTCTACCTCTTCGAGAAGGACAGGAACGGGAAGTCGTCGTGTTCGGACGCCTGCGCGCGGGCCTGGCCGCCGTACGTCACGGACGGCGAGCCGGAGGCCGGCAAGGGCGTCAAAGCGGACCTGCTGGGCACCACCGAGCGGGACGACGGCACGACGCAGGTGACCTACGACCGCCACCCGCTCTACTACTTCGCCAAGGACACCGCGGCCGGGGAGATCAAGGGACACGACGCCGACGGCTTCGGCGCCGACTGGTACGCGTTGAACGCCGACGGCAAGCAGGCCCGCGACTGAGCCCCGGGCCGTCGTCGCCGGCCGATCTCGTCCGAGGGGGGATTGCGACCGGATCCACCGGGCATGGACAGGAGTGATCCCGTCCGGTGGGGCCCCTCCACCCGGAGCGCGGAACGTGAAGGGTCCGTCGTCACCGCGGCGGACCCTTCCACCGTTTTCACCCGGCAAAGCCGTCGACCACCCGGCAAAGCCGTCGACCACCCGGGATCGGCGGGATCAGGTGGACTCGCGGATCACCAGCTCCGTGGGCAGGATCACCGACGAGGCCGGGCCGCCGTCGAGGTGGCGGAGGAGCAGGCGGGCCGCGGTGCGGGCCTGCTCCGCTTCCGGGGTGCACACGGTGGTGAGCGCGGGCACGGTGTGGGAGGCGGCCGGGATGTCGCCGAAACCCACGATCGCGACGTCCTCCGGCACCCGCCTCCCGGATCGGATCAGCACCCCCAGGGCCCCGATCGCCATCGGGTCACCGGCCACGAACACCGCGTCGAGCGCGGGGTCGTCCCGCAGGAGCTGGCGCATCGCGTCCGCGCCCGAGGCGAGGGTGAGGTCGCCGATGGCGATGATCGACCGGTGCCCGGTGTCGCGCAGACCCTCGCGGTACCCTCCCAGCCTGGCCTGTGAGGCCGTCGAGTCCGGGGGGCCGGAGACGGCGGCGATCCGCCGTCGTCCCCGGGCCAGCAGGTGCGCCACCGCGGCCGCGGCCCCGCCCGCGTCGTCGACGGCGGCGTACGGCATGTGCGCCGCCACCCCGGGCCTGCCCAGCAGGACGACCGGGACGCCCGTGCGGGCCAGCGCCGCGGGAAGCGGGTCGGCGCCGTGGGAGGACACGAGCACGACCCCGTCCACGTACCCGGAGGCGGCGTAGCGCTCCACCCGCAGGCGGCCGTCCGCCGAGTCGGCGAGCATCAGGGTGACCCGCTTGCCCGCCTCCTCCAGCTCCCGGGTGACCGAGCGGAGGACGGCCGAGAAGGCCGGGTCGTCGGCACCCGCGACCGCGGGCGGGCCGGACACGACCAGCGCGATCGAGTCGGTGCGCCGCGTCACCAGGCTGCGGGCCGCCGAGTTGGGGACGTACCCCAGTTCGTTGACGGCGTTCATGACGATCGCGCGGAACTCATCGCTGACCGTGCCCTCGCCGTTGATCACCCTGGAGACGGTGGACCTGGACACCCCGGCGCGGGCGGCGACCGCCTCCAAGGTGGGCCGCCTGGCGCGCTCGCGGTGCAGCCCGTTGTGCCGGATCACCTCGCGGTACCACAGCGCGCTGTCCTTGGGCAGCCGCCGCTGGGTCTCGAAGTCGACGTGCACGATCCCGAAGCGCTTGTGGTAGCCCTCGGCCCACTCGAAGTTGTCCAGCAGCGACCAGACCAGGAAGCCGCGCAGGTCCGCCCCGGCCTCGATCGCGGCGTGCGCGGCCCGCAGGTGCCCCTCGAAGAAGGCCGTCCTGTCGGTGTCGTGCACGCGGTCACCGGTCACCACGTCGTCGAACGCGGCGCCGTTCTCGGTGACCAGCAGGCCGACCTCGGGGTAGTCGCGCGAGAGCCGGGTGAGCACCTGGGTCAGGCCGGTGGGTACGATCGCCCAGCCCATCGCGGTCGTCGGGGCGTGGGCCCCGCTGAAGAGGATGTCCTCGGTGCCGGGATAGGCGGCGTTGGCCGGTTCGCCCGGCTCGGACCGCACGACGCAGGGGGTGTAGTAGTTGATCCCCAGCAGGTCGACGGGCTGGTTGATGGTCTTCAGGTCGCCGTCGCGGATGTGGCCCAGGCCGCCGTGCCTGTCCATGATCGCGAGCACCGGTGCGGGGTACTCCCCGCGCAGGGTGGGGTCGAGGAACTGGCGGTTGATGAGGCAGTCGACCCGGTCCACCGCCTCGGCGTCCTCCGCGGACAGCGTGAGCTCCGGGTCGTTGAGCCGGCCGGGCGTCAGGACGGGGGCCAGGTTCAGGGTGAGGGCGATCTCGCGGGCGCCTCCCTCGCGCAGCACCCGGGCGCCCAGCCCGTGGGCGAGCAGGAGGTGGTGGGAGGCGCGGAACGCCTCGGCGGCCGACGCGCGGCCCGGCGCGTGCACGCCGATGCCGTACCCCAGCACGGCGGCCACCCAGGGTTCGTTGACCGTCATCCACGTCCCGACCCGGTCGCCGAGCCGGTCGTGCACGGCCCGCGTGTAGTCGGCGAAACGGTAGGCCGTGTCGCGGTCGGTCCACCCGCCGCGATCCTCCAGCGCCTGCGGGAGGTCCCAGTGGTACAGCGTCGCGTACGGCGTGATGTCGGCCGCCAGCAGCTCGTCCACCAGCCGTTCGTAGAAGTCCAGCCCCGCGGTGTTGGCCGGGCCGGACCCGTCCGGCTGGATCCGCGGCCAGGCGACCGAGAACCGGTAGGCCCTCAGGCCCAGCTCCGCCATCAGCCGGACGTCGTCGGCGTGACGGTGGTAGTGGTCGCACGCCACGTCCCCGGTGTGGCCGTCGGCGGTCCTGCCCGGCGTGTGGGAGAAGGTGTCCCAGACGGACGGGCCTCGCCCGCCCTCCCGCACCCCGCCCTCGATCTGGTACGCGGCGGTGGCCGCCCCCCAGACGAAGCCGGGGGGAAAGGCCAGGGTCTCGCCCCGGGACGAGACGGTCGTTGCGGTCATGCTCCGAAAACCCCCGTTGGTTCTCGCGACTGCCGAGATGCACGGGCGGTGGCGGGTCGCCACCGTCCCGGCCGGTGGAAGCACCTCACCGGCATCATGGGGGCGGTGTGCCCGGAATGTCGAGAGGACCGCCGGGCCCCGCGTGGGTGCGCTTCCCGCTCATCGCGCCCATGATCGGCGACACAGTAACCGATTACACCGACAAAACGGATGAGAGGGGCACCGGGAACGCCGAGGCGGTCCGGCGGGCCTTCGCCGGACGCGAGGACGTGTCCGGCCGGGGACCCCTCCCTCAGGGAGACCTCCTTCCTCGGGGAGACCCCCTCTCGCACGGGGGCCTCCCGGGCGCGGAGGACCCTCAGACGCGCGGCAGTCTCAGCATGCGGTCGAGCAGCTGGCGGTGATGGGCGAGGAAGCGATGCCGCGCCTGCGGGTCGGCGGAGACCGACCGGCCCGCCTCGGCGATCATCTCGCCGTGCAGGAACCCGTACACGCTCCACACCAGCGTCCGTACCATCAGGTCCGCGTCCACCTCGCCGTCGACGAACCCGGCTCTCGCGGCCGAGCGGAGCGCGTCGGCGGTGAAGTTCATGAGCGGGATCGAGTGGGTCCGCTCCACCTCGGGGATGTCCGCGGCGTCGCCCAGCCAGCGGTGCAGCCACAGCGCGGGGATCTGCGGGTTGGCGACGCAGAAGTCCAGGTAATGCTCGGACAGGCCGTACAGGGTGGTGGCGACCTGCTCGGCGTCGGCGGCCGGGAGCGCGGCGAGCGCGTCCTGGACGACGGTCCGCTCCATCCTGCCGGCGAGGTCGATGACGGCGAGGTAAAGGTCGCGCTTCTCGCCGAACCGCTCCTGGATCCACGCCGGGTCCTCGCCCGTGGCCTCGGCCACGGCCTGCAGCGAGGTGCCGTCGTAGCCCAGCGCGGAGAACAGCCGCATCGCGATGGTGATGACCGCCTGGCTCCGCGGGTCGTCGTGGGGAGTCATGCCTCCGATTCAAGTCCCCGGCGCGTTCGCGGGTGGCCGGGTGCCGGTCTCGACCCGGTCAAACCTGTGTTCGCAATACCCCCGTGGCTCAGAAGGGCAGGACGCGCAGCTCGCCCGCCGGGGTCAGGGCGGTGATCCGGCGCGGCGAGTCGGGGTCGAGCCGCACCTCGACGGTCGCGTCACCGGAGTCGGTCCGTACGTTGTACCCCGGCCCGCCCTCGTCCGGCACCCTGACCTCGACGTTCCCCCTGGTCCTCACCACGGCCCTGACGTCGCCGGGCGGGGCCGTGAACCCCAGGACGACGTCTCCGTCACCGGTCTCGGCGTCGGTCTCGGCGGACCTGAGGTCGTCGCCGATCACGTCCCCCTGGCGCACCCGCGCCCGCAGAGCGCCCAGCGAACCGGTCACGACCACGTCACCGGTGTCGGCCGACAGGCGCAGGTCGCCCCGGACGCCGTTCACCGACACGGTCCCGACACGGCTCGACGCCTCGACGCCGGTGGCCGCGGGCAGGGTCAGGACGTAGTGCGTCCGGCAGACGGGGACGCCGGGGCAGCGGGCGTCGACGGTGAGCGTCCGGCCGTCCCACCGCTCGGTGACCACGGGCCTGTCGCGGACCCACACGAGTTCCTGGGAGATGTCCAGCCGCTTCGCGGGGCCGGCGACGACCGAGAGGTCGACGTGACCCGTGGCCCGCACCACGACCTCCGGCGAGGTGAGCGGGTGGGACCTGGACGTGACCTGGACGGTCCGGTCGGGCTCGTTGATCTCCGCCAGCGCCGCCATCGTGGTGAAGGCCACCGCGAGCGCGGTGAGCGTCCCGCCCGTGGCGAGCCAGGCGATCCGGAGCTTGTTTCGTGTGGGCATGTTCTCTCAGACCTTGAGGAAGCGCAGGACGGCGAGTACCCGGCGGTGGTCCTTGTCGGCGCCGGAGAGGTCGAGCTTGGCGAAGATGTTGTTGATGTGCTTGCCCACGGCGCTCTCGGACACCACCAGGGCCTCGGCGATCCCGGTGTTGGACCGGCCCTCCGCGATGAGCGACAGCACCTCGTACTCCCTGCGGGTCAGCCGGTCCAGCGGGTCGCTGCGCCCGCGCAGCAGCAGCTGGGCGACCACCTCGGGGTCCAGGGCGGTGCCGCCCGCGGCGATCCGGCGTACCGCGTCGAGGAACTCCTCGACGTCGGCCACCCGGTCCTTGAGCAGGTACCCGATCCCCCCGGTCGCGGTGGACAGCAGCCGGGTGGCGTAGCGCTCCTCGACGTACTGGGAGAGCACGAGGATCGCCAGCGCGGGCCGCTGGCGGCGCAGCACGAGCGCGGCGCGCAGTCCCTCGTCGGTGTGCGAGGGCGGCATCCGCACGTCGGTCACGACGAGGTCGGGCTCGTGCTCGTCCACGGCGCGGAGCAGCCCGTCGGCGTCGGCCACGGAGGCCACCACCTCGATGCCCGCCGAGCCGAGCAGGCGGACCAGCCCCTCGCGCAGCAGTACGGAATCCTCGGCGAGCACTACGCGCACGGCAGCTCCACTCTGATCGTCGTCGGCCCGCCGGGCGGGCTGTCGACGTCCAGGATGCCGTCCACCGACGCCACCCGCCCCGCCAGGCCGCGCAGCCCGCTCCCCAGGTCCGGATCCGCCCCGCCGACGCCGTCGTCGTGCACGGACAGGTGAAGGCGGTCGCCGTCGAGGCCGACGACGACCTCGGCGCCGGACGCCCGCGCGTGCTTGGCGATGTTGGTCAGCGCCTCGGAGACGACGAAGAAGGCCACCGCCTCGACCGTGGGGGCGGCCCGGCCGGGCAGGTCGGCCCGCAGCCGTACCGGGAAGGGGGCCCGCGCGGCCAGACCGGACAGGGCAGCGTCCAGGCCCTGCTCGTCCAGCACCGCGGGGTGCAGCCCGCGGACGACGTCGCGCAGCTCCCGCAGGGCGAGCTTGGCCTCCTCGTGCGCCTGCACGATCACCTCGCGCGCGGGCTCCGGCAGGTCGGTGAGGGTGGCGCGGGCCATCCCGAGGTTCATCGCCAGCGACACCAGCCGCTGCTGGGTGCCGTCGTGCAGGTCCCGCTCGATACGGCGGCGCTCGGCGTCGGCCGCGTCCACCATCCCGGCGCGGCTCTCCCGCAGCGTCTCCACCCGCAGCACGAGCTGGTCGCTGAGGCTGGGGCCGAGCAGGGCCTCGGCGGCGATCACGTCCAGCGTGGTGAACCCGCGGGCCACCCACGGCGCGGCGGCGAACAGCGTCCCGGAGACGAAGACGAACATCACGCTCTGCCAGGTCTCCTCCCGCGCCCAGTGCTGCACGGCGAGCACGGCGGTGATCATGGCGCTCGACCACGCCCCGACGACCGAGAGGGCACCGAACCCGTTGATCAGCGCGGTCAGCAGGTGGTACCCGAGCCGGCGCCAGGTGCTCCAGGTCCGCGTCTCCTGGAGCAGCCGCCGCAGCGGGTTCCTGCTCAGCGGGCGGCGCGGGACCGGCGCGATGTCGACGTCCAGGAAGGCGGCGAACCGGGAGCGCTGCACCAGGGTGAGCAACCGGACGACCACGAAGAACAGCAGCAACGCCGCCACCGGTACGACCACCGTCCACACCAGCAGCACCGCGGCCGCCACCAGCGTCGCGAGCGCCACGACACCGGCCACGGCCAGCGCCGCACCCGAGACCAGGTGGGCGGTACGCAGCCAGGTCCGCGACGACCAGTGAGCGCTGATCCTCGTCCAGGGAGTGGGCATCTCGATGGCGGTCATGAGACCACGGTAGGGATTCCGGTGCCCCGGGCACATGGGCGAGGGTTCCGGGAAAAAGGTGAGGCAGGCACCACCGTTCCCGCGCGTGCCCGGCGCCCGGACGGGTCGGCGTGATGTGGGCCGTTCCCGTGTGCCCGGCGCCCGGACGGGCCGGTCTGATGTAGGCCGGTCCGAGGTGGGCCGCTCCCGCGCGTGCCCGGGCGCCCGCGACGGTGTTCCCGGCCCCGCCTACCCTTGGGGGATGGGTGCCGAGCGCGTGACGACCGTCCCCATCCGGGAGCGCCGATGAAGCGGCCCTCTCCCGGCCGGGGAGTCCTGCCCGGCCTGCCGGGCTCCACCGCCCCCGCCGAAGACTCCGCCGAAGACCCCGCCGAGAACCCCTCCGACGGCTTCCTCGAAGGCCTCCCCGGTCTCTTCGCCGACGACCCGATGTCCGCCCCGCTGACCTACCCCGGGCGCCTTGCCCCGGCGGCCGGGCTGCTGGTGGACGACCGTTTCCTGCCGATGACGGAGCCGCCCGGCGCCCTGGCCGACCGGCGGGTCCGGTCCGGCGACCGGACCGCGAGGCTCGCCGACCACCTGGCCGCCCTCGGCGCGGCACCCCCGGAGGCGCGCCACCCGGTGATCGCGGTGGGCTCCAACGCCGCCCCCGGTCAGTTGCGCCGCAAGTTCACCGCGGCCGGGATCCGCCCCGTCGTCCCGCTGACCCCGGCCGCCGTGCACGGCGTCGCCCCCGGGGTCTCGGCGCACATCAGCCGGTACGCCTACCTGCCCGCCACGCCCATCGGGGCACGGGGGGCCTCGCTGCTGTTCGTGGTCTGGGTGGACGACCCCCAGCTCGCGGTGCTGGACGCGACCGAGCCGAACTACCGCCGGGTGCCGCTGCCCGCGGGCTCCTTCCCGGTCACCCTGGCCTCGGGGGAGACGCTCCCGCCGTGCCACGTCTACGTGAGCAGGCACGGATGCCTGGTGGACGAGGAGGGCGGCCCGCTGCCGCTGGCCCCCCAGCGCGAGCTGATCGGGCACCTACTGGGACGGTCGGCGGCGCTGCGGCGGCTGTGCGGGCGCACCCCCGAGGAGTTCGTGCTCAGCGCGCGGGACGACGGCACCCGGGAGGCGGCCCGCGCGCTGTTCGTGAGCGACGGTCTCGCCGACCCCGCCCCGCCCGGACTCCACCACCCTCGAACCGCAGGATCACCCGCTGTACGGCTCCACGAACATAACCCCAATAGGGGTAGTGATGGGTTATAAATAGGGGACCGTGTCCGGACCTCCTGTCGGCAGAGTGACCACCTGTCGGCAGGGTGACCACGGAGCCCCGGGAACCATGGTCCCGCCCCGTGCTCGCCCCCGGACCGGAGGTGACATCGGCCATCGAAAGGTTCCGTCCGTGAAGCGTGTGCTGCTGCTGGCGACCGGTGACACCATCGCCCACTCCTACGCCCCCGGCCGGCCGGGGGTGGCGTCCGGGGCGGAACTGCTGGGAGCCCTCCCGCCCGGCGCGATCACGGCGGACGTGGTGGCCGAGGACGTGATGGCGGAGCCCGGCTGGGACATGTCGCCCTCGACCATGCTGGAGCTGGCCCGCAGGGCGCGCTCGGCCCTGCTGGAACGCGGGTTCGACGGTGTGGTGATCACTCACGGCGCCGACACGCTGGAGGAGACCGCCTACCTCACCGACCTGATGGCGGGCCGGGCGGCGGAGTGCGGCACCGTCGTGCTGACCTGCGCCGTCCGCTCCAGGGACGAACCGTCCGCGGACGGGCCGCGCAACCTCGTCTCCTCCTTCGCCGCCGCCACGGACGAGGCGCTGCGCGGTGCCGGGGCGGTCGTGTGCGTCAACGACGAGATCCACGCCGCCCGCTGGGTGAGCATGACCGACGCCACGAGCGTCGCGGGGTTCTCCTCGGCGCCCTTCCCGCCGCTGGGCCGCGTGTCGGGCGGGCGGGTGGAGACGCAGGCCCCGCCCCCGCCCCGGCCACCGGCGTTCGGAGGGGATCCGGCCTCGGACGTCGCCCTGATCAAGACCTACCCGGGGATCGAGCCCGGCCTGCTCAGCGCGGCCGTGGACGCCGGGGCCCAGGGCGTCGTGCTGGAGGGGACCGGGACGGGCAACGTGCCGGTCGGTCTCCTCTCGGCGATCGCGGAGCTGACGGAGTGGGGGATCCCGGTGGTCGTCGCGTCGCGCTGCCGTACCGGCCGGGGCGCGCTGGGCGAGGCCGGTCCCCTGCAGGGGCTCGCCGCCACGGTTGGGGCGATCGGCGCCCGCGGGCTGGCGCCCCAGAAGGCGCGATGCGCGCTGATGGTCGCCCTCGGAGCCGGGGGTGTCGACGCGGTACGCGAGTGGTTCGACCGGCTTTGACACCGGCGGCCGGATTATGGATAGGTAAAAAATACGGGGACCGCGAGTATCTCCCATCTGGCTGGGCACGTCGGAAGAGTCCGTGATCCGGCGGAGGGCTGGGGAGGCCTCCGCCGGGTCACCTCATTTCCGGACGTTTCGGTCCAGGCGCACTGCTCAGGCGGGGATCGAGACGCCGACGCCGCCACGGGTCCGGGCGCCGTAGCGCTCCTTCTCCCGGGCGATGTCCAGGGGCCTGACGGTGGCGCGTCCGTTCAGCGCCTCCTCGGTCAGCAGGTCGGCGGGGACCAGCCAGGAGACCTCGAACTCCAGCCCGTCGGGGTCCTTGGCGTACAGCGCCTTGGTGGTGGAGTGGTCGGAGGCTCCGACGAGGGCGTCGAGCTCGCCGAGTCTGAGGGCGATCCGCTCCAGCTCCTCCAGGGTGTCCACCTCCCAGGCGAGGTGGTAGAGCCCGACGGTCGAGCGCCCCGCGCCCGAGGGGCCGGCCTGCGCGCCCACCTCGAACAGGCCGAGGTCGTGGTCGTTGGTGGATCCCGACGCCTGCAGGAACGCGGCCCGTGGCGTGCCCATGACCACCGTGAAGCCGAGGGCGTCCCGGTAGAAGGCGACGCTCCGTTCCACGTCGCGGACGAACAGGACGGCGTGGTTGAGCCGCTGGACCGGCATGGTTCCTCCTGAAACTTGAACTCTCAAGTATCGTACCCCACTTTGTTGAGAGCTCAAGTAAGCTGTGGGCGTGACGCGATGGCTGGACGATGACGAGCAACGTGCCTGGCGTACGTTCCTGACCGCCTCGCAGCTCGTCCAGGAGGAGCTGGACCGGCAGCTGCAACGCGACTCCGGCATGCCGCACGCCTACTACGCGGTGCTGGTGAAGCTGTCGGAGGCGCCCGGCCGCACGATGCGGATGAGCGAGCTGGCCACGGAGGTCAACGCCTCCCAGAGCCGCCTGTCACACGCGGTGAAACGGCTGGAGGAACGCGGCTGGGTCCGCCGCGAACCCTGCGCGGCCGACAGGCGCGTCAGCTGGGCCGTCCTCACGGACGAGGGGTTCGCGGCCCTCGCCACCGCCGCCCCCGGCCACGTCGAGGCGGTACGGCAGACCTTCCTCGACCGCCTCGACCCCGAGCAGCTCCGCCACCTCACCACCCTCTGCGCCGCCCTCCTTCCCGGCCCCGCCCCCGACGCCCTCAATGCCCCCGACACCCCCGACACCGCCCCCGGCCACCCCGGCCACGGCCGCCCCTGACGCCTCCCTCACCGCGACCCCCTCCCTCCCAGGGCGTCCTCCCCGTAGCCTGGTCAGGTGATGATCCGTGACGGCGGGCCCCGCGACGTCGAAGCCGTGCTCGCGATGTTCGACAGCGCGGTGGCGTTCCTGGTCAGCCGGGGTCGCACCGGGCAGTGGGGCAGCCTGCCGTTCAGCGGCGACCCCCAGCGGATCGAGCAGGTCCGGCAGTGGGCGGCGGGCGACGGGATGCGCATCGCCGAGCTCGACGACGAGCCCGCGGGCTGCGTCGTGGTGGGGCCGCCGAACCCGTACGTCGCGCCGGTGCCCGAGCCCGAGCTGTACGTGCGGGCGCTGGTGATCGACCAGCGCTTCTCCGGCCGCGGGGTGGGACGGGCCCTGCTCGACTGGTCGGCCGAAGAGGCCGTCCGGCGCGGAGTGAGGCTTCTGCGCGTCGACTGCTACGCCGGTGACGACGGCCGCCTGGTCACCTACTACGAGCGGTGCGGCTTCACCCGGTCGATGCCGTTCTTCGTGGGCGCCTGGCCCGGCATGGTCCTGCAACGCCGCCTGACCCCCTGACCCCGCCCCAGCACCTTGCCACCGGGCCCCTCATGCCTCGTCCCCCTTCCCAGGGACTCTCGTGAGGCCGCGCCGGCGACTGGACCGAGGAGCGAAGGAGCGAAGCGGATGAGCGACGAGGGAAGGAGCCGGATCCAAGCGGCCTCACCGCGACGCGAAGCGTCGCCATAGGTACGGATCGGCGATCACCCGGTGAATCACCCGCCCCGCCGCCCCCAGTGTCGCCGCGTCGCCGCCCAGGCGTGAGACGGTCAGCTCGGGGACGGTGTGCCGCATGGTGGACAGCCGGGCGGTCATCGTCCGGCGCGCCGGTTCCGCGATCCACTCGAACAGCGGGGCGAAGACCCCGCCCAGCACGATGGTCCCGGGGTCCATCAGGTGCACCGCGGAGGTCAGGGCGACGCCGAGTGCCTGGCCGGCACGTTCACAGGCCTCCAGCGGGCGCGGCTCGCCCGCGCGCAGGCGCTCCAGCAGTTCCGGCACCCCGCCCGGCACCCCGCCCGGCACCCCGCCCGGCACCCCGCCCGGCACCCCGCCCGGCACCCCGTCGGGCGCCCCGCCGAGCCCGGCGGCCCGCAGCAGCGCGTCCTGTCCGGCGTACTGCTCCAGGCAGCCCCGGCCGCCGCAGCGGCAGGCGGGTCCGTCGGGGGTGACGACCACGTGTCCCAGTTCCCCGGCCAGGCCGCGGGCGCCGCGGAACAGGGCCCCGTCGACGACCAGGCCCGCGCCGATGCCGATCTCCCCGGACACGTGCAGGAAGTCCTCGGGGGCCGAGCCGAACCAGAGCTCGCCCAGGGCGGCGAGGTTGGCCTCGTTGTCCACCTCGGCGGGAAGGTCCAGCAGGTCGGGGACGCGGACGTCGTGCCAGCCGAGGTTGGGGGCGGCGTGGACCAGGCCGCCGTCCACGGGACCGGGGACGGCGATGGTCGTACCGGCGATGAAGAGCCCCTGCGCCTGAGCTTCGTCCACAGCTTTCTGGGCAAGTTTCTGCAGGTGAGACATGGTTTCCACAGGGGAGGCGGTGCGGTTGTCCACAGCCTGTGCACATCTCGTCCGCACCCTGAGCGTCAAGTCGACGACGCAGGCCGACAGGTAGTCGACGTTGATCTCCAGGCCGAGCGCGGCGACCCGCTCACCGCTGAGCTCGACGGCGGTGCCGGGCCGTCCCCGCTCGCCGTCCCTGACCGCGCCGGACTCGGTGACCATGCCCGCCGCGATCAGGTCGCCGACCATCTTCGAGACCGTCGTCTTGGTCAGTCCGGTGATCTCGGCGAGCGCCGCGCGGCTGATGGGGCCGCTTTTCCGGACCTCGCCGAGGACCACGCCGAGGTTGCGGGCGCGCATCGAGTCGTGGCGCAGGGCCTGTGTCATGGAACAACCACCTCTTGACGATGCCACCACCTCGATACATATTAAGTCCATAACGTGGATTAATTCGGAGGAAACACAGATGAGCGCCTATACCCCCACGCCCGAGGACCGCTTCACCTTCGGGCTGTGGACCGTCGGCTGGCAGGCCCGCGACCAGTTCGGCGACGCCTCCCGGGCGGCGCTGGACCCGGTGGAGACCGTCCACCGCCTCGCCGAGCTCGGCGCCTACGGCGTCACCTTCCACGACGACGACCTGCTCGCCGTCGAGCCCGACCGGGACAAGGCGATCGCCGCCTTCAAGAAGGCGCTGGCCGAGACCGGGATGAAGGTCCCGATGGCCACCACGAACCTGTTCACCCACCCGGTCTTCAAGGACGGCGGGTTCACCAGCAACGACCGCGAGGTCCGCCGGTACGCGCTGCGCAAGGTCATCCGCAACATCGACCTCGCCGCCGAGCTCGGCGCGACCACCTACGTCTGCTGGGGCGGGCGCGAGGGCTCGGAGTCCGGGGCCGCCAAGGACGTCCGCGCCGCGCTCAGCCGCTACAAGGAGGGCATGGACGCGCTCACCTCGTACGTGATCGAGAAGGGTTACGACATCCGGTTCGCGCTGGAGCCCAAGCCGAACGAGCCCCGGGGCGACATCCTGCTCCCGACCGTCGGCCACGCCCTGGCGTTCATCAACGAGCTGGAGCACCCCGAGCGCGTCGGCCTCAACCCCGAGGTGGGCCACGAGGAGATGGCCGGGCTCAACTTCGCGCACGGCATCGCCCAGGCCCTGTGGCACGGCAAGCTCTTCCACATCGACCTCAACGGCCAGCACGGCCCCAAGTTCGACCAGGACCTGATCTTCGGCCACGGTGACATCAAGAACTCCTTCTTCCTGGTGGACCTGCTGGAGAACGGCGGCTACGACGGCCCCCGGCACTTCGACTACAAGCCGCTGCGCACCGAGGACGCCGAGGACGTCTGGGTCTCGGCCGCGGCCAACATGCGCACGTACCTGATCCTCAAGGAGAAGGTGAAGGCGTTCCGCGCGGACCCCGAGGTCGCCGAGGCGCTGGCCGCGAGCAAGGTCGCCGAGCTGTCCGAGCCCACGCTCGCCCCCGGTGAGACGCTCGCGGACCTGGAGCGCGACGACTTCGACCTGGAGGCGGTGGCCGCGCGCGGCTTCCACTTCAGCCGCCTGAACCAGCTCGCCATCGAGCACCTCCTCGGGGTCCGCGGATGACGCTGGTGGCCGGGGTCGACTCCTCGACCCAGAGCTGCAAGGTGGTGATCAGGGACGCCCGTACCGGCGCCCTGGTCCGGCAGGGACGCGCGGCCCATCCCGACGGCACCGAGGTGGACCCGGCCGCCTGGTGGGAGGCGCTGCGGGAGGCGCTGGAGCGGGCGGGCGGGCTGGAGGGCGTCGAGGCGATGAGCATCGGGGCCCAGCAGCACGGCATGGTCTGCCTGGACGCCGACGGCCAGGTGGTCAGGAAGGCGCTGCTGTGGAACGACACCCGTTCCGCAGGGGCCGCCACCGACCTGATCGACGAGCTGGGCGGTCCGCAGCGGTGGGCCGAGGCGGTGGGCAGCGTGCCTGTCGCCTCGTTCACCGTGACCAAGCTCCGCTGGCTGGCCGAGCACGAGCCGGACTCGGCCCGACGCACCGAGCGCGTCTGCCTGCCGCACGACTGGCTCACCTGGCGGCTGAGCGGCGAGTTCGTCACCGACAGGGGGGACGCCTCGGGCACGGGCTACTGGTCGCCCGCGACCGGCGACTACCGGACGGACCTGCTCCGGACGGCCTTCGGCGCGACGCCCGGGCTCCCGGCCGTGCTGGGCCCCCGCGAGTCCGCGGGACAGGTGCGGCCCGCCTCGGGGATACCGGCCGGCGGAACGGTGCGGCTCGCCCCGGGGACGGGCGACAACATGGCCGCGGCGCTCGGGGTCGGCGCGCTCCCCGGCGACGTGGTGGTCTCGATCGGCACCTCCGGGACGGCCTTCGCGGTCGCCGAGAGCCCGAGCGCGGACCCGAGCGGTTCGGTGGCCGGGTTCGCGGACGCCACCGGCCGGTTCCTGCCGCTGGTGGCCACGCTCAACGCGGCCAGGGTCCTCGACGCCACCGCGCGGATGCTCGGGGTCGGCCTGGACGCCCTGGACCGGCTGGCCCTGTCGGCGCCGCCGGGCGCGGGCGGTCTGGTGTACGTGCCGTACCTGGAGGGCGAGCGCACCCCGAACCTGCCCACCGCCACCGGCTCGCTGCACGGCCTGACGCTGGCCACCTCCACCCCGGAACACCTCGCCAGGGCGGCGGTCGAGGGCCTGCTCTGCCACCTCGCCGACGCCTTCGACGCCCTCGGGCTGGACCCGGCGAGGGTGCTGCTCATCGGTGGCGGCGCCCGGTCGGAGGCGGTACGGCGGATCGCCCCGGCCGTCTTCGGGCGACCGGTGGTCGTCCCCGAACCCGGGGAGTACGTGGCCGACGGCGCGGCACGGCAGGCCGCCTGGCTGCTCGGCGGGGACGAGCCCCCGGCGTGGGAGGCGGGTGGGGCCGAGCACTACGAGGCCGATCCCGTCCCGCAGGTCCGGGCCCGCTACGCCGAGGCCCGCGCCCTGCGCTGAACGGGGCGCGCCCCCGGCGACGGACCCGCACACCACCCCCACCCCCGAACCCCGACCCACCCTGAACCCCGACCCACCCCGAATCCGGATCCGGATCCACCCGAACCCGGATCCACCCTGAACCCCGATCCACCCGAATCCCGTCCGCCCCGAACCCCCGCCCGCTCCGGACCCTCCGCGCCCGCCGGACCCCGGAGCGGGCACCCCTCCCCGGCGAACGGAACAGAGCCCCGAACGGGACGATCCGCCACGATGAATCCCTCGGTGGCCGGAACCTCCCACTCGGAGGCACCACATCGAACCGGCCGATCCCGGGCCGCCTCAGGGGTGGCTCAGGGTCGCGTCAGGGACGCCGCCGGATGTCTGAGACCCCCTCGGGCGGACAGTCTTGGTCCATGCTCGCGTCGAAGAGGCTCTACCCCCTGATCGCATGCGCCGGACTGGTGATGGCCGCCGCGGCCGCCGTCGTGGCGCAGATCTCCCCAGTCCCGTACGCCGGCCCGCTGGACCTGACGGTCAGCCGGTACGTCGCGCTGGACAGTGGCGGGGCGACGGGGTTCGCGCTGGTGTCGCTCGGGATCGCCGCCCTCGCCGTGGTGGCCGGTCTGCGGGCGGCGAAGGCGCAGGTGGGCCTGCTCGCCGAGCGGCTGACGCTGGTCTGGGGCGCGGGCCTGGTCGTCGTCGCGGCGCTGCCCGCCGTCCTGCCCGCGACCGCCATGGAGGGCATCGCCGACGCGCACCACCTCGTGGCGGTCGCCGCGTTCGTCGCGATGCCCGCCGCGGGCGGCCTGATGGCGGCGCGGTTCAACGCCGACGAGCGGTGGCGGCCGGTGGCCAGGGTGGTGGAGTGGCTGGCACTGGCCGGTGGATTCGGCCTGCTGGCCCTCACCTACGTGGCGCTTCCCGGTCACGGGGTGCTCATCGGCCTCGTCGAGTGGAGCCTCGTCGGGACCGGGGCCGCGCTGACCGGCGTGCAGGCCGTCACGCTGGCCCGGCTGAGCCTGGTGCGGAACACCGCCCCGGCGTCGCACGCCGTCCTGAGCTGACTTTTCCCCCTCCCGTACCTATTTCATGACATGTCACAAATGGGCTACAAATAGGAGAAGCCGCCAGTGCTATTCTCGTCGGCGATCTAGAGACCGACCGGGGCCCACCCCGGCGATCCGAGAGCGAGCCGCTGAGGTGACATGGCATCGAGCACATCCATCCGGTTCAAGATCTCGGTGTTGCTGGTCATCCCGCTGACCTCGCTGGTGGCGATCTGGAGCTTCGCGACGATCACCACGGTCGGCGACTCGGTGAGCCTGCTCTCGGTCGGGACGCTGTACGAGTCCGTCGGCAAGCCCGCCGGTGAGCTGGGCACCGCGGTCCAGCGCGAGCACATCCTGTCGGCCGAGTTCCTGGCCACCCGCTCCGACGCCGACCACGCCACCATGGTGGGACAGCGCGCCGTCACCGACCAGGCGCGGGACCGCTTCCGGCGCGAGACCGCCGGGGAGGCGGCACGCTCGAAGATGTCCGAGGAGATGCGGACGCGCCACGCCGAGCTGATGAGGCAGGTGGAGGCGATCGACGCGGTCCGCGCCAGGATCGACGACGGGCGGATCGGCCCGGTGGGGCTCTCCGAGGAGTTCGCCCGCCTGCCGGACGCGCTGCGCAGGCTCTTCAACACCCTGAGCCTCAACAACGACCTCCCGCTCTACCGCCAGTCCCGCGGCGTCACGATGATGACCCAGGCCATGGACCTGCTCAGCCGCGAGCGGGCACTGGCGGCCGGTGCGATGGCGCTCAAGGGGCCGATGACGGAGACCGAGGCCCGGCTGTTCAACCGGCTCGCCGCCAACCGGGTCTTCCTGATGGAACAGGCGATGCCGGAGCTCGACCCCGCGCTGCGCGCCCCCTTCTCGGACATGGTCGCCTCCTCTACGTACGCCCGCTTCACCGCCCTGGAGAACCGGCTGCTGTCCGGCGCCCGCGTGCCGTCCGCCGACTGGCGCCTCGCCGGTGACGCGCTGGACGCCGCCTACCAGCGGTCCCTGGCGGCCGTGGCCCCCGAGCTCGTCGAGCGGGCCGCGCCCGCGGCCGCGGGCGTCTTCGTCCGCGCCGGAGTGGTGGGGCTGATCGGCCTCGCCGCGGTCGTCGCGTCGCTCCTGGTCTCCTACCGGATCGGCAGCGGCGTCACCCGGGAGCTGGCCGCCGTGCGCCGGGCCGCCGCGGAACTGGCCGGGATCCGGCTCCCCCGGGTGATGAGCGGGCTGCGCCGCGGCGAGAAGGTGGACGTGGCCGCCGAGGCGCCGCCGCTGAGACCGGTGGGCAGCACCTCCGAGATCCACGACGTCGCCGCCGCGTTCGACAGCGTCCAGCGCAGCGCGGTCGAGGCCGCGGTGGAACAGGCCAGGCTGCGCGAGGGCGTCTCCCAGGCGTTCCGCAACCTGGCCCGGCGGAGCCAGTCGCTGCTGCAGCGCCAGCTCAAGCTGCTCGACGGCATGCAGCAGCGGGCCGAGGACCCCGAGGCGCTGGAGAACCTCTTCCGGCTCGACCACCTCACCACCCGGATGCGCCGCCACGCCGAGGGCCTGGTGATCCTGTCCGGAGGGGCGGCGGGCCGCAGGTGGCGCTCGCCGGTGCCGATGGAGGACGTGCTGCGCGGGTCGGCCGCCCAGGTCGAGGACTACACCCGGGTACGGATCTACCCCATGGGCGGCACCACCCTGGTCGGCAACGCCGTCGCCGACATGATGCATCTGTTCGCCGAGATCCTGGAGAACGCCACGGTCTTCTCCCCGCCGGAGAGCCAGGTCTCGGTCCGCGGCGAGCCCGTGGGCCAGGGCTTCGCCGTCGAGATCGAGGACAGGGGACTCGGGCTGACCGCGGGCGAACGCGACGCGATCAACGAGCGTCTGGCCAGCCCGCCGGAGTTCGACCCGGCCCAGACCGACCGGCTGGGTTTCGCCGTGGTCGGGTTGCTGGCCGCCAGGTACGGCGTCGAGGTGAGGCTGCGCGCCTCGCCGTACGGCGGGACCGGGGCGGTCGTCCTGCTCCCCGCCGAGCTGCTCGGCGACCCCGAGCCCGTCGATCCGCCGCTGGAGCCGCCGCTGCTCACCGTCCTGCCCACCCGCACCGGCCCGGTGGAGCCCGTGAGCTCCGCCCGGGGAACGGAACCGGCGGAGCTCACGAGACGGCCCGTCCGGGCGGCGGACCCCATGGACCCCACGGACTCCCCGGACTTCCCGGACTTCCCGGAGCGCTCGAAGCTCGCGGAGTCCGCGGAGCTCGCGGAGTCCGCGCGGACCGGCGAACCGGACCGGACGGACGCGCCCGCGGACGCCGGGGAGCCCGCGGTGCCGATCCCCGCGGACCTGTGGAGGCCGGCGCGGCGCACCGACGGGGACCTGCCCCGCAGGGTGCGGCGGGCGAACCTGCCGCCCCGGCCCGACCCCGGCGGCCCGTCCGGGGCCGGGGCCGAGGAGCAGCAGCGCTCCCCGGAGGAGGCCCGGGCGCTGATGAGCGCCCTGCAGTCCGGCTGGCGGCGTGGCCGGGCCGAGGAGGAGGACACGGGTGGCACGCGGTGAGCCGGGACCACGCGGGTGACCGCGAGGACGGGCCGGCGGGACCGGGGTCATCGGGCCGGTGGGGGCCGGCGGTCAACGAGATCATCACAGGGGAAGGGGTTCGATCACGTGCCGGGTGAGCTGTATTGGCTTCTGGACGACTTCGTCACGAGCGTCGCGGACGTCTCGCACGCGCTGATCCTGTCCAACGACGGGCTGATGATGGCCTCGTCCCGAGGGCTGTCCAAGGAGGACGCCGACCACCTGTCGGCGGTGGCCTCCGGGTTCCAGAGCCTCGCCAAGGGCACCAGCCTGCAGTTCGGCGGCGGGACGGTACGGCAGACGATGGTGGAGATGGACTCCGCCTTCCTCTTCGTCACCCCGGCCGGGCAGGGGAGCTGCCTGTCGGTCATGACCACCGGCGCCGCCGACGTGGGCCTCATCGCGTACGAGATGGCACGCCTGGTCACCCGTGTCGGCCAGCACCTGGCCACCGGACCCCGGGTGGCAGGGCAGTGACCGACGACGTGGAGTGGATCGACGAGGAGGCCGGTCCCGTCGTCCGTCCCTACGCGATGACCGGGGGACGCACCAGGACGTCCTCCTCCTCGCTCGACCTGCTCTCGATGGCGGTGGCGACCGGGGCGCCGATCCCGGCCGCGGCGAACCTGGGACTGCAGCACCGCAGGCTGCTCGGCCTGGTCAGGCGGGCCCGGCCGATCGTGGAGGTCGCCTCGGACGCGGGACTGCCGATCGGCGTGGTCAAGGTCCTGCTGGGCGACCTGCTCGACCAGGGACTCATCCTGGTACGGTCGCCGATCCCGGCCGCCTCGGTGCCCGCGGACAGCCTGCTGAAGGAGCTGATCAGCGGCCTGCGGGCGCTGTGACCCCAGCGGGCCCCGGTGACGACCGCCGGTTCCGGGGCCCGCCCCGGCCCCGGCGCCGCGGGCCCCGGCCGTCCACCGGCGGACCCGGCTGCCCGACGGCCCCTCCGGCCATCTCGGCTCCGGCCCGCCTCAGCTCTGGCTGGCCGTCAGCACCTTCAGCGAGTGCTCCACCAGCGTCACCAGGACCGTCTTCGCCGAGACCCGGCGCCGCACGTCGCACAAAAGCACCGGCACGTCCGCGTCGAGGTCCAGGGCGACCCGGACGTCCTCGGCCTCGTGCCGGTCGGCACCGTCGAAGCAGTTGACGGCCACGATGAACGGCGTGCCACGCTGCTCGAAGTAGTCGATGGACGGGAAGCAGTCGGTCAGCCGCCGGGTGTCCGCCAGCACCACGGCGCCCAGCGCGCCGTAGGAGAGCTCGTCCCACATGAACCAGAACCGCTCCTGGCCGGGCGTGCCGAACAGGTAGACGACCAGGCCCTCCCTGATCGTGATGCGGCCGAAGTCCATCGCGACCGTGGTGGTGGTCTTGCCCTCGACGCCGTCGACGTCGTCGATGCCGATGCCGCGGTCGGAGAGCACCTCCTCGGTGCGCAACGGGCGGATCTCACTGATGGCGCCCACGAGCGTGGTCTTGCCCACCCCGAAGCCACCCGCGATGAGAATCTTGAGGGCGACGGGTTCGTCAGAGGGCCCGAAGTCCATTGATCACTTCCTTGAGAATGCGCTCGCTCGCGGAGGCGCGCCCGATCGAGATGAGCTTGTGGTCCTTCAGGTCGCCGAGGAGGACCTTGACCACGCCGAGCGGCAGGTTCAGGTCGGAGGCGACGTCGGCGACCGAGGTGGGGGTGGTGACCATGGCGAGAATGCGTTCCTGTTCCGGCCCGGGGACGAATCCCCCGGACGGAGGGGTGCGGGTCGAGCTGACCATCGCGACCAGGTCCAGAGTGTCGCCGGAGGAGCGGGTGCGACCCCCGATGAGCGCGTACGGCCGGACGACGGGTCCGGCCTCCTCGTCCATCCAGTGCGTCATCCGGGCCTCCGGCATCGACAGGAGGGGACCAGCGGTCCGCGGGGGGCGCGCCCGCAGGATCTGACGCTCACGACAGACCCTGGCGTGGATTGGCGGAGATGTGCTGGCCGACCCGCTTGACCAGCATCGCCATCTCGTAGGCGACGTGGCCGACGTCGGCGTCGGAGCTGCTCAGCACGGCCAGGCAGGTGCCCTTACCGGCGGCGGTGACGAACAGGAACGCCGACTCCATCTCCACGATGGTCTGGCGTACCTCGCCGCCGCCGAAGTGGCGTCCCGCCCCGCGCGCCAGGCTCTGGAACCCGGCGGCGACCGCGGACAGATGCTCGGCGTCCTCGCGGCTGAGCCCCTTCGAGAAGCCGACGGCCAGGCCGTCGGTGGAGAGGATCACCGCCTGGCGCACCGCGCCCACCCTGCCGATCAGGTCGTCGAGGAGCCAGTTCAACTCGCCGGTGTTGGTCAATTTTCCCCCTTGTCACCTGTCGTGTGATCTGGCGATTCATTGTTCCGCTCCTCGCGACCGCGCCGGGCGCCCGCCTGGAAGGCGGAGAAGATCGCGCGGATCTCCTCGGGCGAACGTTCCTCGCCCGGTTCCGCCCTCGGCTCCGGCTCGGCGGGCGCCTCGCCCTCCTGGCGGAGCTGGGGTGCCAGGTTCGCCTGGCGTACCCGGCGGGGCAGACCGCCCGGCCCGGCGGGGGGCCGCACGGCCGACGGGTTCGCCGCCGGGCAGCCCTTCGCACCGGTGGCGTGCGGCCGTGCCTCGGGCGACGCCGCCGGGGGAGCCTGCCGCGTCCCCGAGGACGTCCCCGAAGACGTCCCCGAAGACGTTTCCGGGGGCGCCGCCCCGGCGAGGAGCGCGTCGGCGGTGGAGGGCGCCCGGTGGGAGGGGGCGTGCGAGGGGGCGGCCGGGGACGGCGTGCGGTGGGAGGGGGCGGCTGGAGCGGAGGGCGTCCCCCAGACCGTCTCGCGTCCGGCGTCCGGGCCGCGCCGTTGCTGGAGGTCCGGGGACGGGGGACGGTGCGGCAGGTCGCTGACGACGCTCAGGGAGGGGGCCGCCGCCGGCTGGGCCGCCGGGGCGTTCCGCGCCCTGCGCGGAAGACCGGTACCGTCCGGCTGCCCGTTGCCGTGGGGCCGGCCGTTACCGTTGCCGTTCGGCAGGCCGTTGCCGTTGGGCAGACCGCCCGGCAGGGCCGGGAGAGCCTCCCGCGAGGCGGGCTCGAACGATCCCCCCGGGCGCCCGGTCACGTGCTCGGCGGTGTAGGAGGTCCGCTGCGCGGTGAGGGTGAGCGGCGTGTCCTGCTGGGCCATCACGGCCCGGGGGATGAGCACGATCGCCGTGGTGCCGCCGAACGGCGAGCCGCGCAGGATGACCTGGACGCCGTGCCGGGAGGCGAGCTGGCCCACCACGAACAGGCCCAGCCGGTCGCTGTCGGCCAGGTCGAACTCCGGCGGGTCGGCCAGCCGTTGGTTGATCGCCTCGTACTCGGCGGAGGTGAGACCCAGGCCGCGGTCCTCCACCTCGACGGCGAACCCGTTGGCCACCACGTCGCCGCGGACGGTCACCGTGGTCTGCGGCGGCGAGTAGATCGTGGCGTTCTCGATCAGCTCGGCCACCAGGTGGGTGATGTCGGCGACCGCGGTGCCGTCGAGCGAGACGTCGGCCACCGGCAGCACGTTGACCCGGGTGTAGTCCTCGACCTCGGCGATCGCGGCCCGCAGCACGTCGATCACCGGCACCGGCCTGCGCCACGACCGGCCGGGCGCCGCGCCGGATAGGATGATAAGGCTTTCGGCGTGCCGCCGCATGCGGGTGGTCAGGTGGTCCAGGCGGAACAGGTCGTGCAGGCTGTCGGGGTCGGTCGCCCGGCGCTGCATGCTGTCGAGCAGGGTGAGCTGGCGGTGGAGCAGGCTCTGCTTGCGCCGGGCCAGGTTCACGAAGACCTGGCTGACGCCGCGTCGCAGGTTGGCCTGGCCGACCGCGGCCTCGACGGCGGTGTGCTGCACCGAGCCGAAGGCGTGGGCCACGTCGCGCACCTCGGTCGAGCCGCCCGCCTGGATCGGCGGCGCCTCGGCCCGCACGTCGACCTCCTCGCCGCGGCGCAGGCGCTCCACGACCCGGGGGAGCCGCACGTCCGCCAGGTCCAGGGCGGCCGAGCGGAGCCCGGCCAGCTCGGAGGCCAGGCGGCGGCCGAACCGGACCGAGATGATGATCGACGCGACCACCGCGATCAGGCCGACGCCACCGGCGATCACGATCCGGATCAGGATGTCGGTGGCCACCCCCTGCGCGCGTTCCGCCAGCAGCTTGGCGGAGGCGAGGTTGACCCGGTCGAGCCAGGTCGAGACCTCGTTCGTGGTCGCCTTCCAGGTGGCGGCCTCCGGGGCCAGCCGGTCGCCGGTCGCCCCGGCGATGGCCCTCTCCAGGTCGGCGAACCTGTCGAAGGCCGAGGAGCGGAACGTGTCGCGGTAGGCCTTGCCCAGCTCGGGGTCGAGCGAGGCGACCCCGCGGTTGTGCAGGAAGCGCCGGGTGTTGACGTACTCGGCGAAGGCCTTGCGCTCCTCCTGCGTCATCCGGTAGTCGATCAGTGCCCCGCTGACCAGGGCGTTCTCCCGGGCGATCATCTCGCGGGCGTTGCCCATCCCGTGCATGGCCGAGGCCTGCTGGAAGATCGACAGGTCGGGCACCGCGGTCATCTGGTGGTACACCAGGAAGACCGAGTCGAGGATCTGGTTGTAGTTCGACAGCACGTTCAGCCGCGAGTGCTGGCCGCTGTCGACGCCGGAGCGGATGCTCGGCAACCTGTCGAGCTGGCGGAGCAGCTCGTTCAGCGAGCTGCGCAGTTCCGGGCTGTCGGAATCATCGGTGACCGCGGCCTTCCTGAACGCCTCCACCGAGCTGTCGGTACGGGCGCGCTGCTCGCCCATCCCGCTGGTGAGGACCCGGGAGCTGATCGCCACCGACGACTGCGTCCGCTCGGCCTGCAGCTGGAGGCCGAGGTCGGTCGAGGTGAGGCCCACCGTCTGGTAGAGGCTGTTGGCCCTCAGCAGGGAGATGCCGTCACCGATGGTCAGGTTGAGGGCGAATCCCCACAGCGCGCTCAGCGAGAGCAACGGCAGGAGCAGCAGCAGGAAAATCTTGAACCGAATCGAGCGGTTTCTTGAGCCCATGTCCACTCGTCCCAACCTCTGAGCGTGTGGAGGCTCGTGCCGCTTTAGGGATGGATACGCCTCCGGAAGATCGCACAGGAGACTAGCACCGAATAAGGTTTCTGCGCAGGGGAGGATCTGATGATTAGTGTGATTACAGGGGCTAGTGCCGGAATCGGTGAGGCGGCCGCGGTCGAGCTCGCCAGGCGGGGGCAGCGGGTCGTTCTGGTCGGCCGTAATCCCGGCAAGACGGCTCGGGTGGCGGAGAGGGTGCGGGCGGCCTGCGGGGCGGCCCCGGACACCTTCACCTGTGATCACACCCGCCTGGACGACGTGCGCGAGCTGGCCGCGAAGCTGCGCTCCCGCTACGAGCGGATCGACGTCCTGGTCAACAACGCGGGCGTGATGACCACCGAGCGCACCCGCACCGCGGACGGTCACGAGACGATGATGCAGGTCAACCACCTGGCCCCGTTCCTGCTGACGAACCTGCTGCTCGACCGCATCGGGAGCCGGGTGATCACCACCACCTCCCGGGCCGCCAAGACCGGGCGGCTGGACCCCTCCGACCTGAACCGCGACCGGCGCCACTGGAGCGGCTGGCTCCAGTACGGCGACTCCAAGCAGGCCGGTGCCCTCTTCACGGTCGAGCTGGCCCGGCGCCTGGAGGGCACCGGGGTCACCGCGACCTGCTTCCACCCCGGAGTGATCAAGACGGAGTTCGCCCCGGCGACGTTCATGATGTGGATGGTGAAGAACGTGCCCGGCATGGGGCAGAGCGTGGAGGAGGGGGCGAGCACCATGGTGCATCTCGCCACCCACCCGGACGGCGCCGCCCACCCGGGACGGTACTTCGCCAAGAGCGCCCCGGCCACCGTCCCCCGCGGGATGCGCGACCCCGAGCTGGCCCGCGCCCTGTGGGAGGTCAGCGCCGCCGCCGTGGCCTGACGCCACCTGACCACGACCGGCCACCTGACCACGACCGGCCACCTGACCACGACCGGCCACCTGACCACGACCGGCCACCTGACCACGACCGGCCACCTGACCACGACCGGCCGGGGGACCGCGACCGACGCCCCTGACCACGACCGGTCCGAGAACCGCAACCGGCCGCCCCTGACCGCCACCGTCCGGACGACCACCGCCGGTCGGACGGCCGCCGCCCGGAGGTCACCGGCCGTTCGCCGGGTGTTGGGGGGCCGCGACTACGGTCCGAGGGTTGTGAGCGTCGCAACCCCGCTGCGGATCGTCCTCCCGCCCGCCGCGGGCAGGGACCCCTTCTTCGACAACGCCAAGTTCCTGGCGATCACCCTCGTCGTCTCGGGCCACCTGATCGAGGACCTGCGGGACGTGCCGGTCGCGCACGCGGCCTACTTCTACGTCTACACGTTCCACATGCCGCTGTTCATCGTGCTCAGCGGCTACCTGTCGCGGAACTTCACCTTCTCGTCGGGCAAGGCGCGCAAGCTGATCAGCACGCTCGCCGTGCCGTACGTGATCTTCGAGCTGCTGTACTCGCTGCCCCGCCTCGTCCTGTACGGCAAGCTCGACATCAGCCTTCTGGACCCGTACTACCTGACCTGGTTCCTGATGTCGCTGTTCCTGTGGCGGCTGTCGACCCCGGTCTGGCAGCAGCTCCGGTGGCCGCTCGTGGTGGCGGTCGGGCTGTCGCTGCTGTCGGGCATGAGCAGGCTCCCCGACGAGCTGTCGATGAACCGCACCCTCGGCCTGCTCCCGTTCTACGTGCTCGGGCTCATGCTGCGTCCCGAGCACTTCGAGTGGCTGCGGCGCCGGTGGGTGCGGGTCGCCGGAGCGGTCACGCTCACCGCCGGGGCGGCGCTGGCGTTCGTCCTGCACACCCACGTGAAGACCGAGTGGATCCGCTGGCGGCACGCCAACGACGCGATCGGCGTCGACGACCTCACCGGCAGCCTGATCCGCCTCGGCATCCTGGCCGCGGGCGCGCTCCTCGTCGCCGCCTTCCTGGCGGTCACCCCGGCCCGGCGCACCCTGTACACGGGCCTCGGAGCGGCCACCATGTACGCCTATCTCCTGCACGGCCTGGTGGTGAAGGTCGCCGAGCGGTTCTACGGGGACTGGGCCCAGACCGTGCCGGGGGTGACGGCCGTGGCGCTCTTCGGGGTCGGGCTCGCCGCCCTGCTGTGCACGGCACCGGTACGGCGCGCCACCCACTGGGCGGTCGAGCCCGACATGAGCTGGGCGTTCACCCGCCTGAGACGACCCGCCTGAGAAGCCGGTCCGAGAAGCCGGTCAGGCCCGGACCGGCTGCCAGTGGCGGTGCCTTCCCATGACCTGCCGCCGCACACCGCGGTGTACTCCTACTTCGCCGCCTGGCGCGACGACGGCACCGATCAGACCATCCATGACCTGCTGCGCTGCCAGGTCCGGGAGAAGGCCGGGCGGCGCGAGGACCCCGCCGCGGTGGTCTCGGACACCCGGGCCGTGCACGCGTCGGTCGGCGCACCGGCCACCACGACCGGGTCGGACGCGGGCAAGAAGAGCCGGGCCGCAAGCGGGGCATCGCCGTCGACGTGGCCGGACTGGTGATCGCGGGGGTCGCCTCGGCCCGGGCGCGCGGGCGCGCGGACGCGCGGGCGCACCACCATCCACCGCCGGCTCGATCCCGACAAGCCGGTCTCGGCATGGGAGGAGTACGGGGCCGCCCTCGATCGCCTGCCGCAGCGGTGGGCCAAGCTCGCCGACCGGATCGCCGTCATGCTGCCCGAGCGCACCCACTCGATCGCCGGCGTGACGCAACCTCCTGGGGGGCTTGTGCATGTAGATGATATGAAATCCGAGACTGTCCATCCGCCACCCGGTTCCCCGGGCGGCGAGGCCTCGGCCGACACGGTCGTGACCGAGTTGTTCCTCGTCCACCGCCTTGCGCTTGTGCGCCTGGCGTTCCTGTTGGTAGGCGATCAGGAGAGCGCCGAGGACGTGGTTCAGGACGCGTTCGCCGCGGTGTATCGCAGGTGGGGCCGATTGGCCGACCGCGGGCAGGTGCTGCCCTACCTGCGCACGGCCGTGGTCAACGGGTGCCGGATGATCCTGCGGCGCAGGGTGATCATCGGGCGGTTCCGCGGTCACCGCGAGGTTCCCTTCTGGTCGGCGGAGGCGGCGGCGCTGCTGGGGGAGACCCGGCGGCAGGTGTTCTCGGCCGTGCGTGCTCTGCCGCGACGCCAGCGTGAGGTGTTGGTGCTGCGGTTCTACCTCGACCTGTCAGAAGCGGAGATCGCCCAGGTGATGGGGGTCAGCCACGGAACGGTCAAATCAACGGCATCCCGGGCGCTGAAGGTGCTCGCCGCGAAACTGCAGGAGGAGCGATGACCCGAAACGTTGAAGACCGACTCCGCGACGCTTTCACCGCCGGTGCGGAACTCGTGTCCCCGGAGAGCCTGAAAGCTGTCGCCGCTCCTGTCGCCGTCCGGCCGCGCAGGGGTTTTCGGGGGCTGCCGGTGTTGGCGGCCGCCGCCGTCGCGGTGGTGCTCGGCACGGTCGCGACCGTCCCTTCGCTGTTGCGCCCTTCGGCGGCTCCGGCGGGGTTCACCGCTGTCGTGGACGCGTTGGCGCGGCGAGCCGAGCAACCGCGTGAATACTGGCGTAGCGAATTGGAGACGCTGGTGTGGGGTCGGCCTCTCAGACAGAGGTACAACATCGAGGACAGCGTCCACCGGGTCTACTGGGCGACTCCCCGCGGCCCTGCCGTGGAGACGACGCCGCTCTACACCCGGCCCTCCACGACCGCCGACGAACGGAAATGGCGTGAGACGGGTGCGCCCGCACTGTGCGGTTTCGCGGTGGGCTGCAAAGGTGTGCAGGGCCGGCGTGGCCGGACGTCCCATCACTTCCCGGAGCGCTTCGAGCTCACCGGGGGGGTGTCGCTGACCCGTTCCCAACTCCTCGCGCTACCACAGGACCCGCAGCGGCTGAGAGCAGAGTTGTTGCTGCGGCTGCGGGACGTACAGCGCCAGGAACCTGCCACTACGAGCCGTTCCTATGTCGAGCGGCCCTCGGATCAGGACATGCTGTGGGGGTTGGGCGAGGGATTACTCGTGTACGCGCCCACCCCTCCTGCGGTGCGGGCGGCCGTCCTGCGCATGATGGCCGCGTCGCCGGGCGCGCGGACCGTGGACGAGGCCAGGGATGCCGAAGGGCGAAGCGGCATGGCCATCGTACGCAGAGTCGATCACGATCCGCTGGAACGGCGGCTGTTGATCGATCGGTCCAGCGGCGACGTGCTCGGGACGACGACTCTGGTGGCCGGGCCACTGCCTGAGACCACCGGCCTGGACATCGGCGACATGGCCGATGCGATGGTGGTCAGAAAACTCGGCTGGACCGGCGAGGGACCCCGGCTGCCCGAAGGGTGCACCTGGCAGGTCGGGAAAACCTGTGACGGCTCCTAGCGTGTCGTCACGTGCGCCACGAGCGTGGAAGGCGAGGTCGGCCGGAGATCGGCCACGTCATGTCGAGGGCATGTGCGCCACGCTCAAACGCCTGGCCGGCCGCGACGTCCTCACCGAGCCGGAACCTGGCCTGTTCGCGATGAACAGGAACAAAAGCTAACGAAACTCCCTCTGAGAAGGCCGACCGGAGAAGACCGGCGGGAGAAACCGGACCCCGTCCCGCACCTTGTCCCGCACCTCAGCGCTGAAGCTCCGCGACCGCGCGGTAGGCGGCCGTGATGGCCGCGTCCGCGCGGGCGGTGGGGACGGAGTCGGAGTTGGCGATCGCGATCCGGCCGTGCGTCCGGCGGGCGGTGGCCGCGGGCGGGTGCCCGTCGGGGTAGAAGGCCAGGTCCCACGGGGTGGCGTACTCGGGCGCGTAGCCCTGGCCCCACCGGTCGACGGTGATCGCCTGGATGTCGCGGGCCGGGTCGAACCCCGCGGGGCCGAGCAGCCGGGCGAGCTGGTCGCGGATGCCGTACTCCAGGTACCGGTACGGCGTCCCCATCAGGGCGTACCGCCCCGAGATCGAGCCCCGCGCGGGCGACACGCCGGGGGTGACCAGGGCCGCGGCCATGTGCACGGTGACCGGGTCGTCCGGCCCGTCCGCGAGCCGGTGGCCGCCGGTCCGGGCCGGAGGGGCGAGCCCGGCCGCGCACCAGTAGGCCCCGGTGAAACGGGCGTGCCCGATCCCGAGCTCCTTCCAGGGCCGCCGGTGGCGGAGCCGGACCGTCGCGCGCAGCAGGGGCACCTTCACGGCCCGGTGCAGCGCGGCCCGTTGCGCGGGCGGCAGGTCGCCGACCAGGTGGGGGATCACGGAGTTCCAGCAGGCCATGATCACGTTTTGGGCCCGGACGGTCCTCACCCGCGGGCCGTCGACGTAGCCGACCGTGGCCGAGGCGGCCGTACCGGCGGGGCCGTCGTTGGCCGCCGAGACGACCGGGCTGGACAGGCGCACGCGCACCCGGTTCCCCGGCCGGTCGAGCGCGGTGCGGTCGAAGGTCGCGGTGGTGATGCCCTCCGCGCCGGTGGCGGTGGCGAAACCCGGGACCATCCGTGCGAGCATCGTCCGGATGATCGCCTGGTTGCCGCCGGGGAAGTGGCAGGAGCGCGACCTCTCCGTCCCCCATTCCTTGATCATGGTGGGGGAGTTGTACCGGGACGGTGCGGACCTGTCGAGCCCCAGCCCGGCGAACCCGGGGTAGCGGTACTCGTCGGCGTCCCCCCAGGCGTCGATCGCGCCCAGGGCGTCGGACCCGTACCCCCACCGCTCGCCCGGCATGGTCGCGACGAACGTCAGCACGTCCGGATGGACCCCGCAGACGTCCCTGAGGAAACCCGCGTAGGTCAGTCGGGCCAGCCGTTCCTGCTTCTCCTCGGCGGACAGCCCGGGAAACCAGTCGGGCGGGTCGAGGTAGAGCATCAGCAGGTCCCTGCGGGCCTGCGCGGAGACGGGGAGCTCGGTGATCCACCGCCCGGCCCGCTCACCGGGGGCGAGCACGACCAGCCTCTCGGAGGGGAACGTCTCCCGGTCGCAGTAGACGGCGTCGTGCATCGGCGCGTCCGGGGACGAGGCCGGTGCGGCGTGCCTGCCGGGCCTGCGGGAACGGATGTCCAGCCTGCCGAGAAGCTCCCTGCCCTCGGGGGTCCAGGCAGGCGGCCTCTCGGCGGACCGCACCCCGCCGTACGCGCCCGCGGGTCCCTTCCCGCCGCCCGGACGGGGCCCACCGTGCAGGGCGTGCCCGCCGACGTCGTCGTGGTCGTCCAGGATCAGGATCCGCGCGGCCGGAGCGCGATCCAGCCACCGGTACGCCGCGCTGACGCCGCTGACCCCGGCTCCGACCACGACCAGGTCGTAGTGCTCGCCGGTGGGCTCCGACGTGCCCGCGGACGGCCGGAACCGAGGGTCGCGCAGGACGTGCGACAGGCTCGGTGGCCGCGCGGTCTCGTCGCACGGGTCCGCGGGGGAGAGCGGGTGGCGGCCGTCGGCGCCCTCCGGCCCGCGAACGCGCGCGGGAACGTCCCCGTTCCTGAAGCGGGGCGAGGGGAGCGCCGCGATCCCGTCCGGGACGACGACCCCGTCGAAGAAGTCCTGGCGGGGGATGTGCCGGTCCATGCCGAGTTCCAGAGCCTTACTCGGATTGATCTCGTGAGGATCGGTCATGAGGCGATCCTCCTGATCTGGAGGGGTCACGCCGGTCGCCGCGCTGCACTTTTCGAGAATCTTTACCCACCCGATCAATGCTCTTCTACGACATATCTCCCATAAGCACAATTACACAGTAAAACTCCTACAAAAGGTGCAAGTCGCCTGCATCGCCCGCCCTTCCCGGCCGCGCCACGCCTCCGGCGGCCGAGCCCGCGCGGCCGGTGCCCCTCACTCTCCGCCTCCCCTCGCCTACCGGCACTTCGCACCCGTATCCAGCGGCCGTATCGCGCCCTGACGTCGGCGGTCACCCCCCGGAGCCACGCCGATGTGAAGACGGAATGGACGACCCCGTGACGTTTCCGTGACCGGCCGCTACCGATTGAGATCACTCCGTGATGTGTTGTTCCTCTTTCCCAGGGCATACGCCTGGCAGCTGAGCAGACAGGGAGCGTGGAACATGACAGTCACCGGCATCATCACCGCCATCGTCATCGGTGCCATCATCGGTTTCCTGGGTCGGCTCGTCGTGCCCGGCAAGCAGGGCATCCCGATCTGGCTGACCATCGTGATCGGTATCGTCGCGGCCCTCATCGGCACCGCGATCGCCAGGGCCCTCGGGGTCTCCAGCACGTCGGGAATCGACTGGATCGAGATCCTCATCCAGATCGCTCTCGCGGCCATCGGCGTCATCCTGGCGGTGAGCCTGTACGGCAGGCGGGGTAGCGTCCGCTAATCCGTGACCGGGGGCGGCCGGTTCCCCAGGGGAGATCCCGAGGGAATCCGGAGACCACCGCCCCCGGCACCGCGACGCCCCCGCCCGGAGTCATCCGGGCGGGGGCGTCGTCGCATGCCGTACCTCCGCGCGATCACGGCCCGTCCACGACACGGACGCGGTACGCCACCTGGAACCCTGGGTCACCCGCGAGAGCCGCAGGGGTTCACGGCGATGCCGAGGGCCATCCCCGGCCTACCCGGCCGGCGTGCCGGGCACCTCGGAGGGGCCGACGGGGTACCCGGTGGTGTCGGCCATGACGCACGGCCTCACCGGCCCGTTCGCGATCCGCGCCCATATGTGCACGGTGGGATCGCCGATGTTGAACTCCAGCACCGCCGTCTGTCCCTCCTCCAGGGCCGCGGGGTTGAAGATGAAGCCCTTCTCCGACACCCCGCCCCTGTCGATGATGACCAGCGGGTTGTCGGCGGCGCGTCCGTAGGACCTCTCGGACGGCAGCAGGTCGTCACCACGCGGATCCTCGCACTGCTTTCCCTGGGGCACGTAATCCACGACCGCCTTGAAGCCCAGGGCGTTCAGATCGGCCTCCAGCTTCTTGGCATCCCTGATCTCGTTGATCCGCACCGAGATCGTGCCGTCGGGATTCCGCGCCACGGCGTAGGCCGGGGCTCCCCCGGAGACGAGAACCGGCACGGCCACCGCCAGCGCCACGGCGGCGGCCAGGACGGGGGCGAGGAACGCCGGACGCCGTAGCGCGTGACGGCGTACCCGCTCCCCGGACCGGGTGTCCCGTTGGATCTCCTGCATCATGAACTCCTTGAGCGGCCGGCGGCGGTCCACCGGAAGGTCCCGCTCCACCGGGACCGGCAGCAGCCGGGCCAGCTCCTCGATCCGACCGGGATCAGGCTGGGGCGTGGCGGTATTCACAGGGTCTTCTCCCGAACGAACCGGACCGCGTTCTCGCGGTCACCGTTTACCTGTCTGGACCGGGCTCCCGGTTCCCATGTCCCTCCCGTCCCCGTCCCCGTCTCCGTCTCCGTCCGTGCTCCCGCTCCGCCTCCCGGCCTCGCCACCGCATTCACGGCGAGCTTCCGTAACCGCCTCCTCGCCCGCGAGAGCCGGGATCGGACCGTGCCCACCGGCACTCCCAGGGCTTCGGCCGCCTCGGCGTACCCGAGACCGGCCCACACGCACAGCGCGATCACTTCCCGCTCCGGGCGGCGCAGCGCGTCCAGGGCCACCCGGACCGATGCCAGCAACTCGTCGTCGTCGACGCGACTCGCCACCTCCTCGGCGATGTCCGGGACCGCCCCGCCCGGAGGCAGCCGGGCCAGCGCCCCCTCGTGCCGCCGGGCTGCACGGTTGACGTTGCGCGCGACGTTGGTCGCGACGCCGAGCAGCCAGGGTCGTAACGAGCCGCCGCCCACGTCGACCCTGCCGCGCAGACGCCACGCCTCCAGGAAGGTAACGGAGACCACGTCCTCGGCGGTCGACCAGTCACCGGTCAGCCGGAAGGCATGGTTGTAGACCGAGCGCGCGTAGTCGTCGAACAGCCGGGCGAAAGCGTCCGGATCTCCGGCGCGCACCCGGGCACGCATAGTCGTTTCCACACACATGTACTGTCCGCCCGAATCCGCCGGTTCCCATGATCACGGTGGTCGCGAACATCACGACCCTCGCTCGACCCCGCACCGCACGACCCGGGTCAGCGCTCATGGTCCTTTCCGGAAGATCCGCCGCAGCCGGCGACTCAGGCCCGGTGACCGATGCCATCGACGGGGTTCACCGATGCCGAACTCCGGGGCCTCTCCAGCCCCTCCGCAGGGCCACGGGTCGTCCCGGAGTCGCGACGTCGTGAGTAGACCACAAGCAGCCCGCGGGCGAGGGACCGAGGTTCGAAGGGCCGGACCCGTCCGGCCCTTTCCCCTACCGTTCCGGTTCCCGAAGCCGCTCCACGATCGCCGTCAGCGCCATCGCCCGGCTCTTGTCCTCGGTGACGGACCGGGCGGCCCGCAGGGCCTCCTCCAGGCGGGCGGGATCCCGCAGCCGCTTCACCACCGCGACCAGCGCCGTCGCCCGGCCCCACTGGTGCGTGATGGACGCGGCGATCCCCAACGCCCGCTCGAGGTGGTCCGCGTCCTCCAGGTACTCGGCCGCCGCGGTGAGCATATTGAGCTGGTACCACTCGTTGTCGGGGGACGCGACGAAATCCAGGACCTGCCCCAGCGCCCGCCGGCGGAGCTCGCTCCCGCTCTCGCTCCGCCACGCCAGCATCGTCAGCACCTTGGCGTGGCCCTTCTGGTCGAGAAGGGCGGTGAGGGCGACCCACCAGACCCTGTCCAGGTGGGCGGGATCGTCCAGGTGCTCCGCGACCGCGGCGAGCGCCTTCCCCCTGGCCGCCGTGTTGACGATGACCCGGGTGGTGTTCAGGGCCTCCTCCAGGATCTCCTCCCGGACGGCGCCCTCGGTGTTCCGTACCAGCGCCGCCAGCGCCTCGGCCCGGCTCACCCGATCGGTGACGGCAGGGCCGACCCGCCCGGCGAGGTCCGCCCGGACGGGGACGTCCAGCCTCCTGGTCACCACGAACAGCGCATACGACCGGTCCTCGTCGTCGGCGACGGCCAGCGCGGCCTCCAGCGCCCGCTCCATCGTCTCGCGCCGGGCGGACCCGTCCGACCTCTCGGCGACCGAGAGCAGCGCGTAGGCCCGCTCCTTGTCGTCCGTGACGGCCAGGGCGGCCCCCAACGCTTCCTCCGTCACCTCGTCCCGGACGGTCCCCTCCAACCCTCCGACCACCGCGACCAGCGCGTACGCCCTGCTCCCCGCGTCGTCGAGGCACCGCGCGGCCCGCAGCGCGCTGTCCAGGAGCTCCTGCCGGGTGGCGCCCTCGGTGTGCTCGGCGATCATCGCCAGCACCCGCGCCCGGGAGCCTCCGTCGGTGATGGTCTCGGCGATCCGTACGGCCTCCTCCCGCCGGGAGGGATCGTCGAGCCGGCCGGCCACCGACTCCAGCGACCGCGCCCGCCGATCCTCGTCGGTCGTGTCCCGGGCCGCCCGCAGCACCCGCTCCACGGCCTCGCGCCGGGCGGACCCGGTGAGGTGCTCGGTCATGTCCGCCAGCAGGGACAACCGGAGCCCCTCGTCGGTGAGGGTCTCGACGATCCGCAGGGACTCCTCCAGCCCGGCGGTGTCCAGCCACCCGGCCGCCATCCTCAGCGCGAACGACCGGTTCACCTCGTCGGCGATGGCCCGGACGGTCCGCAGGATCTCCTCCATCAGCTCCCCGCGGGCCGTGCCCTCCACGTGCGGTACCAGTGCCGTCAGGCGGCACGCCCTCAGCCAGTCGTCGGCGACGGTCCGGGCGGCCTGCAACGCCTCCTCCAGCACCTCCTGCCAGGCGAGGTCGGCCGCGTACTCCGGGTTGCTCATGGCCACGTCACTCCCGAGGGGAAATCCGGGCGACGACCTCGCGGACAAGGACCGGCGAACCCGCCCCGGCCGCGCCTCGTTCCCGTCCGCGTGGCCCGTCGCCCGCCTGCCAACGATCACGTCGGGGGAAATCTAGGCGAACACGACGCGGGAAACATCAGCCCCGAGGGGGATGGCGATCACCCCTGCGGACCACCCGCTCCGGGATCGGGCCGTCGCCGGACGCGTCGGGGAAACGACGGGTGGCCACGAGCGTGGCCAGGTCGGGTGCGAGTCTGAGCTCGGCCGCGTCCAGCCCGGGGTGGTCGAGCCAGTGCATCCGGGCCCGGTCGACGACGTCGCCGAACCGCGGTGGCCAGTGCCGGGCCGGGGTCAGGTCGTCGACGACCAGCGTCCCTCCCGGCCTGAGCAGCAGGTGCGGATCGGCCGGGGGCTCACCCCCCTTGCCCTGCCCGCCACCGTCGAGCACGAGCAGGTCGTACGGCCCGTCCCGGTGGATCTCCCGCCAGTCACCGTGAAGAACCACCACCCGCGGGTGATCGTGGAAGATCCGGGCAGCCGTCGCCGCCCACCGCGCGTCCCGCTCGACACTCACCACCCGCGTCCCCGGCCGGGCACCCGAGACCAGCCAGGCCAGCCCCACCCCGCACCCGGTCCCGGTCTCCCCGATCACCTCGGCACCGGCCGCCGGCGCGTGCAGCAGCCGCCCCTGCTCGGGACGACAGGACGGCCCGAATCCCGCCTCCCGCGCGACCTCGACCGCCCGCCTCACCAGCGGCGGCACTCCCGCCAGCCCGTCGTACGCCGCCGTACCGCCGATCGACATCCACCCAGGCTAGAACGACCGGCCCTCATGGAACGGGGGCATTCGGCTCCCCTCCACGCCCGACGGCGGCTTCGGACCGGCTCCCCGGTCAGGGACGTGTGCCGAAATCTCCGGCCTTGAGACGACCGAGGAAGGCGGTCCAGCCACCCGACGAGAAGACGAGCACGGAGCCACCGGAATCCTTGGAGTCACGGACGGCCACCAGACCAGGGACGGAGGCGACCTCGACGCAGTCGGCTCCACCGTTGCCGCTGAGGCTGCTCTTGCGCCAGGAGGCCTGAGACAGGTCGGCGAGAGCTCGCGGCTCACGCTCTTCTGCGGTCATGAAGTCATCTCCTCTATGACCGAACTCATCAGCGCAGCGGACTTGCCGGGCGGTAGGGCAGCCGCGCGAATATGGTCAAAAAAAGTCTATACCTGCGCACTTCCTCTGGCTTTTCCAAATACATGGAGCCCATCAGATACTCGACATAAGCGACATGAGTATCAGATGGTCGGGGGAACTCCAGGAGGTGGAAAGGGCCGAGCATCCCGGGATGGGCGCCTCCGGCGAAAGGCAGTATCTGGAGAGTGACGCCTGCGAGGTGTCGCGCGTCGTAGAGCCTGAGCAGTTGCTCCCGCATGATCGCGGAGCTGCCGACGACGTGTCGCAGGACCGCTTCGCTCATCACCGCCCACAGCTCCGGCGGGTTCGACCGAGTAAGAAGTTTCTGCCGTGCCATGCGTAGGTCGACGAGCCTGTCGATCTCCTGAGGGGAGTGCCGGGCCTGTCGGCTTCGATGACGGCACGGGCATACGCCTCGGTCTGAAGAATGCCGGGAACCAATTGGGGTTGATAAGTCTGTATCGACGCGGCTTCGGCTTCGAGCCCGATGAAGATCTCGAACCAGGGCGGTACCGCGTCCCCGTGGGCATGCCACCATCCACGTTTACCGGCCTCACGTGCGAGATCGAGCACGGCTTGAGCCTCGCCGCCGGTCGCGTTGTACAGATCGAGAAGTTGCACGAGGACCTTCTGGCGGATGGTCACCCTGCCGGTCTCGAAGCGACTGATCGTCGAGTCGGATCGACCGATGCGCTCGCCCGCCTCGATGGCGGACACGTTCGCGCGCTCTCGTAGCCGACGTAGTTCCATCCCGAGTTGGCGTCGACGAACGGTCGGACTCTGCACGTCGGTCATGCGCCCGCCTTCGTCATCTTGGTGATGATCTGGCTGACCTTCGCGCTGAGCTCTCCTCGTTTGCCGCTGTAGTGCATATGCATATGGGGCTGCACAGATTGCATGCTCTGTGCATACGGGTGATCACACACGGTGAACATCGGAGTTTCCGGAACCGCGCTGAGCAGCCGAAAGGCGGCTTTGTGAACCTTCCGTATCTTTTAGAAAAAAAGTGCTGTTCTCGCAGAGAGGCCAAGCCGCTTTCACATTTAGGTTCGTGAGTATGGAATTTCGACCGGCCCGAAATTTGTGAGGTAGGCCCAGCGCAATCCTGACCGGCATGCTCCCGACGATCATTGTTGATTGGGCCGCGACGTAGTGACCCCGTCGAGATCGACGAGGAGATCCTCGCCCGGGTTCAGCAGAACCGCTCTGAACAAGTCCGCCGTCCATCGTCGAAGACCCCGCCCCCCTCGCCGGCGTGATCCTCTCGTCCTTCGTCAAGAAGGGCTACGTGCGAGATCCTGCTCATTAATTCAGTGATGAACAGTGCTTGAGAACGGGGCGAGATCGGTCCAACGTGTGGAATCATCGACTGCCATGGCGAAGTTCCCCTCGATGAAGGCAAGCAGGTTCCTTGCCGTCCTGATGCGGGAACCTTTGGGTTACGAAGTCGCCCGCCAAAACGGGTCCCATCGGACCCTCAAGGCAATCGGTCTTCCTCCTCTACTTTTCTCATTCCATGACGGGGCCACTGTTCCGCCGGGCATCATTCGCAAGTACCTTGTAGTCGAGGTCGGCTTGTCCGAGGCAGAGGCCTTGGACCTCCTGGGGTAGGTGATCTGATGCGCAAAGTGACCGTCGTCTACCACCACGAGGACGACGTCTGGTGGGCGGAATCGACCGAACCCGATCTTCAAACGTTCGCAGCGGTCGGTGACACCCTCGACGAGGTAAGGGAACTCACCAGGGAAGGCGTCGCCTTCTATCTTGACGAGGCCATAGATCTTGACGAGCGCTACGACCAGGCGCGGCCGGTAGTGGTGCATTTCCTCATGGAGTCAGCCGCAGGGATCGCCGATGCCCTCACCGTCTCGGTGGGTGGTCGGCGAGCCAACGACATCGTCGTAACCCATCCACCCCTCCTGGCCTGCTGAGCAGGTCTACCCTTGGACGGCATGAAGGTCACGCTGCTACTTGCAGATCATGCGCAGGTCGCCGACGGCAAGTTGTTCATCTCAGGTGCCAGCTGGGACTTTGCCAGCATAGGGCGGCTCGCCTGCGGCGTCGGAGTGATCTTCCATGTGCCATGGGACGACAGCGGTAGGCGGATCAAGTTCACGATTCGACTCGTGGATGCGGGCGGAGAGCCTGTGATGCGGGGGGAGTCCGGTGCGGACACCCCCATCGAGGTGTCAGGCGAGTTCGAGGTCGGACGCCCAGCGCATGGCGAGCCTGGAGACGATCTGCATATGCCCGTAGCGTTCAACGCGCAACTGCAGCTCAAGCCAGGTTTGTACACGTGGCAGGTTGAAATCGACGGCCAGGTCGCGGACGATTGGCGCTGGTCGTTTCGTGTGTGCGGGACAACGCCCTCGAGTACTGACATCTGACTGGGGCGTTGCGGGGCCCCGTCGGAGACGGGGCCTCTTTGTTGTGCGGCTCCGCTCCCACCTGAGGGCGGAACCGCCTTTCTGCGCGCCGGTCGCCACCGTCTTCCAAGAAACCCCCGAGCCAGGCCGAGCGATGTCGGGTACGACGAGACGCGACGGTCACGGCGAGCATCCTGCGCTCCTTCCCGCACGGACGCGTCAGCTACGGCGACGGGCCCTGGGCGACCGTACGGATCGCTTCAGCGTCACAGAGCCCGATGGGCGGTCCGTCAGAGAGCTACTACGGCCCGCAGGTGTACGGCGAGGGAAGGCGTGCGCGGAGGTGGGCGGGTGCTCCGGGCGGCTTGTAAGAATCCGTGACCGGCGCGCCCGCCAGGCCGGAGGCCTGAACCCACCGGACCGCCACCGACGACGGCCGCCCGGAGCACCCGCCCACCGGAGCGCGAACACACCTCAAGGCGCTGCTGCCCTCAACGTAGGCGTCGGCGGATAGATGCCAGTCTTTCCGGACGCCGAGGTATACCTGTAGCTATTTGAAAGAACGCGCCCAACAGGAGGATGGCAGATGAGCGGATACGTGCGCTGGAAGGACATCCGGTCTGAACATGTCCAGCGGGCCGGTGGCGAGGAAGCCGTTCAGGCTGGCAAGCGGGAACTTCTGGCCGAGGTCCAAGGACACCGGCTGGCGGAGATCCGCCGCGGGCGCGGTCTGACCCAGCAACAGGTAGCCGATCGCATGGGAGTCACCAAGGGACGCGTCTCTCAGATCGAGCAGGGCAAGATCTCCGGACAGGACATCCTGGCTCGCTATGCCGCTGCCCTCGGTGGTCGGCTCCACCAGTCGATCTACTTCGACGACGGTGACATCGCCGCCATCGCCTGACGATCCCTGCACAAGGTCGGCTCACACACCACTTCGCTGGATGCGTGTCCTGGCCGTCCGGAGCATTCGGCCGCGGGAGCGGGGACACACCCCGGAGCGAGGTCAGATCATCACGTGGTCGTCGGGACGCCCCGCGAAGGAGAACTGGGCGTTGCGGGTGAGCTTGATGTCGTCGGCCTGCCAGGTGTGCATGCCCGCGTCGCCGCTGCGCCAGTAGACGAAGTTGAACCGGTCGGCGGAGTAGATCTTGACCCGGTCCTCCTTCAACCGGCGCACCAGCCGGGTGTCCTCGCCCCGGGTGACGTCCTCGAACCCGTAGTGGCGGAACATGTCCGCCTTGCCGAGGAAGGTACCGCCCTGCACCAGGAAGGCGTAGCGGTGCTCCAGCCCCGGCAGGCGGAGCATGGTGGCGTTGCTGCCCTCGAAGTAGGCGTAGTGCGCGCCCTTGCCGACCAGTTCGGCGTCGGAGTAGTCGAAGGCGCGGGCCAGGTCCGACAGGTAGTGCTCGCCGTAGAGGTTGTCGTCGTCCATCTTGGCGATCAGGTCGCCCTCGGCCGCGGCGATGCCCATGTTCAGGCAGGCGCCCAGCGACAGCGACCGGTCGGCGGGCAGCACCACCACGTCGGTGATCCCGGCCATCCGCGCCTTGTCGGCCACCACCACGGGATCGATGTCCAGGCCGTGCAGCACCATGACGAGCTGGACGGGCCGGTGGACCTGCCGGGCCACCGAGGAGATCGCGTGCTCGATCTGGGAGGCACGGTTGGTGGGCAGCACCACCGAGATCGACCGGGTCCGCTGCTGCACGGGCCTGCCCAGGATCGTCAGGATCTGGTCCACCCGGTGCGAGAACAGGTGCTTGTCGAAGACCTCGCGCATGGCCAGGTGCCCCTGGCGGGCCCGGAGCTCGGGGCTGTTGATCAGGTGCAGGACCTGGTTGTAGGACTCCAGCTCGTCACGGGCGATCGGGATCAGCGACCCGAACGTCTCCTCGATGGCGCGGGACCAGCCCGAGACGATCGACGTCGAGCAGGCCGACAGCTCGAAGATCCGGCGGGCGCACATGGTCGGCGAGTCGAGCACCGAGTTCACGTTCAGGAAGACCTTGTACATCTTGTACGCGGCCAGCATCCGGTCGTACGGGAGCTCGCCCACGATGTGCGGGACGTACTCCTTGGGCCAGGCGTACTTCTCGTCCACGGTCCCGTTGCGGGCGAAGATGTGCAGGCCGAGCTCGCGGATCGGGGCGAGCACGGTCTCCATCTGCTCGCGGCGCTCGGGGTGCTTGTCCCGGAAGTACATGCCCGCGAAGACCACGTCGTGCAGGCGCCCCCGCTTGTCCTGGATCGGGTTGTGCACCCGGGGCTGCGCGGCGAACTGCAGCACGTCCACCCGGTCGTGCCCCAGCACCTCGCGGTAGCGGGGGACCATGTCGCCGTCGCAGGTGAAGACGTGGTCGAACAGCTTGGCCGTGTCGATGAAGAAGTCGAAGTTCGGCGGGTCCTCCTTGTTCCAGAAGACCGTGGGGATCCCCTCGGCGCGGCACCAGTCGAGCAGGGCGCGCAGCTCCGCCTTGGGGGCGTTCGTCCCGGTCATCTGGTAGCGCCAGCGGCCCTGGTTGCCGTACCAGGCCGACTCCACGAACAGAAGCTCCGGGCGCCGCTCGGCGAAGATCTCCGGCCAGTCGCGGAGCCCGAACTCGATCTGGTCCCACTCGTAGCGGAACGCCATCCGGGAGAAGTCGTCCAGGATGACCGCGACCTTGAGATCAGGCCGGACGATCGGCCCGGCCGGCCACTTGACCTCCGGCACGTCCACCGACGGTCCCCGCTGATCGAGCTCCTCGATCACCTCGGTCACCGGACGGGGCGGCTTCGGCCCGCGCTGCGCCTGCATGGCCGAGCGCAGCCTGCCGGGCAGCGCGGTGACCCCCGACCCCTTGGCCGCGGTGAGCGCCTCGGCCACCCGGTAGGGGCGCTGCACCTTGGTCGACTCCAGCTTCCACTGGGCGTACTCGGCCTTGGCCTCGGCGATGGCCAGGCGCCGCTCCAGGTCCCGGACACGCTCCTCGAAGCGTTCGACGGTCTTGCGCTCCTCGGGCAGCCAGTTGATCGGCCCGAGACGCTGGAACTTCGGCTCTTCGGGGGTCTCTTCGCTCATGGGGGATCGCCTTTGTCCGGGGTCGTGCCAGGGTACGGCTTCGGCCGTACCCGAATAGACGCTTTAGAGGGATTTGGGCGATACGGATTGCCCGGCCGGTGAGAGGTTGCCGCCGCGCAGCCAGGTCTCGATCACCCGGGCGATCCGGGGACCGGCCTTGCCGTCCCAGAGCGGGGGCAGCTCGCCCGAGGGGGTCACGGCCCCGTCGGCCAGTGCCCGGTCGGCGGCGGCGGGCAGCTGTGCGGGGGTGACCAGCCGGTTGGTGCCGTGCGTGATGGTGATCGGCCGCTCGGTGTTGGGACGCACGGTCAGGCAGGGGACGCCCAGCATGGTCGTCTCCTCCTGCACGCCACCGGAGTCGGTGACGACCAGTGTCGCGCCCCGTACCAGCGACAGGAAGTCCACGTAGCCGAGCGGGTCGACGATGCGCAGGTTCTCGGAGTCCACCAGCCCGGCCTCGGCCAGACGGGTACGCCCGCGCGGGTGCAGCGGCACCACGAGAGGCAGGCGCGCGCTCACCTCCAGCACGGCGTCGACCAGCTCCTTGGCGGAGGCGGGGTCGTCGACGTTGCCGGGACGGTGCAGGGTGGCGACCCCGTACCGCTCGGGAAGGCCGAGCCGGGCGCGGACCGGCGCGGGGTCGAGGCGGTCCAGCGCGGAGAAGAGGCTGTCGATCATCGGGTTGCCGACGAGGTGCACCCTGGCGGGGTCGACGCCCTCGGCGGCCAGGTGGGAGAGCGCGTCCGGCGAGGTGGCGAAGAGGATGTCCGACAGGGCGTCGGTGACGATCCGGTTGACCTCCTCGGGCATCTCCCGGTCGAAGGAACGCAGCCCCGCCTCCACGTGCGCGGTCGGCACGTGCAGCTTGGCGCAGACGAGGATCGCGGCCAGCGTCGAGTTCACGTCGCCGTAGACGACGACCAGCGCCGGCCGCTGCTCGGTCATCACGTCCTCCAGCCCGACCAGCAGGGCCGCCGTCTGGCGGGCGTGCGAGCCGGAACCGACGGCCAGGTTGGCGATCGGCTCGGGGAGACCGAGGTCGGCGAAGAAGACGTCCGACATCAGCGCGTCGTAGTGCTGACCGGTGTGCACGATGCCCTGCCGCACGCCCGCCTCGGCGAGCGCGCGCACCACCGGTGCGGCCTTCACGAAGTTGGGGCGTGCGCCGAGCACGTGCAGGACGAGGGGATCGCCGGGGCCCTGAGCAGCACCCGGATGGGCAAAGTCCCTCATTGACCTCGCCTTTCATGCGGCAGTGGGGCAAACCTTGCCTATGGTACGGTCACCGCGTGGTATCCGATGCCAGCAGGCCAGACTCCCCCTCGGTTCCGGCGAACTCGGCCCCGGCGAAGCCACCGGGCCGGACGACGCCCTCGGCTCCGTCGAGCCCCTACCCGCCGGTGACGCCCCCGGCCACCGAGAGCGCGTCCCCGCTCACCGAGAGCGCGTCCCCAGCTACCGAGAGCGCGTCCCCGGTCGCCAAGACGACACCCCCGGCCACCGAGAGCACGTCCTCGGCCACCGAGCCGACACCTCCGGCCACCGAGACGACGCCCCCGGCTACCGAGATCACGTCGTCCTCCGTCGTCGAGGCCACGTCCCCGGCCGTCGAGCCGCCCACGGAGACCGAAGCGGACACCGCCACCCCGAACGCGGACGAACCGCAGGTCACGAAAACGGACCCGCCGCAGAACACGGACCCGCCCCAGACCGAGGACGAGGACGCGACCCCGCAGGACACCGACGACCACGCCCCCGGCACCCCCACCCCCTCCGAGACCCCCCTCGACGACGCCGACCCCGACAAGGTCACCGTCGAGCCGGTCTCACCGGTCGCGGACGCCTCCCAGGTGACCGGTGTCCCCTCGGTGTCGGCCAAGTCGTCCCGGGCCGGGCTGCGCGGCCTGCTCAGAGGATTCGTCCAGCACCCGGTGATCGTCTCCCGCGTCGTGGTGACGAAGGTCAAGTCCGACCCGGTACGGGTGGCGCAGGCCGCGGCCGAGACGCTGCCGCCGCGCGTCCGCCCGATCGTGGGCCGGTTCGCCTGGCCGGTCGCGCGCCGCGCCAAGGTCGTCGTCCGCAGGCTCGGCATGCGCATGGTGAAGGGCCCCTGGGCCGAGGCCAAGGAGCACTTCGACTCCGGCCGGATGACCGAGGCCGTCGCGGTGCTGCAGGCGCACACCCGGTACCCCTTCATCAAGCGCCGGGCCGCCTACTACGCGGGCGAGCTGGCCGCGATCCAGCCGAACCCGATCCCGCCCAAGGCCAAGGTGATCGTGGGCGAGCGGTTCCCCGGCCGGGTGCTGCACTGCGTGACCAACGCGCTGCCGTACACGCAGGCCGGGTACACCGTGCGCACGCACCGGATCGTCACCTCGCAGAAGGCCGCCGGCCTGGACCCGCACGTCGTGACGAGCTGGGGCTGGCCGATGATGCAGGGCCACGCCGACGCGACGCCGTACGAGGAGATCGACGGGATCCCCTACCACCGGCTGATCCCCAGCGGTGAGGTGCCCTTCGAGAGCCACGGGCGCATGATCCGGGGCGCCGGCGAGGTGACCGAGCTGGTGCGGACCCTGCGGCCGCAGGTGCTGCACGCCGCGACCGACCACCGCAACGGCTCGGTGGCGCTGGCGGTCCGCGAGCGGACCGGCACCCCGATGGTGTACGAGGTCCGGGGCTTCCTGGAGGAGACCTGGGCCTCCCGCGACCCCAAGCGGGTCGGCAGCCAGCGGCACCTGCTGCAGCGCGACCGCGAGGCGTTCATCATGCGCTCGGCCGACGCCGTCGTCACCCTGGCGGAGACGATGGCCACGGAGATCGCCGAACGCGGGGTACCCCGGGAGAAGATCTATCTCGCGCCGAACGCGGTGGACGACTCGCTGCTCGCCGCCGAGTACGACGGCGCGGCCTTCCGCTCCGCGTACGGTATCGAGCCCGGTGAGATCGTGATGGGCTCGGTCTCCAGCATCGTGGCCTACGAGGGCTTCGCCACCATGATCAGGGCCGCCGCGCTGCTGCGCGACGAGGGGGCGCCGGTCAAGGTGCTGCTCGTCGGGGACGGCGCCGAGCGCCCGGCCCTGCTGGAGCAGGTCGAGGAGCTCGGGCTGGGCGACATCGCGATCCTGCCCGGCCGCGTCGGCCCGGACGAGGCGCTGCAGGCGCAGGCCGCCATCGACATCTTCGTCTGCCCCCGCGAGGACCTGCGGGTGTGCCGGCTGGTCACGCCGCTGAAGCCGGTCGAGGCGATGGCCCTGGGCAAGCCGGTCGTGCTCAGCGACCTGCCCGCCCTGTCGGAACTGGTCGGCTCGGAGGGCGCCGGGATGCTGGTGCCCCCGGGGGACCCCGAGGCGCTGGCCAAGGCCATCGCCGGGCTCCGCGACGACCCGGCCCGCAGGGCCGAGATGGGCGAGGCCGGACGGGCCGAGGTGGCGGCCAAGCGTACGTGGAGCCGCATCGCGGCGACGTACCGTGACATCTACCAGTCGATAGCCGGTTGATGGTCTCGTGTTGGTAACGAGGATTCCGTCCGTTTGTGATGGGTTCAATCGCATTAGGCGTGGCTCGTTCGTACTTGAGATAGCCTTTGCGACCATGAAGTGTTGTTTCCGGCTTTCCAAGGTCATCCTGTGACTGCCTACGACCTGGCAGTCATCGGTCTGGGCTACGTCGGCATGCCCCTGGCCAAGGAGGCCACGGCGGCGGGTCTGCGGGTCGTCGGCCTGGACCTCGACCCGGACAAGGTCGAGGCCCTCAACGCCGGCAGGTCCTACATCGACGACCTGACCGACGCCGACCTGGAGCACATGCTGGCGGCGGGTTTCACCGCCACGCTGGACGAGACCGTGCTGTCCGACAGCGCGGCCGTCGTCATCTGCGTGCCGACCCCGCTGGACGAGGACCACCGCCCCGACCTGTCGTCGGTCGAGGGCGCCACCGGCACCGTCGCCCGCAACCTGAGCGCGGGCACGCTGGTGGTCCTGGAGTCCACGACCTGGCCCGGCACCACCGACGAGGTCGCCCGTCCCATCCTGGAGACCTCCGGTCTGACCGCGGGCACCGACTTCCACCTCGCCTTCTCGCCCGAGCGCATCGACCCGGGCAACCCCAAGTACGGCCTGCGCAACACCCCCAAGGTCGTCGGCGGCTACACCCCGGCCTGCAAGGACCGCGCGGTCGCGTTCTACGCGCGCTTCGTCGAGCAGGTCGTCCCGGTCAGCGGCACCCGCGAGGCCGAGATGGCCAAGCTGCTGGAGAACACCTACCGGCACGTCAACATCGCCCTGGTCAACGAGATGGCCATCTTCTGCGACGAGCTGGGCGTCGACCTGTGGGAGTCGATCGAGGCCGCGGCCACCAAGCCGTTCGGCTTCCAGAAGTTCCTGCCCGGACCCGGCGTCGGCGGGCACTGCATCCCGGTCGACCCGTCCTACCTGTCCTACACGGTGCGCAAGCTCGGCTACCCGTTCCGGTTCGTCGAGCTGGCCCAGGAGATCAACGAGCGGATGCCGTCGTACGTGGTGGCCCGCGTGCAGCGCCTGCTCAACCGGCACCGCAAGCCCGTCAACGGCTCCCGGGTGGCGCTGCTCGGCGTGACGTACAAGCCCGACATCGCCGACGAGCGCGAGACCCCGGCCCTGCCGGTCGCGCGGGCGCTGCTGGAGCTGGGCGCGGAACTGGTCTTCGTCGATCCGTACGTCAAGGAGTGGCGGGTCGACGACGTCCAGGTGACGCGTGAGGAAGACCTCGCCAGGGCGGTGGCCGAAGCCGACGTGACGCTGCTGCTCCAGCAGCACGCCGCCTTCGACCTGTCCGTCGTCGAGGACCAAGGCAAGCTCGTGCTCGACACCCGCGGCGTGCTCGCCGAGGGCGCACGCGTCGAGCGGCTCTAGCGACGGAGGGCTGCGCGCAGTGCACGTGCTCGTCATGACGGTGGTGCATCATCCCGAGGACGCCCGGATCCTGCACCGGCAGATCCGCGCGCTCGTGGACGCCGGTCATGAGGTCACGTACGCGGCCCCGTACACGGCGCGGGGGGTGATGGCCCGTTCCTGGGTGAACGGCGTCGACCTTCCGCGCGCCGCCGAGCGCAAGCGGCTGTCGGCCGTCCGCGCGGCGCGCAAGGTCTTCAAGAGGATGCGCGGACAGGTCGACCTCGTTGTGGTGCACGACCCGGAGCTGCTGCTCGCGGTGGTGGGCGTGCGCAAGCGGCCCCCGGTGGTCTGGGACGTGCACGAGGACACCCCGGCCACGCTCTCGCTGAAGCCCTGGCTGCCGGCGTTCCTGCGCCCGCCGGTGCGGTTTCTGGCCCGGCTCCTGGAGGGCACGGCCGAGCGGCACCTGCACCTGCTGCTGGCCGAGACCGCCTACGCCGGGCGGTTCCGCCAGGCGCACCTGGTGGTCCCCAACGAGACCTGGGTGCCCGACGAGGTGACCCCGCCCGGTGACGACCGCGTCGTCTACCTGGGGTGGCTGTCGGAGGCGCGCGGGGTGCGCGAGGCCATCGAGGTGGCCCGGCTGCTCCAGCCGTACCGGGTGGCGGTCGAGCTGATCGGTTACGCCGACCCGCAGTCGCGGCCGATGCTGAACGAGGCGGTGTCCGAGGGCGTGCTGGAGTGGCGCGACTTCATGCCGAACGACGAGGCGCTCAAGCGGCTCGACGGCGCGCTGGCCGGTCTGTCGCTGCTGCACGACGAGCCCAACTACCGGCACTCCATGCCCACGAAGATCATGGAGTACATGGCCCACGGCATCCCGGTGATCACCACGCCGTCTCCGCGCGCGGTGGAGCTGGTGGAGCGCTACGACAGCGGCATGGTCGTGCCCTGGCGCGACCCCAAGGCGGTGGCACAGGCCGTGCTCTCCCTGCGCGACGACGTCCGGGAGCGGCATGCGCGGGGCGCCCGTGGGTATGCGGCGGCCCGTGCGAACCACCACTGGCCCAACTCGGCCCGCCGTTTCGTCGCCCAGCTGGAGGCGTGGGCGGGCGTCAAGAGCTGACGCCCGGAACGCTCCTTATGTCTGCCTGATCACGAGAACGGTAGTGTCCTGAACGTGCGCTGGCTCATCGCTTTCCTGGGCGCGGCGATCCTCGTCGCGGTTGCGGCGTTCGTGATCGTCGTTCCCTCCGGGAACGACGTCCCGGACGGGCGGAGCACGTCGGCCGCGGCCTCCTCCCGGTCGGCGTCGGCGTCCGCGTCGGCCTCCGCGTCCGCCTCGGCACCGGTGCCCGACACGCCGGAGTTCACCGACCCGTGTGGAACGTTCGACACCGCCACCCGCGCGCCGTACGCGATCACCGGCTACTGGCTGATCCCCACCGCCGACCACTGCACCTGGCGGCGGCAGTTCCGGGCCATCCACGAGGTGGGCGGCGACACCGTCATCCGGATCGGCTGGGGACTGCAGGCCCGCCCGCTCGACGACGACGGCCGCGTGCTGGGCGGCGACGGCGAGATCGACCCGCGCTACGAGCCCTGCGAGGAGGACGGGGTGCCGTGCGCGCTGGCGGCGGAGAACGACCTCAAGGCCGCCAACCCCGGCAACAGGGTGAGCTGGACGTTCGTCTACCGGACCGACGAGGCGTTCGGCCCCGGCCTGTTCCGCTGCCCCGAGTTCGAGCGCAGGATCGTCACCAGGAAGACCGTCTTCTACCGGATCGTCGCCACCGACGACGGCACCGACGACGCGAGCTGCGCGAACATCAGGGCCAAGGGGCGCGGCTACCACGTGATCCTGATCGCCGGCGCGCACGAGGACAGCCTCACCGAGCTGCTCGACCTCGGCGACAGGTTCGGGGTGAAGGTCTTCCCGGCGCTGCCGCTGGCCCCCCGCGACCCGGCGCAGAAGACCCGGGCCGCCAAGCAGGGCACCGACACGCTCACCACCCTCACCCGGCGCATCATGCAGGACTACGGCTCCCGCTTCCAGGACCGCGCCTCGCTGGGCGGCTTCTACCAGCCGTTCGAGCTGCAGATGCGCGAGATGAAGTACGACGACGACGGCGAGGACGACCACCCCACGCTCAAGGTGTACGCCTCCCAGCACCGGATCGTCGAGCAGGAGATGCCCGGCAGGCCCGTCCTGGTCAGCCCCTACCTCGACGCGCGCAAGGAGCGGCCGTTCAGCGCCACCCCCAAGCAGGTCGCCCGCGGGTTCGAGGCCCTGGCCAGGACCGGCGTCGGGATCGTCGCCCCGCAGGACAGCCGGGGCACCGGGAAGGTCGGGCTGTTCTGGCCGGACGAGCGCGAGGAGAAGGTCGACGAGCGGCTGCGGCCGGTCGTCGGCGAGGAGACCAACGGCGACGCCTACCACGGCTCGACCCGCGACTACTACCGCGAGATGTACCTGGCCCGCAACAGGATGGTGGAGCAGGGCCACGACGTGCAGCTGTGGGCCAACGTCGAGTCGTTCGAGCCGTCCGGGGGCGCGGAGGAGCCGTGCGCCGCGGGCTCCGACCGGGGACGTACCGACAAGGAACGGCTGGACACGGCCGTGACCCAGGTCGGGCGCTACGTCTCCAAGGTCGTCTCCTACATGTGGAGCGACTTCTACACCTGCGGCTCGCCGTCCCTGGCCGAGGAGATCGCCCGCGACCACGACCGGCCCATCGCGGCCGACGCGGTACGCGTGCGGCGCGACATCCAGGACGGCGTGGAGATCCGCGGGTACGGCATCCCGATGGGCTGCACGGTCTCGATCACCTGGGAGGGGCTGGAGGAACCCCGCGTCGTGGACGTGGCCGGGGTCGACCTGAACGAGCCGCCGCCCGGCCTGCCGCTGGGGATGCGGACGGCGTGGATCCCGTTCGACTGGTCCCGGGTGCCGGAGGGCACCTGGATCCGGATCACGGTCACCGCACCGGACGGACGTGCCGCCACCGAACCGCTGCATGTCCGCGCGCAGGCATGACCGGGGTGTAACGTGCCTGCCATGGTTCCGCGCATTCCCGTCAGCGTGGACCTGGTCGTCCTCACGGTGCGCTGTCAGGTGCTGAGCGCACTCGTCTGGCGGCGCGACAATCCGCCGTACGAGGGACGCTGGGCCCTGTCAGGCGGCTTCATCCAGCTCGACGAGGACCTTCCCGCCGCCGCGGCCAGGGTCCTCGCCGAACGGGCGGGCCTGCCCGGCGCCCCGGTGCACCTGGAGCAGCTGCAGACCTACGGCTACCCCGACCGCGACCCGCGCCAGCGCGTGCTGAGCGTGGCCTACCTCGGCCTGGCCCCCGACCTGCCGGCCTCCACCGAGGCGCACATGAGCTGGCAGCCGGTCTCCGCGCTGCTGCGCGAGATGGCCTTCGACCACCGGCGGATCATGATCGACGGGATCGAGCGGGCCCGCGCGAAACTGGAGTACACCCCGCTGGGAGCGGCCTTCTGCCCGCCCGAGTTCACCGTCGCCGAGCTGCGCCGGGTCTACGAGATCGTCTGGGGCCGGGGCCTGGACCCGCGGAACTTCCACCGCAAGGTCACCAAGGCCGAGGGGTTCCTGGTGCCCACCGGCGCCGCCACCACCCGCGACGGCGGGCGCCCGGCCAAGCTCTACCGCCGCGGCCCCGCGGTGATGCTGCACCCGCCGATGCTGCGCTCCCTGCGGGAGTGAGCCCGTCAGAGGTCGTTCGTCACGCGCCGATCGGCCACAGGCCCGTCCACCGGAGACCGCCGATCAGAGGTCGTCGATCTCCGTCAGGTCGATGTCGACGTCGAACGGGACGCTGACCTTCAGCCGGTCGTGGTGGATGCCCATGAGCGCGTAGGTCCTGGTCGCCGGGTCCAGCTCGTAGACGTACACGGTCGGGCGGTCGTCGATCTCCTCGACCCGCCAGAAGTGGGTGATGCCCGCCTGGGCGTAGAGGACGGGCTTGCGCTCCCGGTCACGGATCTCCGACTCGTCGGAGACGACCTCGACGGCGAGGACGACGTCCTCCGGCCGGTACGTGGTCTGCTTCCGCCCTTTCACGGCCTCGGCGTGAACCACCACGATGTCCGGCTCGGGGCGCTGACGTTTTCCGAGCGTCACGGTCATCTCCCTGCGAACGCGCAGATCGGCCGGAACGGCGCGACGGAGCTCGCTCTCCAGGAGGAAGAGCACGGACATGTGGAAGTTGGTCTGGGGGCTCACGAAGACGAGAGTGCCATCGACGAGTTCCGTGTGCGGAGGGATCCCCCGAAGTCGGTCGAGGTCACCGGCCACGAAGCCCCTTTTGGGGGGGAACACCCAGGCGGGAAGCGGCTCACGCTCGGGCGAGCTCGCCTCGGGCGACTCCGCCCCGGCCTCCGGCGCCTCGGGCTCCGGCGTCCCGGCGCTCGGCCTCTCGGCCAGTGGTGCGATGCTCATGTCGTCCTCCCGGTCGGGCATGCCTCTCACCTCCAGTGTTACAGGATGATGCCCCATCCGCCCGCTGCTCCTAAAGTAAGGCCATGCCTCGTTTCCGTGCGATCCTGGACACGATGCCCGCCTACCGGGCGGGCAAGGCCGTGGTGTCAGCCGACGGCCGCTCCTACAAGCTCTCCTCCAACGAGTCCCCCTACGAGCCGCTGCCCTCGGTCGTCGAGGCGGTCGCCCGGGCCGCGACCACGATGCACCGCTACCCCGACCCGGCGGCGACGGCACTGACCGAGGCACTCGCCGAGCACCACGGGGTGCCGGCCGAGCACGTGGCGCTCGGCGCGGGCTCGGTGACGGTGGCCCAGCAGCTCTTCGAGACCGTGAGCGAGCCGGGCGCCGAGGTGATCTACGCGTGGCGCTCCTTCGAGGCGTACCCGCTGCTGGCCGACCTGGCCGGGACGACCTCGGTGCGGGTCCCGCTGCTGGGCGAGACGCACCACCTGGACGCGATGGCCGACGCGATCACCCCGAACACTCGGATGATCTTCGTGTGCAACCCGAACAACCCCACCGGCACGGTCGTCCAGGCGGCCGAGCTGGAGGCGTTCCTGGACCGGGTGCCCGAGAGCGTGCTCGTCGTGCTGGACGAGGCCTACCGCGAGTACGTCAGGGACCCCGGGGTCACCGACGGTCTCACCGTCTACCGCGAGCGGCCCAACGTGGCCGTGCTGCGCACCTTCTCCAAGGCGTACGGGCTGGCCGGGCTGCGGGTGGGGTACCTGATCGGCGGCGAGCCGGTGGCCGCCGCGGTCCGCAAGACGACCGTCCCGTTCGCTGTCAACCACCTGGCCCAGGCCGCCGCGATCGCCTCGCTGGCCGCCGAGGACGAGCTGCTGGAGCGGGTCGACGCCGTGGTCGCCGAGCGCGGCCGGGTCCGCGAGGCGCTGATCGAGCAGGGCTGGGAGGTGCCCGCGACCGAGGCCAACTTCGTCTGGCTCCGGCTGGGCGAGCGCACGCTCGACTTCGCCGAGGCGTGCGCCGGCGAGGGCGTCGCGGTACGGCCGTTCGCCGGGGAGGGCGCCCGCGTCTCCATCGGCGACCCCGAGGCCAACGACACCTTCCTGGCCGCCGCCGCGGCCTTCCGCAAGAACGCCTGACCTCGCCCGCACGGCCCGTGCCGCCCCGCGGGGGCCGTACGGGCCTTTACCTCACCTCTTCGGCCCGTACGGGCCCGCCGGTGGTCACACGATCGCGGGTGCCTGCCGCGGCGTGTCGGGCCGTTCGGGCGGCCCGGCCTTCGCGCGGCGTTCGGTGGAGACCACCAGGGCCACCCCGATGAGGATCACCACGCCGGCCGCGACCATCGAGCCGGTGACCGGCTCGCTCAGCACCAGGGCGCCCAGCAGGACCGCCACGACGGGGTTGACGTAGGCGTAGGTGGAGACCAGCGAGATGGGGGCGTTCCCCAGCAGCCACACGTACGCGGTGAAGCCGATCAGCGATCCGACCAGGATCAGGTAGATCAGCGCGATCCACGAGCGCGAGGAGACGGCGGCGAGGTCGAGGTGCTCTCCCACCACGGCCGAGCTCAGGGCGAGCCCGACGCTGCCCACGGCCATCTCGACGGTGCTCGCGGCGAAGGGGTCGTCGGGCATCGGGATGCGCGACGACAGGAACGAGCCCACCGACCACGACAGCGACGCCAGCAGGATGATCGCGATTCCGGCGCCGTCGGCCGCGTTGCCCCCGCCGTCCAGGGAGAGCGCCGCGACCCCGCCGAACCCGACGAGCACCCCGGCGAGCGTCAGGACCTGGGGCCGGTCCCGGGTCAGGATCCTGAAGACCACCAGCCAGAGCGGCACCGAGGCGACCAGCAGCGCCGCCAGCCCGCTGGAGATGTGCTGTTCGGCGACGGCGACCATGCCGTTCCCCCCGGTCAGCAGCAACACGCCGACCAGTGCCGCCCCGCCGGCCTGCCTCCAGGTCATCCGGAACGCCCCGCGCCCCTTCAGCAGGCGTACGACGACGCCGAGGACGAGCGCGGCCGTCATGAAACGACCGGCACCGCTGATCAGCGGCGGGATCGTCTCGATGGTGATCCTGATCGCCAGGTAGGTGGAACCCCACACCACGTACACGATCGCCAGCGCCCCCCAGATGAGGAGCCTCCTGCGGCTGTCAGCACTGTCATCGCCCATGACTCATGACAATAGCGGCTCGCCCCGTCGTTCCGCCCGCGGGTTCCGGTCCTCGAATCGGGCCGAGGGACCGCGCGAGGGTACGCCGGCGGGAGAGCGCGACCCGGGAGCTTCCACCGTGCCGGATACGGCGGAAGCCTCCCGGTCGCGAGAACCGGCCGTGCCGGGACTCAGCGGGTGCCGAGCTTCTCCACGATCAGCCGGTAGAGCTGCCGGGGGCGGCCCGGCTGCGGCGTGCGGTTCGGCGGGAGCGGCCACGCGAGTCCCTCGTCCACCAGCGTGCGCAGCAGCCGCCGTGCCGTCCGCGGGGTGACGCCCAGCATCTTGCCCGCGCCCTCCGCGTCCACCACCGTGTCCCCGCCCTCCAGCTTGGCCGCCAGGCGGGCCAGCACCTCCACGCCCTTGGGCTTCAGCGGCCCGGCGCCCTGAGGGGGCATCCTGGGCGCCGGGATCAGTGCCCTGCCCTCCCGGTCGACGGCGAAGCCCTGGGCCTGCTTGCCCGCCTGGGTGCGCGCCAGCGCGGCCCTGGCGTGGGACTCGGCGTCGTGGGTGGTGCGGCCCATGCCGACCCCCACCTCGACCGCCAGGCCGAGCTCGTCGCGCACCCGGGCGGCGAACGGCAGCACCCGGAACCCCTCGGTGGCCGCGGCCACCGAACCACGGGTCGCGGTGACCATGTAGCTGTGGTCGTCCACCGCGGTGACCGACGCGTTGATCCGGTTGGCCTCCTGCACCAGCAGCCGGTGCAGGGAGAGCCGGAGCTCGTCGCGCCAGTAGCGCGGCGCGGCCCGGCGGACCGGTTCGCGCAGCGTGGGGACCTCCACCAGGACCACGGTCAGCTGCGACTCCTCCAGCCGGTGGTGGGCGCCCAGCAGGGCCGCCGTGTGCAGCGCCGTGCGCACCGCGGCGGAGGTGGGGCGGATCCTGACCACGGGCACCCCTGCCGTCTGGAGGCGGTCGGCGACCGCGGGCAGGCAGGTGAGCGCCCCGCTCGTACTGCCCTGGCGGGCGAGGCGTTCGTGGAAGGCCGCGATCGTGCCGGTGGCGCCCGGCTCGTCGCGGCTCTGTACGTCCCCGGAGGGAAGGCTCAGATCGTTGTAGGCCTCCTCGACCTCTGCTCTGCTCAACACGTCGATGCTGACCCTGCGCGGGTCCATCCGCTCGTCCAGCGCGGCCCTCGCCAGCGCGGCGATCAGTGCCGCGCCGCCGAGCTGGACGTACGTCGCGGGCATCGTCAGCACTCCCGATCGCCGGGCCAGGTCGTAGGGGACCGGGCTGGCGAACAGACACGCGTCCACCCCGGCTCCCAGCCGGGTGACCTTGTCCGCGGCCTCCTGCTCGTCCCGGTATGCCGCCGCCACCAGGCGGCAGGGTAACGGGGCGGCCGCGTGCCCCATCAACATCACCCGTTCGACGAGGTCATGGGGGCCCACCACACCGATGGTGAGATCCGGTGTAAGGGCACCCGGGCGTGACACTCGTGGCGCTTCTTCGCCCCGCTCGACCAATGTTCGTCCCATCATGCCGTCCGTTTGTTTTCGGCTCTCTTTTGGAACGATCGCTCGCGAGGGCCGTAATGTCACGCCCGATTTGCGGCCAATTCCGGAAGCAACTTCCGGGTTAAAGCCATGACTGGCATCGTTTACACAGGTCAGAGCGGTTTTTGAGCGGCTCAAACCCGTTGATTACGATGCAGAAATCTCTTGCCGCACGTCGGCCCCCAGGGACTGCATACGCTCGGCCAGATAAGAGTGCCCGCGGTCGATGAGATATCCCGACTCGATGACGGTCTCCCCTTCGGCGGCGAGGCCGGCCAGCACGAGGGCGATTCCCGAGCGCAGATCGTGAGCGGTCACCTGTGTTCCGGTGAGCGCAGTGGCGCCGCGAACGACCGCACTGTTCTCTTTCACTTCAATATCGGCGCCCATCTTGTTCAGTTCTGAGGCCAGGGCGAAACGGCCGTCGAAGATGCGTTCGTGAATGTAGCTGGCACCGTCGGCGAGACACGCGACCGTCATGATCGGCGACTGCAGGTCGGTGGCGAACCCGGGGTAGGTGTCGGTGATGACGTTGATCGGCCGCAGCGGGCGGTCCCTGCGCACGTGCAGCACGGCGCCGTGCTCGGCGAACTCCACCCCCATCTGCTCCAGCTTGTAGCGGACCACGCCGAGGTGGTCCAGGTCGGCGCCGACCAGGTTGACCTCGCCACCGGTGATGGCGGCGGCCATCGCGAACACGCCCGCGTCCAGGCGGTCCGGCATCACGGTGTGCTCGACGGCCTGGAGCTCCTCGACGCCCTCGACGGTGATGAACCCGGTGCCGCCGCCGCTGATCCTCGCGCCCATCCGGGACAGCATGTCGATCACGTCGAGCACCTCGGGCTCCAGCGCCGCGTTCTCGATCACGGTGGTGCCGCGCCCCAGCGCAGCGGCCATGATCAGGTTCTCGGTGCCGGTGTGCGAGGGGGTGTCCAGGTACAGGGTGGCGCCGGTCAGGCCCGCCGACTTGACGTGGATGACCGAGTCGCCCTCGTCCACGATCGCGCCCAGGCGCTTGTAGCCCAGGTAGTGGAAGTCGAGGTTGCGGCTGCCCAGGTTGCAGCCGCCCACGCCCTCGATGATCGCCTCACCGAGGCGGTGCAGCAGGGCGGGCACGAACAGCACCGAGCCGCGGAAGCGGCGGGCGATCTCCGCGGGCAGCACCGGGCTGCTCAGCGTCGAGGCGTCGATCACCAGCGTGCGCTCCGCCTCGTGGAGCTCGACGGTGGCGCCGACGGTCTGGGCCAGCTCGACCGCGCGTCGCACGTCCTCGATGATGGGGACGTTGCGCAGGACCGTACGGCCCTTCGACGCCAGCAGCGCTGCGCCGATCATGGGAAGCACGGCGTTCTTGGCACCCTGGATGAAGGCGGTTCCACGAAGTGGGTTGCCACCGCGCACGCGGTAACGGACCATGCGTAATGCTCCTTGGGAGTGGTTATGGTGATTCGTGTGGCGCGGGGCGGCAGCCGAGGTTATCGGCCAACAGTAGCCGCTGGATGCCCCTTAACCGGCCACTTCGGTGGTGAACTACCCCTGGGACGGCCGATGAGTCCCCTGGCCTGCGCCGCGACGTGACCGGCGGCCCCCCGCAGGGCCTCTCGCACGGCCCTTCGCTGGGCCCGCCCGCGACCCGATCCGCCGTGCCCTCACGGCGCCCGGCCCGGGGAGGGCCCACGCTGCGCGCCGGTGCGCGCCGGTGCCCGTAGGCGCCCGCCGGTGTTCCCGGACCCCGTCGACACGGCGCCCGGCCCGGGGAGGGCCCACGCTGCGCGCCGGTGCCCGCCGGTGCCCGCCGGTGCGCGCCGGTGCCCGTAGGCGCCCGCCGGTGTTCCCGGACCCCGTCGACCCGTTCCCGGTCACCCGTTCCTCGTGCCGCCCGCGGTGGTGAGCGGGGAGGCGGCCGACAGCAGGTGGTCGGCCCGCTGGTCCACGAAGCGGGTGACCACCTGCTGCCCGTACCCGAAGGCCATCGCCCAGACCAGGATGGCGGGCTGCGAGCCGAGCCCCGCGAACCCCGGCACGAAGCCCGAGTTCAGGATCAGCAGCCCGAGCACGGCGGTGGCCACCCCGGCGGGGGCCTTGAGGAGGTTCTGCACCACGGCCAGCGAGTAGCGGGTGGACAGCTCCGAGCGGGTGGACAGCGACGCCGCGGTGGCCAGCGCCGCGCCCAGCATGCCGATCAGCGCGACCAGCGGGACGTCGCCGTGGCCGGGCTCCAGGCCACCGGTGGGGCAGATCTGGGCGGGCATCAGCCCCTGGGTGCGGATCATCGAGCGGTCACCGCACATCGGGATGACGTTCGGCCAGATCGCGCCGATGACCACCACGCCCAGCACGATCAGGGTCAGCATGACGACCCCGCCGAGGAGCAGGTTGCGGAAGCTGCGCACCCGCCCGGTCTCCATGGCCTGCGCGGTGTACGCGGCCCGCAGCACCGACTGCATCAGCGGCCGGTCGCCCTCGCCCAGGTCCCCTACGGCCAGCCTGGCCTGGAGGTGGACCAGCCGCGGGTCGTCACCGGGCAGGTAGGCCCGGCCGATCGCGGCCACCTCCGGTGCCCGCCCGCACAGCTCCGCCGTCGGCAGCACGCCGTACAGCATCACGGTCGCGCTGTTGACGTTGGACCAGGCGCCCTCGACGGCCTGGCCGGTCAGCCAGCGCCGGATCCCGTGCCTGCTGCGCGCGTAGGTCTCCGCGCGGGCCAGGTGCGTGCCGATGCCCTCGCCCACCGAGACCAGCTGGCCCGCCTCGTCGCGCATGGTCAGGGCACGCTCCGCCTCGGCCCTGATCTCCTCGCTCCTGGTGGCCACGTACACCCGCCAGGTGCCGGGCCAGCGCAGCACGCCGGTGTCGCCGATGCGCTCCGGGGGGATCGCGGGGTCGAGCGCCATCGTTCCTCCGGGGGGCTGGAGTGACGGGAACGGGCCGTTCGGACGCCGCGGGTCTTTCAGACGCCACGGGCCTTTCGGACACCGCCGGCTTTTCAGGGTCCGCGGGTCTTCAGATGCCACGGGCCTTTCGGGGGCCGCGGGCCTTCGAACGCCACGGGCCTTTCGGGGTCCGTGGGTCGTTCGGGCGCCGCGGACCTTTCACAGGCCGCCGGCCGCGATGTCGGTGCGGTGGTGCGAGCCGCGCATGCGGACGTGCCCCACGGCCTCGTAGGCCGCCGCCCGCGCCGCGGGCAGGTCGGGGCCGGTGCCGACCACGCTGAGCACCCGGCCGCCGGCGGAGACGAGCCGGTCGCCGTCGCGGGCGGTGCCCGAGTGCAGCACGTAGGCGTTCCCGGCGACCTCGGACAGCCCTTCGATCACGTCCCCGCGCACCGGCTCGCCGGGGTAGTTCTCCGCCGCGACCACCACGGTCACCGCGGCGCCGTCGTGCCAGGAGAGCGGGCCCGCCTCGGCGAGCGTCCCGTTCGCGCAGGCGAGCAGCAGGGAGGCCAGGGGCGTGCGGAGCCGGTCCAGGACGACCTGGGTCTCGGGGTCGCCGAACCGGGCGTTGAACTCGATCACCTTTGGCCCCTTGGACGTGAGGGCCAGCCCCACGTACAGCACGCCCGTGTACGGCGTTCCCCGCCTGGCCAGCTCGGCCATCGTCGGCAGGACGGTCTCGGCCATCACCTGGTCGGCGAGGCCGTCCGGCGCCCAGGACAGCGGGGTGTAGGCGCCCATGCCGCCGGTGTTGGGCCCCCGGTCGCCGTCGTAGGCGCGCTTGTGGTCCTGGGCCGGCTGCAGCGGCACGGCCGTGGAGCCGTCGCAGAGCGCGAACAGCGACACCTCGGGGCCGTCGAGGAACTCCTCGATGACGACCCGGCCGCAGGCGGCGGCGTGCCGCAGCGCCTCGTCGCGGTCGCCGGTGACCACCACTCCCTTGCCGGCCGCCAGGCCGTCGTCCTTGACCACGTACGGGGTGCCGAACTCGTCCAGCGCGGCGGCGGCCTCGTCGGGGGTGACGCAGGTGCGCGACCGGGCGGTGGGCACGCCCGCCGCGACCATGACCTCCTTGGCGAAGGCCTTGGAGCCCTCGACCCGCGCCGCCTCGCGCGAGGGCCCGAAGCAGGGGACGCCCGCCTGCCTGACGGCGTCGGCGACACCGGCGACCAGGGGGGCCTCGGGGCCGATCACGACCAGGTCCGCGCCGAGCTCCAGGGCGAGGCCGGTGACCGACGCCGGGTCGGCCGGGGCCACCGGGTGAAGGGTCGCGACCTGCGCGATCCCCGCGTTGCCCGGGGCACAGTGGACCTCGGTGACCTGGGGGTCGGCCGCCAGCGACCGGCACAGGGCATGCTCTCGCCCGCCGGATCCAATCACAAGAACGCGCACCCGCCAGAGCCTATCGTCCCGCAGGGCCCTCGCCCCGACCCTGTGCCCTCGCCCCAACCCTGTGCCCTCGTCCCGACCCTGTGCCCTCGTCCCGACCCTGTGCCCTCGCCCCAGCCCATGCCCTCGTCCCGGCCCGTGCCGGCCGTCGTGTGTCGTGATGTCGTGCGGGTCCTCTCCCCGCTCCGTGCCCGCCGTCGTTCGTCGCCGTACGGGGATCCCGGCCGTCGTACGGTCCGGTGACGGCCTCGTGCCCGCGGCGCATCCGTACGCGCGGCGAACGGCCGGAAAGGAGGGGTGAATTTTGGCAGGTTGTGCATGATCGACGCTTGAACCTGCGAGTAAGCTGAGAACAGCCCCCCGACCGTGTTAGGTTCCTAGGTGGCCTTGCGTGTCTTTTTACCGATTGGAGGTGGTTCGGGATGTCCTCTGGCGATCCCAGCAGTACGTGCACGCGCACGCCTGCTGTGCGCACTTCCGACCACCTCGTCTCGGTGCCCGACCGGCGCCGCGCGCCCGGCCGCCTCTGCAGGTGAGGCCGCGCGCGCGGAGTACCGCCGGGTCGGGCGGGAAAGGCTCGCCATGCGCTCCTCACTTCTTTTTCCCCGCATCAAGCACGTACGCACGATCCGTGCCCCGCACGCCCCCTCGGTCTCGCTCCGTGAGCGGATGACCGGCGTCTGCGTCCCGCCGAGCGACTCGCTCGTCGAGTACGCCGCCTACATCGGTGGCAAGAAGATCGACGCCATGGGCATCCCCGACGCCCTCGAACTCGTCCGCGCGCACAACGCCGCAGCCGAGAGCGGTTCGGCCAAGGGCAACGCGTTCGTCTGGGTCGGCCTGCACGAGCCCGACGCCCCCGAGGTCGAGTGGCTGGCGGAGGTCTTCGCCCTGCATCCGCTCGCCGTCGAGGACGCCGTCAAGGCTCACCAGCGGCCCAAGGTCGAACGCTACGGCGACTCGGTGTTCGTGGTGCTGAAGACCGTCGCCTATCTCGACCACGACGTGCTGACCGCCACCAGCGAGATCATCGGCACCGGCGAGATCATGGTCTTCGTCGGCTCCGACTTCGTGGTCACCGTGCGGCACGGCAGGCACTGCCCGCTGACCGAGGTCCGCGAGCGCCTGGAGGACAAGCCCAAGCTGCTCAACCGCGGTCCCACCGGCGTGCTGCACGCCATCGCCGACCACGTCGTCGACAGGTACCTCGCCGTGGCCGACCGGATGCAGACCGAGCTGGAGGACGTCGAGGCCATGGTCTTCGCCGACGTCAGCGCCCGCGACATCGGCCGGATCTACAACCTCAAGCGCGAGATGATCGAGATGAAGCGGTCGGTCATGCCGCTCCAGGCGCCGATGTCCACGCTGGCCCAGCGCAGGATGATCCCGTCGGAGATGCGCGAGTACTTCCGCGACGTCGTCGACCACCTGGCCCGCGCCTGCGAGCAGGTCGAGTCCTCCAACGAGCTGTGCAACTCCGTCCTGCAGGCCGCGCTCGCCCGCTCCAACGCGCTCGCCAACGAGGACATGCGGAAGATCTCCTCCTGGGTCGCCATCATGGCCGTCCCCACGATGATCGCCGGCATCTACGGCATGAACTTCGAGCACATGCCCGAGCTCGACTCCGTCCTCGGATACCCGCTGGTCATCGGTGTGATGATCATCGCCTGTGCGCTGCTGTACCGGGGGTTCCGCCGCAACGGCTGGATGTGACGGCCCGCGCGGGTCGTACGGACCGTGCGGCCGATGCGGCCCGGTGCATTCCGGGGGCGCGTCAGGCGCTCATCGAGCGCGCCGGGGTAACCGGCGCGGGGACGCGCATGCCCCGCTCGGACCACAGGCCGATCATCCGGTCGGGGTAGTCGGTCACGATCGCGGCCACCCCGAGGTCGAGCAGCTCCGCGGCCCGCGCGGGCTCGTTGACGGTCCACGCCGCCAGCGGCAGGTCGGCCTTCTCGGCCCGCCGGGCGAGCTCGGGGTCGACCAGCACGTGCTCGGGGGACAGGACGGTCCCCCCGGCCTCCGCGGCGGCGGCCGGGACGTCGTCGTCGAAGTCCTCCAGGCGCAGGCCGTCCAGCCAGGCGTGGTCCATGGTGGCGCGCTCGATCAGGGCGTAGCGCGGGGTCGCCGGGGCCAGCGAGCGGGCGATCCGCAGGATCCGCCAGTCGAAGCTGAGGATCGCCGCCCGGTCCAGCCTGCGGTGCCGGTCCAGCTCGGCGACCACCAGCTCGGTGAACTCGGCCGGGTCGGCGCTCAGGTGCGGCCGGGTCGGGTCCGACTTGAGCTCCACGTGCACCCGTACCCCGTCGGCGCCGTAGGCGTCCATCAGCGCCAGCACCGCGCCCAGGGTCGGCATCCGGGTGTTCGGCACCGGGACCTGGGTCGCGGCGAAACGGTCCTCGGGGGTGCGCGGCACCCGCACCCCGCACTCCAGCGTGCGCAGCTGCGCCAGGGTGAGCTCGCCGATCGGCCTGCCCACGTACGGGTACAGCGGGTCTCCGTGGACGGCGGGGCGGACGTCGGCGCTGGTCACCGGGGAGACGGTGAGGTCGTGCGTGAGCACCGGCCGCCGGTCCGCCGTCAGCGCGACGTCGAGCTCCAGTGCGTCGACACCCAGCTCCAGCGCGTGGGCGAAGCCGGGCAGCGTGTTCTCGGGGCGGAGCCCGCGGGCTCCTCGATGACCGTGGATCTCGGCATGCACACAGGGACCTTATCCACCTCGCGCGCCGATTCCCCGGTACGGCTCGCGCCCGGTCTCGTCCGGACGCGATCCGCAGGGGGGCGAAACTAGATCATCGGGTGGATCTGGAGCGTCTCGTCGCGGCCGGGGCCGACGCCGATGGCCGAGATGCGGGCACCGCTCATCTCCTCCAGCGCCCTGACGTACGCCCGCGCGTTGGCGGGCAGGTCGTCGAAGCTGCGGACGCCGGTGATGTCGTCCTTCCAGCCGGGGAACTCCTCGTACACCGGCTTGGCGTGGTGGAAGTCGGTCTGCGTCATCGGGATCTCCTCGTGACGCACGCCGTCGACCTCGTACGCGACGCAGACCGGGATCGTCTCCAGGCCGGACAGCACGTCCAGCTTGGTGAGGAAGTAGTCGGTGACGCCGTTGATCCGGGTGGCGTACCGGGCGATGACCGCGTCGAACCAGCCGCAGCGGCGGTTGCGCCCGGTGGTCACGCCGTACTCGCCGCCGGTGGTGCGCAGCCACTCGCCCATCTCGTCGTCGAGCTCGGTCGGGAACGGGCCCGACCCCACCCGGGTGGTGTACGCCTTCAGGATGCCGATCACGCGGGTCAGCCGGGTCGGCGGGATGCCCGACCCCGAGCAGGCGCCGCCGCTCGTCGGCGAGGAGGAGGTGACGAACGGGTAGGTGCCGTGGTCGATGTCGAGCAGGTTGCCCTGGCCGCCCTCCAGCAGCACGACCTTGCCCTCGTCCAGGGCCCTGTTGAGGACCAGCGAGGTGTCGGCGATGTGCGGGGTGAGCCGCTCGGCGTAGCCGAGGTACTCCTCCAGGACCTTCTCCGGGTCGATCGCCCGGCGGTTGTAGATCTTGGTGAGGATCTGGTTCTTCTCGCCCAGCGCGACCTCGATCTTCTTCTGCAGGATGCCCGGGTCCAGCAGGTCCTGCACCCGCACGCCCATCCGGTAGATCTTGTCGCCGTACGCGGGACCGATGCCGCGGCCGGTCGTGCCGATCTTGGCCTTGCCCAGGTAGCGCTCGGTGACCTTGTCCAGCGCCTTGTGGTGGGGCATGATCAGGTGCGCGTCGGCGGAGATCAGCAGCCGCTCGGCGGAGACCCCGCGGGCCGCCAGGCCGTCGATCTCGCTGAGCAGCACGCCCGGGTCGATGACGACGCCGTTGCCGATCACGGGAACGACGTCCGGGGAGAGCACCCCCGTCGGCAGCAGGTGCAGCGCGTACTTCTGGTCGCCGATGACGACCGTGTGTCCCGCGTTGTTGCCTCCCTGGTATCTGACGACGTAGTCGACCTGGTCACCGAGCAGGTCGGTCGCCTTCCCCTTGCCCTCATCGCCCCACTGGGCACCAACGAGAACCACAGCCGGCATCGTGATCTCCAACCGCAAAACCGAAAACCCCTGGCGCAATCGCGACAGGGGCTCTTGCGAGGAGAGAATACCCGACGACGTCCGAAATGGGGATCTCCCCCCTGCCGCCGGAGGGCGGGGCGGGAGATCCCCTCGGTGGATCAGGGCCGGATCAGGTCCAGGTCAGGGGTGTGTCCGGGACCCGTGCGGACCTGTGCCGGACCCTGGGGGCGTGCCGGGTCCGGTCACGGTGGGACCCGTCTCAGCTCCCGGTGAGCTCGTCGAACGCCGTGGCGCTGGAGTCCTTGAGGAACTGGAAGCAGCGCTCGGCCTCGTCCTTCTCCCCGATGCTCTGGGCGGCACGGGCCAGCGCGTACAGGCATCGCAGGAAGCCCTGGTTGGCGGGGTGCTCCCAGGGGATCGGGCCGTGCCCCTTCCAGCCCGCCCTGCGCAGCTGGTCGAGGCCGCGATGGTAGCCGGTGCGGGCGAACGCGTACGACGTCACGGCGTGCCCGGCGGCGAAGTACTCTTCCGCGAGTGCCGCCCAGGCGGCCGGATGAGCGGGGAAGCGCGCGGCGACGTCGGATGCTTTGGCGCCGGATTCCAGCGCCTCCCGGGCTTCGGGCACATCCGGCAGGAGGGTGGGCGGCGGGCCCGCGAGGAGGTTCTCGTGCGATTCCATAACCACAGTCCTACCTGGTGTACCCGGGTGAGGCCAAGATCGGCTCCCGGAGACTTTCCGGGAGCCGGTCTAGGGGCACGCTCGCGACCGGGGAGAACGCGGTCTCAGGAGAGCTTGGTCCCGGCGGACTTCAGGTGCTGCGCGGCCTCGACGATGCGCGCCGCCATCGCGGTCTCGGCGGCCTTGCCGTACGAGCGCGGGTCGTACGCCTTCTTGTTGCCGACGTCGCCGTCGACCTTGAGCACGCCGTCGTAGTTCTTGAACATGTGCTCGACGATCGGGCGGGTGAAGGCGTACTGCGTGTCGGTGTCGATGTTCATCTTCACCACGCCGTAGGAGATGGCCTCGTGGATCTCCTCCAGCAGCGAGCCGGAACCGCCGTGGAAGACCAGGTCGAACGGCTTGTCCTTGCCGTACTTGGTGCCGACCGCCTCCTGGATGTCCTTGAGCACGCTCGGGCGGAGCTTGACGTGGCCCGGCTTGTAGACGCCGTGCACGTTGCCGAAGGTCGCGGCGAGCATGAAGCGGCCCCGCTCGCCCAGGCCCAGGGCCTCGGCGGTCGCGAGGGCGTCGTCGGTGGTGGTGTAGAGCTTGTCGTTCATCTCGCCGACGACACCGTCCTCCTCGCCGCCGACGACGCCGATCTCCACCTCAAGGACGATCTTCGCGCGGGCGGTCTTCTCGAGGAGCTCCTTGGCGATCTCCAGGTTCTCGTCCAGCGGGACGGCGGAACCGTCCCACATGTGCGACTGGAAGAGCGGGTCCTCGCCCCTGGCCACCCGCTCGAGGGAGATGTCCAGCAGCGGGCGGACGAAACCGTCCAGCTTGTCCTTGGGGCAGTGGTCGGTGTGCAGGGCGACCGTCACGGGGTAGTTGGCCGCGACCACGCGGGCGTACTCCGCCAGCGCCACCGAACCGGTCACCATGTTCTTGACGGTGGTTCCGGAGAGGAAGTCGGCACCGCCGGTCGACACCTGGATGATGCCGTCGCTCTCGGCCTCGGCGAACCCCCTGAGCGCGGCGTTGAGGGTCTGTGAAGAGGTCACGTTGATGGCCGGGTAGGCGAAACCTCCCGCCTTGGCCCGGTCGAGCATCTCGGCGTAGACCTCTGGGGTCGCGATAGGCATCGTGTCATCTCCCTGGAGACGGCTGTGAACAGCTGGCGCGGGGCATGAGGACATGGCCCGTAGGCCAGTATCCCGGGTTCCGTCCCCGGCCGGACAGCGCACCCCACTCCTTCGGGGTGGTGCAGAGGTCCACCGGGTACTTTCGCGGCCTACGCTACCGGCCCGGGTGAGGGTTCCCGGGCCCCGGTCCTCCTGCTTTCTGTGCGTCGGTGATTTTCCGGCATGACCTGGGCCGGAATGTACGATCTTCCGGATCCGGTGGCGTACGCCCCGATCCTTCGGACCGGTCGTGAAATCTCCTCATGAACCGCTAATCTCCACGGTGTGGGACGCCACAGGTCCGACCCCATGGGTATCGCGCGCCTGGTCCTCCTCGGACTGGTGGTGCCGGCCTTCGTCGCCCTGATCGTGTTCGGCGTCCTGTCGCTGTTCGGCGGCTCCGGCTCCGACGAGAAGACGGCCACGACGCCCACCCGGGCCGCCGCTTCCTCCCCCGCCCCCGCACCCGCCGCCGAACGGGTCCCCACCGTCCTCGTCGAGTGCCTGCGCCAGGAGTGCCCCACGGTCTTCCTCAAGGTCACCGGGGGTGACGTGCTGTTCGACCGGGAGATGGTCCGGGACGAGCGGTTCCAGTCCTTCGACCCCAAGGTCGACGTGGTCCTGGCGGACTCGGCCGCCGTCCGCGTCCAGGTGAACGGGACCGTCCGTCCCCCGGTCAGGCCCGGGGAGCGCGAGGAGTTCACGGTCTCCCGCGACTGACCGCGCACCTCCGGGCCGCACTCTGCCCGATCCGCGCTCCCGGATTCACACTCCCGAGGTCCGCACTCCCGGGGTCCGCACTCCCGGGGTCCGCACTCCCGGGGTCCGCACTCCCGGGGTCCGCACTCCCGGGGTCCGCGCTCCCGGGCTCGCGCTCGTGGGTTCGCGTGCCCCGGGGCCCCGTACCCCTTCCGAGTGACCCCGGAAGGGGTACGGGCTCCTTCAGGCCAGGCCGAGGTCGGCCAGCGTGTAGGCGGTCCGGTACGGCAGCCCGGCCTCGGCGATCGCCGAGGCGGCGCCGCGGTCCACGATGGTGGCGACCGCCACGACCTCGGCGCCCGCCTCGCGCAGCGCCTCAACCGCGGTCAGCGGCGACCCGCCGGTCGTGGAGGTGTCCTCGACCGCCAGCACCCGCCGCCCCGCCACGTCCGGCCCCTCGATCCGGCGCTGCATGCCGTGGGCCTTCTGCGCCTTGCGGACCACGAACGCGTCCAGGGTCCTGCCCCGGGCCGCGGCCGCGTGCAGCATGGCGGTCGCCACCGGGTCGGCGCCCAGCGTCAGCCCGCCGACCGCCTCGTACTCCAGGTCCTGGGTGAGGTCCAGCATGACCCGTCCCACCAGCGGCGCCGCCTGCCCGTCGAGGGTCACCCGGCGCATGTCCACGTAGAAGTCGGCCTCCTGGCCCGAGGAGAGCACGACCTTGCCGTGCACCACGCCCTTGCCCTTGATCTCCACCAGCAGGTTCTCGCGATCGCTCATGGCAATCAGGTTAGGGCGGCCCCGCCGTCACCCGATCGGGCCCGTCCCCTCGCGGGCCTCACGCCGGAACTCCCCGAAAAACACGACATCCCTCCGTGTTCCCCTGAACGCGTCGACACCCGGCGAAACCCGCTGGAATCCCCGTGACCTGCGGCCGGAGTCCCGGACGGTGCGCGACGGCTCCTCTCCCGGCCCTGCGGCGGCAAAAGTGCGATCCGGGTTTACTCCCGGCACGGACTGCGGGATCATCCGGCAGGCAACCATGGGTAATGACGGGGTCACAATGAGTGGGAAAACATCTCAAGGCGATGCCGAGCTGCTGGCCGCCACCAGAAACGGCGATCCGGCGGCGTACCGGTTGCTCCACCGGCGGCACGCCCACGCGGCGCACGCCCTGGCACGCCTGCTCGTGCGGGACGAGGCCGGGGGCGCGGACGTCGTGGAGGAGACGTTCACCGAGGTCCATCGCGTGGTCGCCCGGGGGGACGGCCCGGAGCAGGCGTTCCGCATCTACCTGCTGACCGCCCTGCGCCGCCTGGTGACGGACCGCGCCGCGACGGACCGCACCGCGGACGGTGACGGCGCCGCCGACCGTGCCCGAGACGGTGGTACCGGACGCGGTGGGGCCGGGAACGGTGCCGGAGGGGCCGGAGCCGGGGACGGTGCCGCCTCGGGGGACGGTGGCACCGCGTCCGGTACCGGCGGGGAACCGGCCGGAGGGGAGACGGGGGTCCTCGACCCGGGGGCGCCCCTCACCGATCCGGCGTCGGCGGCACTGGAGCGCTCGCCGGTGGCCAGGGCCTTCCGCTCGCTGCCCGAGCGCTGGCAGCTCGTGCTGTGGCACACCGAGGTCGAGAGGACCCCGCCCGAGGAGACCGCGCTCCTGCTGGGCCTGACGGTCGGCGGGACGGACGCGCTCGCCTACCGGGCCCGGGAGGGGATGCGCCAGGCGTGCCTGCGCATCCATCTGGCCGAGTCCCACGTGCCCGAGTGCAGGCCCGTGCTGGCCAGGCTGGGCCCCTACGTCCGCGGCAGCCTGGCCAGGGCGCACGGCAGGGTGGTGAACGAGCACCTGGACGGTTGCTCCGGCTGCCGGGCGGTGTTCACGGAGGTGACCGGCATCGGCCGCAGCCTGCGTTCCGTGGTCGGCCCGCTCGTCGTCGGCCCCGCGTTCCCGGCCTACCTGGCGGCGCTCGGCAGGCTGGGCGCGGCCGACGGGGGCGGGCTCCCCGGTCTCTGGCGCAGGACGCCCCGCTCCACGCGGCGTGCCCTGATCGCAGGGGCCGCGGTCACCGCGGTCGTGGTCGCGGTGGCGGCGGTCCTCGTCCTGGCACCGGGCCGCCGGGAGGCCCTCCCGCCGAGCGCGGCCTCCGAGCCGATCGTCGCCTTCCCGGTCCCCGGCGCCTCCACACCCGACGCCGGTACGACCGGCCCCGGCACACCTCGTGCCGGTACGCCCGGTGTGCCGTCTCCCGGCGCCCGAGACCCGCTGGCACCGCCGCAGGACGGCACGGGAGACGGAGTGGGAGACGGCACGGGCGGTGGTACGCCGGGAGCCGTACCGCCGCCCGCCGGGTCGCCGTCCGGGCCCGCCGGGGTGACCCCTGGCGCGCCGGTGCCCCACCTGGTGGCCACGATCGACGTGATGGGCGCCCTGGTCAGGTCCAAGGCGGGCATCGTGGCGCTGCGGCTGCGCAACGCCGGGGGCGGGCCGAGCGGGGAGGTCGTCGCCGACGTCGTCCTTCCGCGCGGCGTGACCCTGCCGTCGGGTTCCCCCAGGGGGCACGCCGTCGGTGTCGTGACACCGGTCGGCACGGTGGACGGCTGGTCCTGCCGGGCCCGGAGCAGGGGCGCGCGGTGCGTGCGCGGCCCGCTCCCGGCAGGCCGGGTCACGGCCGTGTTCCTCAGGGTCATGGTGTCGGACCAGGCCGTCCCCGGTGCGGCGCCCTCGGTCATGGTCTCCGCCCCGGGGACGCGGACCACGGCCGGGGCCCGTACCGGCGTGCGGGCGTCGGGCGCCCCGGCCAGGTTCGCCACCGACGGCAGGGTGGCCGTCTCCGCGATCGGCAACACCTTGCTGAGCTGCGACGCCTCCCGGCCGGAGTGCGAGAGCGCCCGCGCGCGCCAGGGCGGCAGGCGCGACAACAACGGCTGGCGGATGCGTCTGCTCGACCGGGACACCGATCCCTCGACGCGCGTGTCGAGCGCGGCCCGGCTTCTGCTGCCATCGGCCAGCAAGGTGGTCTGGGCGGGGCTCTACTGGTCGGCGAGCGCGCCCCCCGGCGGGCGGATCAAGTTCAAGGCGCCGGGGGAGAGGGAGTACCGGCAGGTCAGGGCGTCCGAGGTGGTCCAGAGGGAACTGCCCGTGGGCAGGGGCTACCGGGCGTTCGCCGATGTGACGCGCCTGCTGGGCAGGGTCGGCGGGACGTACTGGGTGGCGGACCCCTCGGTGCGACCGGGGGTGTCACGGCACGCCGGGTGGGGGCTGGTGGTCATCGTGGCCGATCCGCGCCGGCCGTACGGCCAGGCGGTGGTGGTGGACGACGCGACCGTGCTGGGTACGGGGCGCCGCTCGGTGCGGATACCGCTCGACGGGCTGACGTCCGCCCGCGTGGCCGCGAGAATGGCGCTGGTGACCTGGGAGGGCGACGCGGACGTGCGAGGCGACCGGGTACGGGTCGGCGGCCGGACGCTGCGGCCCGTCGGCGGGGGACGGGACCCGCGCAACCCGTTCGACGGGTCCGCCACCGGGGCGCGGGGCGGGGCGACGTTCGGCACGGACGTGGACCGCTTCCGGGCCCCGCTGGGACGTGACCCGGTGCTGGAACTCGGCACGCGCCAGGACGTCCTGCTGTTCGGCGTGGCGGCGGTGAGCGTCCAGACGGTCCCGTGACCCCGCGATCGCGCGCCCCCGTGACTTCGTGACCGCGCGCCCCCGCGCCCCCGCGCCCCCGCGACCGCGCGTCTCCGCGACTCGGTGACCGCGTCGGTCGCGTGCTCCCGCGACTCCGTGGGCGAGCGATCGCGCGACTCCGCACGACACTCCCGGGAGCGGATGGCAGGATGGCCGGGGAGCGGGTGCGCGCGCGTCTCGTCGAACCAGATTCGAACCAGATTCGGACCAGATCGTGAACGGGACAAACTGGTACGGTCTGCGGTGAACACTCCAACGTTTGGTCGAGCGCGGGTGGAATCGTCGGGATTCACCCTCGAAGGGTCAGCCGCTTGATTACCCTGAGGAAGGGCCGTCTGTCCGGTCTCTCAGGGGCTGTTTTAGGCCTGTCTGAGCCGAAGGATCGGGCCACGTAGGAAGGGCGGTGTCGTGTGGATCGTTGTGCGCTGTTCGTGGACGCCGGCTACCTGCTGGCCGACGGCGCGATGGCGGTGCACGGGACCCGCCATCGCGAATCGGTCGCCTGGGACTATCCGGGGCTGCTCCAGCTGCTGAACAAGCTGTCGAGGGAGCGCACCGGCCTGCCGCTGCTGCGCTGCTACTGGTACGAGGCCACCGTGGAGGGCCGTCGTACGCCCGAGCACGACACGCTGGCCGACATCCCCGGCCTGAAGCTCCGCCTGTCGCGCATCCGTCCCGGTCGTCGCGAGGGCGTCGACGCCCAGGTCCACCGTGACCTGATGACGCTGGCCCGCAACGGCGCGGTCTGCGACGCGGTCGTGGTCAGCGGTGACGAGGACCTGGCACAGGTCGTGTGCGACGCCCAGGACCTCGGCGTCCGGGTGACCGTGGTGCACATCAGCGCCGACGGGAGCTGGGCCGTCTCCCGCACGCTGCGCCAGGAGTGCGACGACCTCATCGAGATCGGTGCCACCCATCTGCGCCCGCACGTCAGCCTGATCAGCGGTGAGACGCCGGCCCTGGCGGTCAACGGCCACCGGCACGCGAGCAACGGGCAGTCCGCCCCCTCCCGCGCCGGCGGCGCCAACGGGTCCCCGGTCACCAGCCCCGTCCCGGCGGTGCAGAAGTCCCGCGCGGCCCATGCCCAGCCCGCGCTGCCGTCCTCGGCCTATCCGAGCTACACCCAGGAGTCACCGCTCCCGCAGGCCGCCCCGCCCGCCCCGTCCGGCCAGCCGGCCCAGGCACCGCAGGCGTCCCAGGCGGCGACCCCTCCGTCCCCGTCGCCGTCCCACGCGGCACCGGGCGGACAGGCCGGGCCGCCGCCGGCCGCCCCGCAGTACTCGCTGGGCGGTGGCAACACCGGCGGCATGCCGGCGTACCAGCCCTCGCAGATGGGCGCCTACACCGGCCCTCACGCCGCTCCGGTGCCGCAGCAGAGCACCGGCCCCGGCCCCGGTGCGACGACCCTCTCGGACGCGGTGCAGGCCGCGCACAAGGAGGGACACGACTTCGGCGAGTCCGTCGCCAAGGACGCGCCCGCCCTGTGGCTGGAGGCCGTCCTGGCCCGCAAGCCCCGGATGCCCTCCGACCTGGAGGCGCGCCTGCTGCAGGGGTCGTCGTTGCCGATCGACTTCCTGCTGCACGACGAGGTCCGGCACGCCCTGCGCCGCGGCTTCTGGGACGCCCTGGAGCGCGCCCGGCGCTGAGCCCCCGGAGCTACTCCCGAGCCGTCGCCGGGCGCGTGGGCACCGGGCGTGGCGAAGCCGGTGGAAGGCGCGGGCCGTCCGGCCGGGGACGCGCGGTGACCGCCGTCAGCGGGTCAGCTGCCGCCCGCCCGCCACGGAGAGGATCTCGCCGTTGACGTGCCCGTTCGCGGCCGAGCCCAGGTAGGCGACCGCGGAGGCGACGTCCTGTGGCGTGCAGATGCGGCCCGTCGGTGTCTGCGCGCCCTCGGCGTCGACGGCCGGCCGTCCGAGCCCGGGAGTGTTCAGCGCTCGCTCCGTCAGCGTGAAGCCCGGCCGCACGACGTTGGTGAGGACGCCGTGCCGGGCCTCCCGGACGGCGAGCACCCTCGCGGCCGCCTCCAGCGCGCTCTTGGCGGCGGGGTAGGCCACGCCCGCGGGTATGGGCTGGTCGACCACGTCCGACGAGATGAGCACCAGCCTCCCCCAGCCCGCGCTCCTCATGCCGGGCAGGACGGCGTCGATCACGGCCATCGTCCCCGTCACGTTCGCGGTGAGGCCGTCGGTCAGGCCGTCCCAGGTCTCCTGCGTCCTGTCCGGCCAGGCGACCGCGTTCGCGACCAGGACCGCGACGTCACCGAGCTCGCCCTCGACGCGGCGTACCGCCGCCCGTGCCGACTCGCGGTCACGCTGGTCGATCCGCACGGTCATGCCCCTGCCCCCCGCCCGCACGATCGGGTCGACGACGGCGCGTGCCCCCTCCTCGTTGCCGTGCCAGCCCGCGGCCACCGGCGCGCCCTCCTCCGCGAACGCCCTGGCGATCGCGGAGCCGATGTCGCCGGACGCCCCGGTGACCAGCACGACCCGGCCGTCGAGTCCGAGATTCATCGTTCCTCCAATGCTTAGCCGACCATCTATTAGTCGGCTATCTATTAGCCGACTATATAGATATAGGATGGCGGTCGTGGATGCAAGCGAGGCGATGCGCGTCAACCGGGCCCTGAACAAGATGAGCAAGCTCTACCGCGCCGTGAAGGCGCGCAAGCTCGCCGAGCTCGGCCTGCACCCGGGCCAGGACGTGCTGCTCTGGCTGCTGGCCCAGGAGCGCGAGGGGATGACGGTCTCGGAGCTGGCGGCCCGGGTCGGGATCGAGCCGCCGACCGCGACCCGCAGCCTGGCCCGGCTGGAGAACAGCGGCTGGTTCCGCCGCGAGGCGGTCGCCACGGACCGCCGCCAGGTGCGCATCGTGGTGACCGACGCGGGCCACGAGCTGGTGCCGGCCATCGAACGGGTGTGGGCGGAACTCGCCGAGCAGACGATGGGCGGCACGAGCGACGAGCAGCGCGAGATCGTGCTCGCCGCGCTCGAACGGGCCAACGACCGGCTACGTGGGGACGTCGGCGAGGCCGTGCTGGCCGAGGAGTGACCCCGCCGGCGCCCCTCCCGCCCCGGCCCGGACGGTGGTGAGGGGGGCGCCCGTCAGGTCAGGGCGTCGAAGCCGGACCGCAGGTGGTCGAGGCGGCGGGACAGCTCGGCGACCGGGCCCGCCAGGCGCGGGTCCCCGTTCTCGCGGACCAGCTCGACGACCCGTACCAGCTCCTCCTCGACCGAGGTCAGGCGGCGGGACAGCTCGGGCAGCACGGCCGCCTGGTCGGACGGCTCGCCGGGGGGCAGCTCGGCGCCGACACGCTCACGGAGCATGGCGGCCTGCTCGGCCATCCTGCGGTTCATGTTGTACAGCTCCACGAACACCGCGACCTTGGCCCTGAGCACCCACGGGTCGAAGGGCTTGGTGAGGTAGTCCACCGCGCCGGCCGCGTAGCTGCGGAAGGCGTAGTCGGGAGCGCTGTCCACCACGGTCAGGAAGATGATCGGGATGTTGCGGGTGCGCTCGCGCCGCTTGATGTGGGCGGCCGTCTCGAACCCGTCCATGCCCGGCATGCGCACGTCCAGCAGGATCAGCGCGAACTCCGTGCCGAGCAGGGCCTTCAGCGCCTCCTCCCCGGACTTCGCGCGGACCGGTACGAGGTCGAGCGAGCTGAGGATGGCCTCGAGCGCGATGAGGTTCTCCTCCCGGTCGTCCACCAGGAGGATCTTGGCTCTGTCCGGCATCGATCACACGCCTTCGTCGGAGTCGCCGGCCGGCTTGCCCCGGGTCAGCCAGCCGCGCAGCCGTTCGAGCAGGCGGTCGACGTCCACGGGCTTGGGCACGTAGTCGGAGGCGCCGGAAGCGATGCTCTTCTCCCGGTCGCCTCGCATGACCTTAGCGGTTAGCGCGATGATCGGCAGATCCGCGAACTGGGGCATCCGGCGTATCGCCGAGGTGGTGGCCCAGCCGTCCATCTCCGGCATCATGATGTCCATGAGCACCAGGGAGACGTCCTCGTTGCGTTCCAGCTGCTCGATGCCCTCGCGGCCGTTCTCCGCGTAGATCACCGTGGAGCCGTAGCGTTCCAGAACGCTGGTCAGGGCGAACACGTTGCGGATGTCGTCGTCCACGATCAGGATCTTCGCGCCGGTCAGCGGGTCCTCGCCCTTCCACGGCTTGCCCTCCTCCCGGGAGAAGGCCGGCAGCGGCATGTCCTCGCCGATCGGCAGCGCGGGCATCTCCGGCAGCTCGGGCAGCTCGTCGGGCTCGTCGGTCACGCCGAGGAGCACCGGGTTGCGGGGGGAGGAGGTGAGGGCGCTGGCCCCGCCGTCGCGGGAGGCCAGCGGGCCGCCGTAGGAGGGCGGCAGGTAGAGGGTGAAGGTGCTGCCCTCGCCGACCTTGCTGACCACGTGGATCTCCCCGCCGAGCAGGCGGGCGATCTCCCGGCAGATCGACAGCCCCAGGCCGGTGCCGCCGTACTTGCGGCTGGTGGTCCCGTCGGCCTGGCGGAACGCCTCGAAGATGACCTCCAGCTTGTCGGAGGCGATCCCGATGCCGGTGTCGACCACCTCGAAGGCCAGGATGCCGTCGGCACCGCGCAGGGTGTCGTCCACGAAGGCGACGGCGCGCCTGGCGTGCATCACGCGCAGCTTCACCTCGCCCTTGGGGGTGAACTTGATCGCGTTGGAGAGCAGGTTGCGCAGCACCTGCTGCAGGCGCTGCTCGTCGGTGCGCAGCTCCTGCGGGATCGACGGGTCCACCTCGACGGTGAACGACAGGCCCTTGTCCTGCGCCAGCGGGGCGAAGGTGGACTCGAAGTAGTCGACGAGCTTGGGCAGCGAGATCTGCTGGGGGTGGATGTCCATCCGCCCGGCCTCGACCTTGGACAGGTCCAGGATGTCGTTGATGAGCTGGAGCAGGGCCGAGCCCGCGCCGTGGATGGTGCGGGCGAACTCCACCTGCTGGGGCGTGAGGTTGCCGTCGGCGTTCTCGGTGAGCAGCTTGGCCAGCACCAGCAGGCTGTTCAGCGGGGTGCGCAGCTCGTGGGACATGTTGGCGAGGAACTCGGACTTGTAGCGGGAGGAGACCGCGAGCTGCTCGGCGCGCTCCTCCAGCGTCCGTCGGGCCTGCTCGATCTGGAAGTTCTGGATCTCGATGGCCCGGTTCTGCTTGGCCAGCAGCGCGGCCTTGTCCTCCAGCTCGGCGTTGGAGCGGCGCAGCTCCTCCTGCTGGCGCTGCAGCTCGTCGGAGCGTTCCTGCAGCTCCGTGGTGAGGCGCTGCGACTCGGTCAGCAGGTCCTCGGTACGGGAGTTGGCGATGATCGTGTTCATCGTGACGCCGATGGTCTCGACGAGCTGGTTCAGGAAGTCGTGGTGGACCTCGCTGAACTCGTTGAACGAGGCCAGCTCCAGCACGCCGAGCACCTGGGTCTCGAACAGCACGGGCAGCACGACGATCTGCGCGGGCGTGGAGGTGCTCAGGCCGGTGTCGACGGTCAGGTAGCGGGCGGGCACGTTGCCGAGGACGATCCCCCTGCCCTCCAGCGCGGCCTGGCCGACGATGCCCTCGCCGGTCGCGAACCGCTGGCGGGGGCCGTTGCCGGGACGGGCGCCGTACCCGGCGATGAGGTGCAGGTCGTGGTCGCCGGCGGGTTCGGCGAGGTAGAAGGCGCCGTAGTGGGCCGAGACCAGCGGGGTCAGCTCGCTCATGATGAGCCTGGCGACCTCCATCAGGTCGCGGTGGCCCTGCATGAGGCGGGAGATCCTCGCCAGGTTGGACTTCAGCCAGTCCTGTTCCTGGTTGGCGGTGGTGGTGTCGCGCAGCACCGACACCATCATGTTGATGTTGTCCTTCAGCTCGCCGATCTCGCCCTCGGCGTCGACGGTGATGGAACGGGTCAGGTCGCCGGTGGCGACGGCCGTGGTGACCTCGGCGATGGCGCGCACCTGGGTGGTCAGGCGGGCGGCGAGCTCGTTGACGTTCTCGGTGAGGCCCCTCCAGATGCCCTCGGCGCCCTCGACGCGGGCCTGGCCGCCGAGCTTGCCCTCGGAGCCGACCTCGCGGGCGACCCGGCTGACCTCGGAGGCGAACGAGGAGAGCTGGTCGACCATGGTGTTGATGGTGGTCTTCAGCGCCAGGATCTCGCCCTGGGCGTTCACGTCGATCTTGCGGTTGAGGTTCCCCGACGCGACGGCCGTGGTGACCTCGGCGATGTTGCGGACCTGGTAGGTGAGGTTGTTGGCCATCGAGTTGACGTTGTCGGTGAGGTCCTTCCAGACCCCCGAGACGCCGCGCACCCGGGCCTGGCCGCCGAGCTGGCCCTCGGTGCCGACCTCGCGGGCCACCCGGGTGACCTCGTCGGCGAACATCGACAGCTGGTCCACCATCGTGTTGAGGGTGTCCTTGAGCTGGAGGATCTCGCCCTGCGCGTCAGCGGTGATCTTCTTCGACAGGTTGCCCTGGGCCACCGCGGTGGAGACGGCCGCGATCTGGCGCACCTGGGTGGTCAGGTTGTTGGCCATCACGTTGACGTTGTCGGTGAGGTCCTTCCAGGTGCCGGAGACGCCGGGCACCTGCGCCTGGCCGCCGAGCTGTCCTTCGGAGCCGACCTCGCGGGCGACCCGGCTGACCTCGGAGGCGAACGAGGAGAGCTGGTCGACCATGGTGTTGATGGTGGTCTTCAGCGCGAGGATCTCGCCCTGCGCGTCCACGTCGATCTTGCGGGTCAGGTCGCCGTTGGCCACCGCGGTGGTGACCTCGGCGATGTTGCGGACCTGGTAGGTGAGGTTGTTGGCCATCGAGTTGACGTTGTCGGTGAGGTCCTTCCAGACCCCCGAGACGCCGCGCACCCGGGCCTGGCCGCCGAGCTGGCCCTCGGTGCCGACCTCGCGGGCCACCCGGGTGACCTCGTCGGCGAACATCGACAGCTGGTCCACCATCGTGTTGAGGGTGTCCTTGAGCTGGAGGATCTCGCCCTGCGCGTCAGCGGTGATCTTCTTCGACAGGTCACCCTGCGCGACCGCGGTGGAGACCGCGGCGATGGCGCGCACCTGGGTGGTCAGGTTGCCGGCCATCACGTTGACGTTGTCGGTGAGGTCCTTCCAGACCCCCGAGACGCCGCGCACCTGCGCCTGGCCGCCGAGCTGTCCCTCGGTGCCGACCTCGCGGGCCACCCGGGTGACCTCCTCGGCGAACGCCAGCAGCTGGTCCACCATGGTGTTCACGGTGTTCTTCAGCTCGAACATCTCGCCGACCGCGTCGACGGTCACCTTGCGGCTCAGGTCGCCCCGCGCCACCCCGGTGGTCACCGCGGCGATGTCGCGGACCTGGGCCGAGACGCGGCTGGACATGGTGTTGACGGCCTCGGTGAGGTCGCGCCAGCTCCCGGACATCCCGCGCACGTTCGCCCGGCCGCCCAGCCGGCCCTCGGTGCCGACCTCGCGGGCCACCCGCGTCACCTCGGAGGTGAAGAGCGAGAGCTGGTCGACCATGCCGTTGATCGCCTTGCCGAGGCGGCGCACCTCGCCCCGGGCACCGCGGTCGAGGTCGATCCGGCGCGACAGGTCGCCCTTGGCCACCGCGTCGATCACGTCGGCGGCCCCGCTGACCGGGCCGACCAGCGCGTCGATCAGCGCGTTGACCGAGTCGACGCTCTCGGCCCACGAGCCCACGCCGGGGCCGGGGGTCAGGCGCTCGCTGAAGCGGCCCTCCTTGACCACCTCGCGGCGCACCCGGTGCAGCTCGTTGGCCAGGTGCTCTCGGCGGTCGGCCACCTCGTTGAGCAGCAGGCGGATCTCGCTGAGAATACCGGGCGGGGCGTGCGGCACCCGGCGGCGGAAGTCACCGTCGCGCCAGGTGATGAGCGTCTGCAGAATCGGCCTCAGGTCCGATTCGCTGTAACGTCGCTCCTCGACGTCGGGCACGGTGTCGACCGTGGTCATGTGACCTCCTTGACTCCCGGGGGCGCAGCCGTGAGTCATACCAGTCTGTCACGGTGCGCAATGTGTAGTCCTACCTTCGATTCACCCCATGTCAACGGGAAGTGTGGTAGTCACGGAACAATGACCGGTGCTCCCCGTGCCGTCCTGGCGGCGACCTTCGCCCCGGGAGAGACGGCCGTCCCCGAAGCCAGGCGGTTCACCAGAGAGGTGATGACCGCCTGGGCCGCCGCGTCCGTCATGGCGCCCGCCGAGCGGCTGGCGATGGATCTCTCGTCGCAGGTGACCGGTGTTCCCTTCGAGATCGTCTGGAGCCATCTGGGCGACGGTCTGCAGATAGAGGTGCGCCACAGGCGGGCACCGGAGTCGGGCTTCGACGCCCCGTCCGTGCCGGTGGAGGAGTGGGGTGTCACCTTCGCCGGGCAGCAGCGCACACACTGGGCCAAACTCAGGCTACCCGGTTCCTCCGGGCGGCCGTCCTCGGAGTGGACGGCCGAGGAGCCCAATCGCGGGCCGATCTGGATGGGCTTCCTCGCCGACGCCAGCGACCTGCTGGCGGGCACCCTCGACCCCGACATGGTGCCCGCGATCATCTCGCAGATCGTGGTGCCGAGGCTGGCCACCTGGTGCGCGGTCTACACCTGGAACAACGAGGGCGGCCCGCAGCGGCCGGCCTACCTGTGGCACACCGACGAGCAGCGCATCGACGAGCTGCGCGAGGAGCTCGACGCCGTCCAGATCCCGCAGACCGGCGGGTCCATGCAGCTCGCCGACTCGCAGATGCTGATCATCCCGCTGCTGGCGCGCGGGCGCACGCTGGGCGCGATGTGCCTGGGCCGGCCCGACCGGTTCGCCGAGGACGTGTTCCAGTACGCCGAGGACATCGGCCGGCGGGCCGCGCTCGCACTGGACAACGCCCTGCTGTACGCCACCCAGGCGGCGGCCAACCGGGCGCTGCAGCGCAGCCTGCTCCCCCCGGACGAGCCGGGTGAGATCCCCGGTCTCGACCCCGCCGTGGTCTACGAGCCGGCCGGGGAGACCAACGAGGTCGGCGGGGACTTCTACGACCTGTTCGCGGCCGGGGAGTCCTCGTGGCGGTTCGCGGTGGGCGACGTCTGCGGGACGGGTCCCGAGGCCGCCGCGGTCACCGGCCTGGCCCGGCACACCCTGCGGCTGCTGGCCCGGGAGGGCTACGGGGTGGCCGCGGTCCTGGACCGGCTCAACCAGGCCATCCTGGACGAGGGCGACCGCGCGCGCTTCCTGACGCTGCTGCACGGGGAGATCACCCCGTCCGCGAGCGGGCTGGAGGTGTCGATGGTCTCCGCCGGGCATCCGGAGGCGCTGAGGCTGCGCGCCGACGGGGAGGTGGACACCGTGGTGACCTCCCAGTCGCTGCTGGGCGTGTTCCCCGAGGCGACCTTCAAGGCCGAGGTCGTCCACCTCGACCCCGGTGACGTGCTGCTGGCGGTGACCGACGGGGTCACCGAGCGCCGCAGGGGCGGGCGGCTGCTCGACGACGACGGGGGGCTGGCCAGGCTGCTCGCCGAGTGCGCGGGCCTGTCGGCACGGGCGGTGGCCGAACGGATCCGCCGTGCCGTCCAGGACTTCGCCCCCGAGCCGAGCGCCGACGACATGGCGATCGTGGTGCTGCGCGCCCGCTGACCGCCGCGTCCGTCGCGTCTGCCGGACGTTCCCGGCAGCCCTGCCCGCCCGCGCCTGCCGGCCGTACGCCGGGGAGCGTGGCGGTGCGGTCAGCTGTCGATCTTGATGTGCCTGCGGGCGAAGTCCAGCTGCGCCGACATCTGGGCGATGCGCTCGGAGACGACCAGGGAGCCGTGGCCCGCGTCGTAGCGGTAGACCTCGTGCTCGTGGCCGCGTGAGGCGAGCCGCGCCACGTACGCCTCGATCTGCCCGATCGGGCAGCGCGGGTCGTTCTCCCCGGCGAGGATCAGCAGGGGCGCCTCGACCTGGTCGACGTAGGTGATCGGCGAGCTGCCCGCGTAGCGCTCGGGCTGCTCCTCGGGGGAGCCGCCGAACAGCGCGCGGTGGTAGGAGCGCAGTCCCTCGGCCTCCTCCCGGTAGGTGGCCTCGTGGTCGGCGATCGGCACCGTGGCGATGCCCGCCGCCCACGTCTTGGGCTGGGTGCCCAGGCCCAGCAGGGTGAGGTAGCCGCCCCAGGACGCGCCGGCGAGCACCAGCCGGTCGGGGTCGCAGACGCCCCGGTCGACCATGGTCTCCCTGACCGCGGCGACGTCGGAGAGCTCGATGTGCCCGAGGTCGCCGTGCAGGGCGTTCCGCCAGGCCGAACCGTAGCCGGTCGAGCCGCGGTAGTTGACCCGTACGACCGCGAAGCCGAGGTCCACCCAGGCGGCCACCTGCGGCACGAACGAGTCGTCGTCCTGCGCGGTGGGCCCGCCGTGCAGCAGGAAGACCGCGGGGAAGGGCCCGGAACCGCGCTCTGGGCGCGAGACCAGGGCGTGGATGCGGCCGCCCGGCCCCTCCACGTCGACGTCCTCGACCGGGACCGACGGGGGCGAGGTGGGGCCGCCGTGGTTCATCACGACGTGGCCGCTGGTCGACCGGATCAGCGGCGGGTGCGCCCCGCTGGACCAGGAGTACTCGACCGAGCCGTCGGGCCGGGGCGCGGCGGCGTCGATCACGCCGTGCTGGGTCTCGATCGGGAACAGCCCGCCGCCGGGGAGGTCGTAGCGCGTCAGGGAGGTACGGCCGCGGTTGGCGCGCACCACGAGCAGCGACCGGCCGTCGTCGTACCAGTCGGCGGTGATCTCCCCGGGGTCGCGCAGCCAGATCTCGCGCTGGTCGCCGGTCTCGGGGTCCCAGACCAGGGGCTCGCGGCGGCCCCTGCGCTCGTGCAGGGTGAGCAGCCGGCGGTCCCCGGACAGCGGGGCGAAGCGCAGGCCGAGGACGCCCTTGCCGGGGCCGTCGTACAGGTCGCCGACGACCTCGCCGTTCGGCCGGAGCACGCGCAACGCGGGGTGGCGGGCGTCGCCGTGCTCGCTGTGGCCGATCGCGATCAGGGAGCCGTCCAGGGAGACCGCGGAGACCGAGGCGGCCTCGGAGTGCTCGTAGACCGTCCGGGCGGGCTCGCCGGGCCGTACGAGGTGGACGGTGAAGCCCTGGCCGGGCCTGGCCATCCCGACGACCGCGTCGCCGGTGGCCGCCAGCGCGAGCCCGGACGGGAAGCCCGGGGGGAGGTCGATCGGCTCGTCGGGCCCGCCGCCGAAGGGCTGGCGCATCCAACGGCCCCACTCGTCGCCGTCGGTGTCCTCGAACCACCAGATCCACCGGCCCGTGGGGTCGATCGCGCCGTGCGAGGTGCCCTTGGGCCTGGAGGTCACCTGCCGGGTGGAACCCGACGCCCGGTCCCAGGCGTAGACCTCCCACGCTCCCGAGGCGTTGCTGCGGTAGACGGACCGGCTGGGGGCCTGACCCGCCCACACGGGCAGCGTCACGCGCGGCGCGCGGAACCTGGCCTGCCAGCGCTCCTCCGCCTTCATATGGCGCTTCCCTCCGTCAAGGCTTCAGCTTCACGTGTCCGGGCGCGGCCCGCCGGATTGCGGTCCAGTATGTCGCCTTCACCGGGCAATTGCTTGGTTAATGTCAGGGAATTTCGGACTAAATGTCACATCAGTAACACGGGTCGCCAAGGTAGCTGTCAAGCACACAGCTTGCTTAAGGGCGACGCTTAAAGATAGACATGCGGAAAGAAGCCTCCACGGTGCTCTTTTCAGGCAGATCAGCGATCTTTCTTCGCATAACCCCGGGATCCGTGTGCCGGGCGCTCGGGCCCATCCCCACGACCGCCTCGATCGCGTCGTGATCCAGGACGAGTTCGAACGCGTGGCTGCTCCGGCCGGTCTCGATGAAGTGCTCGCTCAGGCTCTCCGCCATCCGCCGCTCCTTCGATTCGTCCACCGACAGGAGTCCCAGCCGCTCCACCAGTGGCACGAGATGCCGTGAGGTGGGTGTGACCACGACGAGCTCACCAGCACCTTTGAGCACCCGAGCGAACTCTGCCCCATTTCTTGGGGCGAACACATTCAGAAGCACATCTATCGTGCCATCTCTCAACGGGAGCGGCCTCCATACGTCGGCCACCACGGCACCCGATCGCGGATGTGCCCGCGCGGCCCGCCTGATCGCGTGCTTGGAGACGTCCAGCGCCACCCCGACGGCCTCGGGCAGCGCTTCCAGCGCCCCGGCGAGATAGCGGCCCGTCCCGGCTCCGGCGTCCGCCAGCACCCTGGCCCCGGCGGGGCAGGCCCCGGCCACCGCGCGGGCGAGGGGGTCGTAGTGCCCGGCGCCGAGGAAGGCGTCCCTGGCCGCGACCATGGCCGCGGTGTCGGCCGTGCCCGGCACCCGCGACCCGGTCAGCAGGCTGACGTACCCCTGCCTGGCGACGTCGAAGCCGTGCCCCAGGTCGCACCTGAGGGCCCGCTCGTGAAGGGTCAGCCCGCCCGCGCAGACCGGGCAGGCGAGGTGTTCGACGACATCGGCCAGCATCCCGCCATCATGCCGCCTGCCGCGGGGGGCGCCGTCCGGGCGGGTCCGCACCGGGTCCGCACCGGGTCTGTACCGGGTCCGCACCGGGGTCCGCATCCGGGCCGCACCGGGTCTGTACCGGGTCCGTACCGCGGCGGCACCGGGTCCGCGCCGGGTGCGGGCGGGGCCCGTGGGACGGGCCGGTGATCAGGTGGTCTGCCGGATCAGCCGGAGGAAGGCCGCGTTGTCGGGGGTCTCGCCGAGCCGGTCGAGGAGGAGTTCCAGGGCCTGCTGCCGCTCCAGGCCGCCCAGCGTGCGGCGCAGCCGCCAGGTGAGCTCCCGTTCCTGCGGGTCGAGGAGGATCTCCTCGCGGCGGGTGCCGGACGCGTCGAGGTCCACGGCGGGGTAGAGGCGCCTGTCGGCGAGGGCGCGGCTGAGGCGCAGCTCCATGTTGCCGGTGCCCTTGAACTCCTCGAACAGGCTGTCGTCCATCCGCGAGCCGGTCTCGACCAGGACGGTGGCCAGGATGGTCAGCGAGCCCCCGTCGCGCAGGTTGCGCGCGGCGCCGAAGAAGCGCCGCGGGGGCAGCAGGGCCGTGGTGTCGATGCCACCGGCCAGCGTCCGCCCGCCACCGGGGGCGAGGTTGTTGTACGCGCGGGCGAGCCGGGTCAGGGAGTCCAGCAGGAGCACGACGTCGCGCCCGCTCTCGGCCAGGCGCTTGGCGCGCTCGACCGCGAGCTCGGCGACGGCGGTGTGGTCGCGGTCGGGACGGTCGAAGGTGGACGCGGCGACCTCGCCCCGGATGGACTCGCGCATCTCGGTGACCTCCTCGGGGCGCTCGCCGACGAGCACCACCATGAGGTGGCAGTCCGGGTGGTTCGCGCTGATCGCGGCGGCCAGGTTCTGCAGGACCATCGTCTTGCCCGCCTTGGGCGGGGCGACGATGAGGCCGCGCTGTCCCTTGCCCACCGGCGCGAACAGGTCGACGATCCGGCCGGTCGCCGATCCGGCCTCCAGGCGGAGCCGCTCGCGCGGGTGGATCGGGGTCATGTCGGCGAAGTCGGGCCGTGGCCGCCCGGCGGGACCGCCGTTCACGCTCTCCACCCCTTCCAGCCTCTCGTACGGGGCTCGCGAGGTGGCCACGACGAGGTCGCCGGGACGAAGGCCGTACTCGGTGATCTGGGCGGGGGGAACGCGCACGTCACCCGGTCCGGGCAGGTGGCCGCGGGTCCGGAGGTGACCGGTCCTGCCCTGGACGTCGAGCAGGCCGGTCACGGTCTCGACGGGGGCGTGTCCCCCGGACGCTCCCGCGGCCCGGTCGCCGGACGGGGCCCGCGGGGTCCGTGCGGTGCCGCCCGCGTCGCCCCGGCGGGGGCGGGGGACCTTCCTGGCCGTGCTCTCCGGCGCGCCGGTGCGGCGGGTGCTCTTGCGGGTCCCGGCCTCGTGCACGGTGGTCGCGCGGGGAGCGGCCGGGTGGGAGGTGGTCGCGGACGTCCCGGTGGTCGTGGACGTCTCGTGGGTCGTGGGGGCGGTGGTGATCACCGCGGGGGTCTCGGTCGTCATGGGGACCTCTCAGGGTCTCGTGGAACGTGGGGGAAACGGCCGCACGGCCCGTCCGGGGACGGGGGCGGCCGAGCTTGCCCGGCGCCGGGGAGGGGCTCGGAGGCGAGCCGGCCCGGACGCGGAGCGGAGCGGAAGGCCCGGCGCGGGTGGCCGGACGGCGTGAACGCGGCGGAGCGGCGTGAATGCGGCGGAGCGGCGTGAATGCGGCGGAGCGGCGTGAATGCGGCGGACCGGCTCACGGTGGCGGATCGGATCAGATCGGATCGGCCGGCCGCACGACGGCCGGACCGGGTTCAAGCGATCGGACCGGCACCGCGGTCACGGGGAAGAAGGGCGGATCGTCGCACGCGGTCTGGCCGACGGTGCGTCACACCCGCGATCACGGTAGCACTCTCACGCCGTCCCGGACAGGAGGGCGGGGGCCACATCAGGTCACAACGGCCGCCGGGGCCGGGGTGTTCCCGGCCCCGGCGGCCGCTGTGACCTCGCGATCCGGCGCGGCGGGCGGGCCGGGCGGGTCAGGTGTTCGTCTCGGCGGCCAGGAGCAGCCGGCGCGCCTTGCCGCGGTAGCGGAGGACCTGGACGGTGCCCAGCGCCCAGACCGGGTACTGCATGAGGAACGCCCACCGGAAGGCGTCCAGGCTCTCGTTCCCGATCACGTCGAGGGTGACGCCGATCAGGGCGATCACCGAGACCGAGGCGACGAAGCCGCCGCCGTTCACGATGCCGGTGGCCGCGCCGATCCGGGTGGTGGGGTTGAAGGTCCTGGCGTAGTCGAACCCGATCAGCGACCCGGGGCCGTTGGTCCCCAGCGCCACCACGAGCACCACCAGGAGCCAGAACGGGGCCCGCCCCGGCCAGAGCAGCACGGCGCTCCACGTCCCCGCGGTGGTGCCGATCACGAAGAGCACCAGGCGGGAGCGGTGGAAGGGGAACCGCCCGGCGAGGTAGCCGAGCAGCGGCCCGCAGGCCATGCCGCAGATGGTCAGCGTGGACAGCAGCACGCCCGCCGTCGCCGGGGACAGCCCCTGGCCCTGGACCAGGAACGGGTACCCCCACAGCAGCAGGAACGAGGCGGACGAGCACTGGGTGGCCGCGTGGGTCCACATGCCCAGCCGGGTGCCCGGCTCGGCCCAGGCGGCCCTCAGGCCGGGAGGGCGGTCCGACCGCTGGGGACGGGAGTCGCGCAGCACGAGGAGCACCAGGAACGCGGAGACCACGCCGAGGACGGCGGCGCCCGTGAACGTGGGCGTCCAGCCGTACACGTGCAGGGAGTGGATGAGGGGCACCGCCGAGGCGACCGCGCCGACCTGGCCGATCAGGCCGGTGATCTGCACGATCAGCGGGTTGCGGCGGGCGGAGAAGGAGAGGCTGACCAGCCTGATCACGCTGATGAACGTCATCGCGTCGCCGCAGCCGACCAGCGCCCTGCCCGCGATCCCCGCCACGAGCCCCGAGGCCAGGGCGAAGACGAGCTCCCCGCAGGCCATCACGGCGGCCCCCAGCACCAGCATGCGCTTGGAGCCGAACCGGTCGAGCAGCATGCCGACCGGCACCTGCATGCCCGCGTAGACGAGAAGCTGGCACATGGCCAGCGCGGAGAGCCCGGCCGCGCCGACGCCGAGCCGTGCCGCCGCCTCGATGCCCGCCACACCCAGTGACTGCCGGTGGAAGACGGCGATCACGTACGCCAGGACACCCGTGGCCCAGAAGAGAATCGCCAGGGACCGTGGTGTCATACCTAAATATTACTTTTGCCCAATTTTGAAATGGACCCGGGTGGCCGGGTGTCGACGGCGGCCGGACCGGTGGCACGGGTGTCAGGGACGCGGGTAGCGCATCAGCAGGGAGGCGTGGACGTCCCGGTCACCCAGGGCGGCGTAGGAGTGCGGGACGTCCGACCGCCAGGAGACGTGCTCGCCGGGCCCGGCCCGCATCGGGGCCCCGACCGGCCCGGCGCTGAGCGTCCCGGCGAAGACGGTCACGTGCTCGGTGACGCCCTCGTGGTGGGCGGGCGAGACCTGCGGCGTCCCCGCGCGGATCACCAGCCGGTAGAGCTCGTACGTGACCGACTCGTCCTCGAAGACCTGCAGGAGCGCCCCGCCGACGGCGGTCCCGTGGATGACCGGCGTCCCCTCGCTCACGCTCCCGCCCGGGGTGGTGCCCGTGCCCGCGGCGGGGGTGCCGATGGCCATGGCCATCGGGACGCCCAGCTCGGCGGTGATCGCCCAGAGGGTCTCCAGCGTCGGGTTGCGGGTGCCGTTCTCCAGGCCGGAGAGCGTGGCCTTGCCGACGCCCGCGGCACGGGCCAGAGCCGACAGCGACATGCCGCGTTCCTCGCGCAGCAGGCGGATCCGCCGCCCTATGCCGGATGTGACACCGTCCAGGGCGGGCGAAAGGTTTTGTGCTCCGGAGTCCATGAGGCTATGGTGCGGCATCAAGACTGTTCCGTTTACGGAACGGCGCACGTCTCCCCGCGTGAGGATCGACATGTCCCGCCTGCTTCAACCCGTGGTCGCCGGAGTGGTCACCGCGGTCGTCGGTTTCGCCAGCTCGTTCGCGGTCGTCCTGGCCGGGCTCAGGGCGGTGGGCGCCGACCAGCGGCAGGCCGCGTCCGGGCTGCTGGCGCTCTGCGTGGCCAACGGCGTGGTCGCCGTCTGGCTCGGCCTGCGCCGGCGCGTCCCGATCACCATCGCCTGGTCCACGCCCGGCGCGGCGCTGCTGGTGGCGACCGGAACCGTGCAGGGCGGGTTTCCCGCCGCGGTCGGCGCGTTCGCGGTCTCCGGCCTCCTGCTCACCGCGGCGGGCCTGTTCCCGGCCCTGGGCCGCTGGATCGGCGCGATCCCCGCGCCGATCGCCGGGGCCATGCTCGCGGGGGTCCTGCTCGACCTGTGCATCGCGCCGGTCCGGGCGCTCGCCGAGATACCGCTGCTGGCCGGGCCCGCCGTGCTCGTCTGGGTCCTGCTGAGCAGGTTCGCGCGCCGCTGGGCGACCCCGGTGGCCCTCCTCGTCGCCGTCGCGGCGATCGCCCTGACCGGCCAGGCACCGGGCGCGGCGGACCTGTGGCCGATCGTGGAGGTGACCGCCCCCTCCTGGAGCGCCCAGGCGCTGGTCAGCATCGCGCTCCCGTTGTTCCTGGTCACCATGGCCTCGCAGAACGTGCCGGGCATGGCGGTCCTGGCCGGGTACGGCTACCGCCCCCCGCTGCGCGGGATCCTCGTCTCCACCGGCCTGGCCAGCACGCTGGGAGCGCCGCTGGGCGGTCACGCGGTGAACCTGGCGGCGATCAGCGCGGCCCTGGCCGCCGGTCCCGACGCCGGTCCCGACCCGTCCCGCCGGTGGATCGCCTCGGTCACCGCGGGGATCTCGATGATCGTCCTGGGGATCGGCTCGGGACTGGCCACCGCGCTCGTCCTGCTCTCCCCGCCGCTGCTGGTCGAGGCCGTCGCGGGCCTGGCCCTGCTGGGCGCGCTCGCAGCGGCCCTCGTCTCCGCCGTCGCCGACCCCGGGCGCAGGGAGGCCGCGGCCGTCACCTTCGTGGTGACCGCCTCCGGGCTGACGCTACTGGGCATCGGCGCGGCCTTCTGGGGGCTCGTCGCCGGAGGGCTCATGACGCTCCTGCACCACCGCCGCGCGTCCCCGCCCGACGCGTCCACCTCGCGGGAGACCGTTCCCGGGGTGACGGGACCCGAGGGGGAGCGTGCCGGAAGGGAAGCCGGACAGAGCGGCGCGGAGGAGACGGCGGATCGGGACCTCGCGCGGGTCCCCGCCCTGCCGGGGGACGGGTCGCGAGAGGCCGCAGGCAGGGGGACGAGACCGTCCGGACATGCCGACGCCGGTGCGATGGGTGCCGCACCGGCGTCGGACGAATTCGGTCGGGATCGGTCGGAGGTGGGACGAGACGGGTGACTAGTGGCGGTCCGTGTTCCCGTGACGACCGGCCACCAGCTGGTCGTCGGCGGTCTGGCGGGGCACGTCGACCCGCGGGTGCGGGGCGGTGTCCTCCAGGCGGTCGTCGACGCCGTCGCGGTCACGGTCGACCGCCGGGGCCGTGGAGGTGGTGGTGGTCGTCGTCGAAGCGGTCGTCGCCGGAGTCGCGGGGGTCTCCTCGAGCTTGCGCTCCAGCTCCCGCTTCTCCTCCTCCAGACGGGTGACGCGGTCGTGCTCCTCCGCCCGCGCGGCGCGGAGCTTGCGACGGCGCGCGGCCGAACGCTTCATCCCGGCGAAGATGATGCCGAGGCCGAGCAGGAAGACCGCTCCGGTGGCCACACCCGCGAAGAAGAGCTCCAGCTGGGTCAGCTGGTACGTACGGTCGAACATCGTGAACGTCGCGGTGGTGGTCGATGCTGCGGTCTCATCCCAGGAGACCGCGATCACGGTCGCACCCGCGAGTACGATCAAGAGAAGTCCCAGCACTATCATGTGACCTCACCTCAGGCTTCGTCTGTTGTGGTAGCCACTGCTGCCCGGGGCGGGCGAGGTTATTCCTCGAACCCCGAGGTTGCCGGGAATATATCCGTACGGCCACCTACGAAGGCCGTGCCGGACGGGGCTAGGGTGGGCGCCCATGGACCGCACCCGCCTGTATCGCAACGGCGTCCTGGAGGCCGAGGGCTTCCCGATCGACGACATCTCGGACCACGTGGCGGACGACTCGGCCGTCGTCTGGTTCGACCTCTGCTCGCCCACGAAGGCGGACCTGGCGAAGGTCAGCGAGGAGCTGGGGCTGCACCCCCTGGCCGTCGAGGACGCGCTCCACAACCAGCAGCGGCCCAAGCTCGACACCTACGACAGCCACCTGTTCATCACCGCCTACGCCGCGAGGATCAAGGACGACACGGTCGAGTTCGTCGAGGTCTCGATCTTCGTGACGAAGAACGCGCTGGTCACCGTGCGGGAGAACCCCACCTTCGACATCGACGAGGTGGTCAGGCGCTGGGACGCCAACTCCGAGCTGGTGAAACTCGGGGTGCCGTACCTGCTGCACGGCGTGCTCGACTACGTCGTGGACGGCTACTTCGACGTGCTGCAGACCGTGGACGACCGGGTCGAGGACCTGGAGGACGACCTGTTCCAGGAGAACCCCGGGGACATGCCGCACATCCAGCGCCGGACCTTCGAGATGCACAAGAAGCTGGTGCGCTTCCGTCGGCTGGCCGTGCCGATGCGCGACGTGGTGGGCAGCCTGCTGCGCAGGGGGGAGGAGATCCTGGAGGCCAAGCTCGTCCCGTACTACCAGGACATCTACGACCACACCCTGCGCACCGCGGAGTGGAGCGAGTCACTGCAGGACCTGGTGACCAACGTCCGGGACACCCACATGAACCAGCAGGGCTTCCGGCTCAACGACATCATGAAGAAGATCACCAGCTGGGCGGCCATCATCGCGGTGCCCACGATGATCACCGGTTACTACGGGCAGAACGTGCCCTATCCCGGCTACGGCCACTCGATCGGCTTCTGGACGTCCACGCTCCTGATCGTGGTGGGCACCGTCCTGCTCTACCGGGCCTTCCAGAAGCGCAACTGGCTCTGACCCGGCGCCGACCGGCCCCGGGCCTCCGCTCCGGGCAGGGCCCCGGCTTCGGTCGCGGACCGGTCGGCCGGGGCGGCGCGTCCCCGGCCGGCCGGCGCCGGGTCTCAACCGGTGGACGTCCCGTGTCGGTCAACGGATTGCCGGGAATCAACAAAGTCCGAGCCCGGAGACCTTTCTGGAGGCATGGGTGAGCACGCGGGGGGTGTTCACCGTGGTGCTCGGCGCCGCGGTGCTCTTCTCACTGTCGGCGCGTGAGGACTCTCCCGCCGGGGCCGCCCCGGCGAGGGTCGCGCCACTGGACAATCCAGACGGCGTGGGCCCCGGGCTGGCGGCGGTCAGGTCGGCGGGCGACCGCAGGGCCGCCACCAGGCTGATCGGCGGGCTCCGCGTCGCGGGGATGAGGTCCAAGGCGGGCTACAGCCGGATCCGGTACGGCGAGAACTGGGCGGACACCGCCCGGGACGTGCCGTACGCGCGAAACGGCTGCCGTACCCGCGACGACCTGCTGGCCCGCGACGGCGAACAGGTGCGCTACCGCCGTGGCTCCGAGTGCGTGGTGGTCTCCATGAGGCTGCGCGACCCCTACACCGGCCGGATCGTCCGCTGGAGCAAGAAGCGCTCCGACGAGATCCAGGTCGACCACGTGGTCCCGCTCTCGTACGGGTGGCGGATGGGGACCTCCCGCTGGCCGATGTCCAAGCGGACGCGCTTCGCCAACGACCCGCTCAACCTCCTCCCGGTGTACGGCGACGCCAACGAGGCCAAGGGCGGGTCCGGCCCGGCGTCCTGGCTCCCTCCGAGGCGGGGGATCCGCTGCGCCTACGTCGTCCGCTTCGCCCAGGTCGCCCTGAAGTACGACCTGCCGGTCACCCGCGCGGACAAGAGGGTCATGCTCGCCCAGTGCCGCTGATCACGTCCCCTTTCGCGTGCCCGTCCTTTTCGCGTGCCCGTCCGCCTTTTCGCGTCCCCGTCCGCACCCGTGCCCGCGCCAGCGGCCCGTGCCCGTGTCAGCGGCCGAGACGAGACGAGGCGAGGCGAGACGAGGCGACCGAGCGGAAGCGGCCGGAGGGAGGCGCCTGGGCGGACACGGCCGGGAAGGAACCCGGGACACGGGTTCGGGTGCCGGTTTCCGGTCGCGCGGTGTGGTCTTCTATCCTTCGAGACCGACCCCGGTCACCTCCGGAGGAGGTCGCGCGCCGTTCTCGCGGTCGTCGCCGTTCACCTCCGGAACCGGCACCGACCAGCAGGCGAAGGAACTCCCGTGACCTCTCCGGCCCTCTCGGCCCTGTCCATCGACGAGCTGACCGCCCTGCGGGACGCGGCCCGGCGCGACCACGAGGCACTCGTCCGGCGCGGGCTCTCGCTCGACCTCACGAGGGGCAAGCCCTCGGCGCGCCAGCTCGACCTCTCCGAGGAACTGCTCGGTCTTCCCCGGGGCCATGCCGCCGCCGACGGGACCGACTGCCGCAACTACGGCGGGCTCCAGGGCCTGCCCGAGCTCCGGGAGATCTTCAGCGGCCCGCTGCAGGTGCCCGCAGCGCAGCTCGTCGCGGCCGACAACTCCAGCCTGTCGCTGATGCACGACACGGTGGTCCACGCCCTGCTCGGCACGGTGCCCGGCGCCACCCGCCGCTGGGCCGACGAGCCGCGGATCGCGTTCCTGTGCCCGGTGCCGGGATACGACCGCCACTTCGCCCTGTGCGAGCGGTTCGGCATCGAGCTGATCCCGGTGCCGATGGACGCCGACGGGCCGGACATGGACGTCGTCGAGCGTCTGGTGGCCGAGGACGCGCAGATCAAGGGCATCTGGTGCGTGCCCAAGTACAGCAACCCCAGCGGCGTCAGCTACGGCGACGAGACCGCGCGGCGCCTGGCCGCAATGCCGACCCTCGCCCCGGACTTCCGCATCTTCTGGGACAACGCCTACGCGGTGCACCACCTGACGGACACGCCCGTCGAGATCGCCGACATCCTGACGCTCTGCGCCGAGAACGGGAACCCGGACCGCGCCCTCGTCTTCGGCTCCACCTCCAAGATCACTTTTGCCGGTTCCGGGGTCTCCTTCTTCGGGGCGTCCCCGGCCAACGTGGCCTGGCTGATCGGGCACACGGGCAAGCGGACCATCGGTCCCGACAAGATCAACCACCTGCGCCACGTGCAGTTCCTGCGCGACGAGGCCGGACTGGCCGAGCACATGCGCCGCCATCGGGAGCTGCTGCGGCCGAAGTTCGACGCGGTCGAGGCGATCCTGTCCAAGGAGCTGGGCGGCACCGGCCTGGCGACCTGGTCCACCCCGGCGGGCGGCTACTTCGTCAGCCTCGACGTGCTGGACGGCTGCGCCCGCGACGTGGTCATGCGGGCCGGGGAGGCGGGCATCGCCCTGACCCCCGCGGGCGCCACCCACCCGTACGGGACCGACCCGCGCGACAGCACCATCCGCATCGCCCCCACCTACCCGGAGCAGGAGGAGCTGGAGGCGGCCATCGCGGGCCTGACGGTCTGCGTGCGCCTCGTCGCCACCGAGAAGGTGCTGCGGGACGCGGGCCGGGCCTGACTGCCACCGGTCCCGCCGGCCCGGCCGGGCCGGCGGGGGCGCGGACCGGCTGACGCCCGCCGTCGCCCGCGTCACGCGACGGGCAGGACGTCCCGGGGTGAGGAACCGAGCCGGATGCCGGCGTCCCCGGGGAGGTCGCCGAGCGCCGACACGCGGTGCAGGTGGTGGACGCCGGGCGGCAGCGTCGTGGCGGCCCGCGCGGCGGACACCGCCACGGCGGCGGTGGCCCGTACCTCGCCGTGGCCGATGGCCCAGCGGGTCGTGCCGTTCCCGGACCGGGCCAGCGCCAGCCACCGGTCGGTGCCGGGGAAGCGCAGTCCCCGGGGCGCTCTCGACGCGCCCGGAAGGCGGGTCAGCATCGCCAGGCAGGCGGTCGCCGCCCGCGAGTCCAGGCCGAAGCGCGTCCGTACCGGCACGCCGAGGTCACGGGTGAGGACGTGCTGGTCGGAGTAGTCGGCCCGGTAGACCCGTCGCCTGCCGTAGCCGGGCAGGTCGAGACGGAGGCCGCGGGTGTAGTTGCGCACCGCCGTCCCGGTCCAGGGGTCGCGGAAGTCACGGCCGAGCAGGCCGTAGGCCCACGCGTACGACGCCTCGCCGTGGTGCTCGCCGGCCCCCAGCATCAGGACCACGTCGATCGGCGCGGGGGCGGCCGGGTCGTGCACCGCGGCGGCGAGCAGGTTCGTCAGGCCGGGGGCGAGCCCCACGCTCAGCAGGACCGGCCGGGGCGGTGCGAGCCGTTCCAGGGCGGTGACGTAGGCGGTGGTGGCGGTGACGTCGACGAACGCCGCGCCGTGCTCGGTGACCAGGGCGGCCAGTGCCGGGTCCTCGGCACCGGCCGCGTTGACGACGACGTCGATCCCGGGCAGCGCCGCCCGTACGGAGGCGGGGGCGGTCAGGTCGACCCGCACGTCGGCGCGTGCGGCGTCGCGGCCCGCGGCGAGCGCCACGTCCCCGCCGGCGCGCAGGCCGTCCACGATCCGGGCACCGACCGCGCCGTACCCGCCGAGCACCAGTGCCCTCATCGGCGCGACCGCCGGCCGGCCGGTCCGTCGTGGCCGTCTCCGAGGAGGCGGCCGTCCCCGTCGTGGCGGCCGTCCCGTGCGAGGCGGCCGTCCCGTGCGGGACGGCCGGACGCGCTCACGCCGACCGTGCGGGTTCTGCGGGCGGTGCGCATGGCACCCTCCTATAAGTTGTACGAAGCAACTGTCCGAGACCGAGCATAGGATCAACAGTTGTACGACACAACTTATGGGGGAGTGTTCCCCGACGACGATCTGCGTCGCCTGCTCAGGCTGCTCGCCAGGGCGGGCGGGCTGCTCGAACCGCACGGCCACGGTGAGCTGCGGCTCTCCCTGTCGGAGGTGTTCGCCCTCGGTGAGCTCGCCGAGGGCGAGACGCTCTCCCAGCGGGAGCTGGCCGTCCGCCTGGGCCTGGAGAAGAGCACCGTGAGCCGCCTGGCCGCGGGCATGGAGCGGCGGGGGTGGCTGTCGCGCGAGCGCGACCCGGCGAACCGCCGCTTCTACCGCCTCCGCCTCACCGAGCAGGGGTGGGCCGCGGCCGAGGAGGTCGGCGCGGGCCTGCGCGCCACGCACGCCACGCTGTTCGGCGAGCTCACCGACGCCGAGCGCGCCGGCCTGGCGCTGGGGCTGGACGGCCTCGCCCGCGCCCTCCAGGCCGGGGCCCACGGCGGCCGGACCGGGGCTCACGACGGGCAGGCCGGGGCTCACGACGGGCAGGCAGAGGCCCACGGTGACCGGGCCGGGGCCCACGACGGGCAGGCAGAGGCCCACGGGGGGCAGGCGGGGACTCACGTGGCCGGGCCGGGGCCCACGGTGGGCACCCGGCGGGCGGGGGACCCGCTCCCCCCGGCGCGGGAGGCTAGCTCGACTCCCTGACCACGAGCCGGGTCGGCAGGATCACCGGCTCCGCGGGCTCGCCGCGCAGCAGGCCGAGCAGCAGGCGGGCCGAGGCGGCGGCCTGCTCGCCCATGGGGCTGCGCACCGTGCTGAGCGGCGGATCGGTGTAGAGGGCAGCCTCGATGTCGTCGTACCCCACCACCGCCACGTCGTCGGGCACCCGCCGGCCCGCCCGGCGCAGCGCCCGCAGCGCGCCGATCGCCATCAGGTCGTTGGCGGCGAAGACCGCGTCCAGCGCCGGGTCGTCCTCCAGCAGCTGCGCCATGGCCTCGGCCCCGGAGACGCGGGTGAAGTCCCCGATGGCCACGATCGAACGCCGCCCGGTCTCGCTCAGCACCTCGCGGTAGGCGCCCAGCCTGTCCTGGGCGGCGGACATGTCCAGCGGCCCGGAGATCGTGGCGATCCGCCGCCGCCCGCCCTCCAGCAGGTGCCGTACGGCCTGGGCGGCCCCGCCGACGTTGTCGTTGTCCACCCAGGGGATGGATGTCCGGGAGGGGGGCCTGCCGTGCGAGACGAGCGGGACGCCGGTGGCGGCGAGCGCCGCGGGCAACGGGTCGGCGCCGTGCATCGACACCAGCATGACCGCGTCCACGTGGCGGGCGGACACGAACCGCGTGGCGCGCAGCCGGGCGTCGTCCGAACCGGCGAGCATGAGCACGACCTGCTTGCCCGCGGCCTCGAACTCGCGGCTGGCCGCGCGCACGACCGTGGAGAACATCGGGTCGTCCGAGACGAGCCCGGCCGGCGGGTCGGAGACGATCACCGCGATGGAGTCGGTGCGCCGGGTCACCAGGCTGCGCGCCGCCGGGTTGGGGACGTACCCCAGCTCGTTCACCGCCCGCAGGACGAGGTCGCGGATGTCGGCGGCGACCGTCGGCTCGCCGTTCACCACCCTGGAGACCGTCGACTTGGACACGCCGGCCCGGGTGGCGACGGCGTCCAGCGTGGGACGTCTCATGTGGTCTCTCCCGCAGTGCGTACCGCCGGGTGGCCAGGACTGCCGGGGCGTGCGGTCCCACCCTCCCCGCAGCCTATCCGTTGATCATGAAGAGAACGCTCCCCGGGGCGGAGCGGTCCACGGAGGAAATTCTCGCCGAGTTCCCGCGGACCGGCACGGTCCCCGCGGCGTCACGCGACGGCAGGGTGCGGCGGAACGTTTTCGGCCCGGGTGTCGCCAAGGTGCTGCTCAGAGGCCACGAGCGATGACCGAAAAGATCCTCCGGGAGCGCTCCCTGAAGCGTGCGGCCGGTTACCGGCACGTGTCCGGGCCGTTTCCTACTGGTTGAGCGGGTACTTGACAGCGTCGGTCAGACAAGAGCAATCTCTGCTCAGAGAGCGCTCCCCGAACCGATATCGGTTGCACCCCCCACCACGAGGAGACGCGATGCCCTCGCCTCGACATCCCGCCCGCCCACTGGTCCTGCTGATCGCCCTCGCCGTCAGCCTCCTCGCCCCCTGCCTGGCCGTCCTGCCCGCCTCGGCGGCCGCCGACGTCCTGCTCTCCCAGGGCAGGCCGGTGACGGCCTCCTCCTCCGAGGGAGTGGCCTTCCCCGCGTCCGCCGCCGTCGACGGCAACCCCGGCACCCGCTGGTCCAGCGCGTTCAGCGACCCGCAGTGGCTCCAGGTCGACCTCGGCGCCACCGCGACCATCTCCCAGGTCTCGCTGAAGTGGGAGGCCGCCCACGGACGCGCCTTCCAGATCCAGACCTCGCCCAACGGCACCACCTGGACGACGATCCACTCCACCACCACCGGCACCGGAGGCGACCAGACGCTGACCGTCAGCGGATCCGGCCGCTACGTGCGCGTGTACGGCACCCAGCGGGCCACCGCCTACGGCTACTCGCTGTGGGAGTTCCAGGTCTACGGCACGACCGGCTCCACCGACCCCGGCAACCCCGGCGAGCTCAGACTGCTCTCCTACGGCAGGCCCGGCGCGGCCTCCACCTCCCAGCACGACGGGAACTGCTGGGAGTGCACCCCGGCCAGGGCCTTCGACCGCGACCCGGCCTCGCGCTGGGCGACCAGCCCCACCGGCGGCTGGGTGGACCCGGCCTGGATCTCCGTCGACCTCGGCGCGACCGCGCAGATCAAGAGGGTCGTGCTGCAGTGGGACCCGGCCTACGCCAGGGCGTTCCAGATCCAGGTCTCCCCGGACAACGCCACCTGGACCCCGATCTACTCCACCACCACCGGCACCGGCTTCAAGCAGACGCTGACCGTCGACGGCGCCGGCCGCTACGTGCGCATGTACGGCACCCAGCGGGCCACCCCGTACGGCTACTCGCTGTGGGAGTTCCAGGTCTGGGGCACCGGTGGCGCGCCGATCACGCCTCCGCCGCTCCCGGCCGACCCGGCCAACCCGCCGTCGCTGGTCTGGAGCGACGAGTTCAACGGCGCCGCCGGGACCAGGCCCGACGCGGCCAAGTGGACCCAGGACCCGGGGACCGGCCCGAACAACGAGCTGGAGTACTACAAGCCCGAGAACACCGCCATGGACGGCAACGGCAACCTCGTCATCACCGCGAGGGAGGAGACCACCGCCGGGTCGTCGTGCCCGGGCGGACCCTGCCGGTACACCTCGGGACGGATCAACACCGGAGGCAAGTTCACCTTCACCTACGGCCGGGTCGAGGCCCGCGTCAAGGTCCCCAAGGGCAACGGCCTGTGGCCCGCGTTCTGGATGATGGGCGCCGACTTCCTCACCGGCAGGCCGTGGCCGTACAACGGGGAGATCGACATCCTGGAGGTGCTCGGCAAGGACGTCAAGACCTCCTACTCGACCGTGCACGCGCCCGCCTACAACGGCGGCGGCGGCATCGGCGGCTCGTACACGCTGCCGAACGGGGCCGACCTCTCCGACGACTTCCACGTCTGGGCGGCCAACTGGGACAGCAAGGGCATCGTCTACACGCTGGACGGCCGCACGGTCGTCACCATCAGCAAGGAGCAGGTCGAGGCGACGCGGGGCCCGTGGGTCTTCGACCACCCCTTCTACATCATCCTCAACCTCGCGGTCGGCGGTGACTGGCCCGGCCCGCCGGACGCGAGCACCGGCTTCCCCAAGCAGATGCTCGTCGACTACGTACGCGTCTACCGGTAACCCCTCGCCAACCCCCCTTCCGGCACGGCTCCCGGCGAGCCGTGCCGGAGAGCCGGCCAAAGGAGCCGCCCCATGCGTCCACGTCCCTCGTCCGGTGCCCTCTGGCGCCGGCTACGCCCGCTGACCCTGACCCTCGCGCTGGCCGCGCTGCTGGGCACGTCCCTGTCGGTCCTGCCCGCCCAGGCCGGCACGGCGTCGCGCTCGCAGGCCGCCGGCTCGTCCGCGGCCGTCGTACGGGTGGCGGAGTTCCTCGCCGACTGCCCGTTCAGCCACCGGCTGCCCGACGACCCGATCATCTTCCCCGGCCTGCCCGGCGCGTCGCACATGCACAGCTTCTTCGGCAGCACCACCACCAACGCCCACACGACCCTGGCGAGCCTGCAGAGCTCTCCCAGCAACTGCAACCCGCGCGTCGACCTGTCGTCGTACTGGGTGCCGACCCTGTACAACGGCAACACCCCGGTGGAGCCGACCGGCACCACGTTCTACTACCTGGGCGAGGGCGTGCGCGACGACGTGATCGCGCGGATCCAGCCGCTCCCGCTCGGCCTGCGGATCGTCGCGGGCAACGCCAGGGCGACCGGCCCCGACGACAACACGATCGCGCGCTGGTCGTGCCTGCACGCCGGGCACGTGGGCGCCTCGAAGAACTTCGTGAACTGCCCGGCCGGCACGATGCTGGAGTCCTACCTGGACTTCCCGCAGTGCTGGAACGGCAGGGACCTCGACTCCCCCGACCACAAGAGCCACATGTCCTACCCGGTGGGCGGGACCTGCCCGGCCTCGCACCCGGTGCCGGTGCCCAAGCTGCGCCAGGTGCTGCGCTACCCGGTCAACGGCGACCCGGCGCGGTTCCGCCTGGCCTCCGGACCCGGGTACACCATGCACGGTGACTTCTTCAACGCCTGGCCCGAGGCCGAGATGGAGCGCCGGGTGCGCAACTGCATCCGCCCGATCATCAAGTGCGGCGCGGACGGCAACCCGTCCTGACCCGATCCGAGCGGTGGGGGGGGGGGGGGGGGGGGGGGCGGGTGCGGGGGGTGTGGGCGCGTACTGTCGCTCGGGCGTCGCATTGCGTAGC
>NZ_JBVJIA010000003.1:120639-193875 GCF_055586505.1 Streptosporangium sp. NPDC050148 | reverse complement strand
CAAAGCAGGGGGGAGAAAGACCGAAGACCGCTGCCAAGCAGCTAGGCCTTTCCCCCCCCCCCCCCCCCCCCCGCTCCTTTCTTTCCCGGAGACCCGCTTTCCGGCGACGCGGTTCCCGGTGACGCGGTGCTCCCACCCCGGTCTCGTCCCGGCTCCTGTGGCGTTCCCGCCCCTTCCTCACAAGCGTCGGCATGTCCCGCTGATCTGTGAAAAGTAACTATAAGTTTTTGCTGCGCAACCCAAAGTGATGGCACTAGCCTTCCAACGGCACAGGCTGATGGAGGCGGGAGCATGCTGGGGGAAGGCGCGCTGAGGGACGGCACGGTGGCCGTGGTCACCGGTGCGGCGCGGGGAATCGGCGAGGCGGTGGCACGCGCCCTGACGGGGGCGGGCGCACGCGTCGCCGCCCTCGACGTCGACACCGAGCGGGTCGAGCGGGTCGCCGCCGGGCTCGGCACCGCGGTCCCCTACACCTGCCAGGTCGCCGACAGCGCCGCCGTCGACGACGTGATCGCGCGCGTCGAGACCGACCTCGGTCCGATCGGGCTGCTCGTCAACGTGGCCGGAGTGCTCTGCTCGGGCCCGGCCGTCACCATCGGCGACGAGGAATGGGCACGCACCTTCGCGGTCAACGCCGGCGGTGTCCTCCACCTCTCCCGCGCGGTCGCCCGCCGGATGATCCCCCGCAGATCCGGGGCGATCGTCACCGTGGGCTCCAACGCCGCGGGCGTGCCCCGCACGAACATGGCGGCCTACGCCGCCTCCAAGGCCGCCGCCGCGCACTTCACCAGGTGCCTCGGCCTGGAGCTGGCACCGTACGGCATCCGGTGCAACGTGGTGTCGCCCGGCTCGACCGACACCGCCATGCAGCGCGCCCTGTGGACCGGCGAGCACGACGCGCGGACGGTCGTCGAGGGCTCACCGGCCACCTTCCGGGTGGGCATCCCCCTGGGCAGGCTGGCCGCTCCCGAGGACGTCGCGGACGCCGTCCTCTTCCTGGCCTCCGACCGCGCCAGGCACATCACCATGCAGGACCTGTACGTCGACGGGGGCGCCACGCTCCGGGCCTAGCGCGGCACCACCCTTCCCTTCGCGGATCTCTTCCCCTCACGGACCCCTTCCGACAGGAGACCCTTCGCCATGCCGCCGAACGACACCCTCACCATGCCCAGGACACCCGACCTGCTGGGCGACTACGAACCCGGCGCCTTCTTCTTCACCTCGCCGGCCCGGACCCTGCTCGCCAGGGGTGTTCACCGGACGATCTCCGCTTCCTCGGCGGGCGACCTGCGAAGACGCGTCGCCTCGGCCCTGCGCGACGCCCGGGAGGCCGGTCACCCCGACCCCATGGTGGTGGGCGCGGTGCCCTTCCGCGACGACCGTCCCGCGCGCCTGCTGGTGCCCGCCGAGGTCCGCCGGACGGACCCGGCGACCGGTACGGCGACCGGCCCGGCGGGTCCCGAACGGGCCTGCGGCACGTCCATCCCGTTCACCCCGTTCACCGGGTTCACCGGGTTCGGGCCGGTTCCGGCTCCCGACGACTACCTGCGCGGTGTGGAGAAGGCGCTGACCAGGCTCACCGCCGGGGAGCTCAAGAAGATCGTGCTGGCCCGCGCCCTGGACGTCACCCTCGGCGCGCCCGTCGACGTCCGCCGGGTCCTGCGCAACCTGGTACGCCGCGACCCGCAGGCCTACGGCTACGCGGTCGACCTGCCCGTCCCCGGCGGACGGCCGGGGACCGGCACCCGCACGCTGCTGGGCGCCAGCCCCGAGCTGCTCGTCGCCCGCTCGGGACGCCGGATCGCCACGAACCCGCTGGCCGGGTCGGCGCCCCGGCACCCCGACCCCGTCGTCGACTCCGAACGGGGCCGTGCCCTGCTCACCTCGGACAAGGACCTGCGCGAGCACGCCCTGGTCATCGAGAACATCGTGGAGACCCTGCGCCCGTACTGCCGCGACCTGACCGTCCCGGCCGGGCCGTCGCTGCTGTCCACCGCCTCCATGTGGCACCTGTCGACCCGGATCACCGGTGTGCTCGACGACCCGTCGGTCACCTCGCTGGAGCTGGCCACCCTGCTGCACCCCACCCCGGCCGTCTGCGGCACGCCCGCGCGCGCCGCGCGCCGGGCCATCGAGGAGATCGAGCCGTTCGACCGCGGCCTGTACGCCGGCCTGGTCGGGTGGGGCGACATCACCGGCGACGGCGAGTGGGTGGTGACCATCCGCTGCGCCGAGGTCGCCGACCAGACGCTGCGGCTCTTCGCCGGCGCGGGCATCGTCGCCGGTTCGGTCCCGGAGAGGGAGCTCGCCGAGACCACCGCCAAGTTCCAGACCATGCTCCGCGCGGTCGGCCTGGACCGGGACCGCTGACCCGCCCGCCGGAAAGGAGACGGTGACATGGCCCTTCCCCGGATCGCCCCCTACCCGCTGCCCGGGTGGAACGACCTGCCCGCCAACCGGGTGGACTGGCGTCCCGACCCGCGCCGCGCCGTCCTGCTCGTCCACGACATGCAGAACCACTTCCTGGCCCCCTTCGATGCCGGCGACCCGCCGCTGACCGGGCTCATCGCCAACATCGGCCTCCTTCGCGACGCCTGCGCCCGCCTGGGGGTGCCGGTCGTCTACTCGGCGCAGCCCGGCGGACAGAGCGGCGAGCGGCGCGGCCTGCTGCAGGACTTCTGGGGACCGGCGTGCCCGGCGGGGCCGGGAGCGAGATCGTCGCGGACCTCCTCCCGGCGGAGCGCGACATCCTGCTCGTCAAGCGGCGCTACAGCGCCTTCCACGGGACCGGCCTGGCCGACCGGATGCGGGCCATGGGTCGTGACCAGATCATCGTCTGCGGCGTCTACGCCCACATCGGCTGCCTGCTGACCGCGTGCGACGCCTTCATGCGGGACATCCAGCCGTTCCTCGTCGCCGACGCCGTCGCGGACTTCTCCCCGGAACACCACGTGATGGCCGTCGCCTACGCCGCCGACCGGTGCGCGGTGGCGACCCTCACCGACGGCCTGCTGCGGGAGTGGGCCCTTCTCCCGGGCGCGGAGGCGGACGGCGAGGCGTGACCGGCCACCGGATCACGGGACGCTCACCTCGGCCGCGGGGGCGGACGGTGAGACCCGACCCACCCCGGTCGCCGCACGGCCCGCGAAAGGTCGTCCGGACGCCGTTCAGGTGCCGTCCAGGGTGGCGCGCAGGCGGGCGATGACCTTGAGGATCTCCTCGCGGTGCTTCGCGCTCTTGATCCAGTCCGGCAGGGACTCCACCAGCGTCCGGGGTCCGCGGCGCTCCCGGTCGGAGGCGAGCGGGCGTTCCCGGCGCCGGGCGGCCAGGTGATCCTCCAGCAGGTCGTACCAGGAGGTGCCGGGGTCACGGAGCCGCTCGCCCATACGGTGACGCCGACCCCGTCCCGGCCGCACGCCGTCTCGAAGGATCTTTCCGGGAACAGCAGAAGGGCCCGACCCGCTGAGCGGATCAGGCCCTCTGCTTCGGGACATTCAACGTCGGGGTGACAGGATTTGAACCTGCGGCCTCTTCGTCCCGAACGAAGCGCGCTACCAAGCTGCGCCACACCCCGTTCGCACGTCTGGTCTTGCTCGTGCTTGAGAAAGTCTAGCGGACTTCGCGGGTGCGTGTGTCGCCACGGCGGCGGGGCATCAAGGTCAGCAGGCTGGCCTCGGGGTAGCAGGAGAACCGCGCCGGGGCGTAGGGGCTGGTCCCGAGCCCGGCGGAGACGTGGAGATAGGCGGAGTCGTGACGGCTCATGCCCTTGACGCGTGCCCGGTCGATCCCGCAGTTGGTGACCAGGGCGCCGTAGAAGGGGATGCAGAGCTGCCCGCCGTGGGTGTGACCGGCGAGCAGCAGCTGGTAGCCGTCGGCGGCGAAGCGGGTCAGGTTGCGGGGCTCGGGCGAGTGCATCACGCCCAGGCGCAGGTCGGCCTCGGCCGGGGCGGGACCGGCGATCAGGTCGTAACGATCGAGGTTGATGTGGGAGTCGTGGATGCCCCCCACGGCCACGTCGAGATCGCCCGCCTTGATGCGGGCGGTGGTGTTGTTCATGTCCAGCCAGCCCTCGCCGGCCATGGCGGCGCCCAGCTCCTCCCAGGGGAGGGTGGGGATCTTCTGCCCGTAGTCGGTCTTGGAGGTGCGCCACAGGTAGCGGGCCGGGTTCTTCGGCCGGGGCTCGTACATGTCGTTGGAGCCGTAGACGAACAGGCCCGGCCGCGTCAGCAGGGGTTCCAGGGCGTGCATCAGGGGCGCGATCGCGTCGGGGTGCGCGATCGAGTCGCCGGTGTTGACCACCAGGTCGGGGTTGAGGGCGCCCAGCGAGCGCACCCAGTCGATCAGCATCCGCCTGCCGGGGGTGAGGTGCAGGTCGGACAGGTGCAGGATGCGCACCGGCCGCTGTCCCGGCTCCAGGACGGGCACGTCGAACCGGCGCAGCCGGAACGCGTTGCGCTCGACGATCGAGGCGTACGCGAGGCCGGCCACGCCGGCGCCGAGCAGGGACAGGGGCACCGCGGCTGCTTTCCTCACGTCCTCATCATGCCCGAGATCCGGCCCTGCGAAGGAAACTCGGGATACAGCGGGGCTGGTGAGGCGGCAAGATGGACCGCATGAGCGCATTGAAGGACAAGCTGAAGGCCGATCTCACGGCCTCCATGAAGAGCAGGGACGAGATCCGTACCCGCACGATTCGCATGGCCCTCGCGGCCGTGAACGTCGAGGAGGTCTCGGGGAAGACGGCGCGCGAGCTCACCGACGACGAGGTCGTCAAGGTGCTGGCCAAGGAGGCCAAGAAGCGCCGGGAGGCCGCCGAGGCGTTCAGCGGTGCCGGCCGGGCGGAGCAGGCGCAGGCGGAGATCGACGAGCAGGCCGTGCTGGAGGCGTACCTGCCCGCGCAGCTCTCCGACGAGGAGCTGGCCGCGCTGGTGGAGGAGGCCGTCACCGAGAGCGGCGCCACCGGGCCGCAGGCCATGGGCCAGGTCATGAAGCTCGTGAACCCGAAGGTCGCCGGACGCGCCGAGGGCGGCCGGGTCGCGCAGGCGGTACGGGCCCGACTGGCGTCCTCCTGACCGGCTGACCGGCTGACCGTCAGTCCCGGCCGGACCTGACCGGGCCGGGTGAGGCCCGGGGGCGGATCAGGCCCTTGGGGGCCGGAGGGTCGGAGCGGGCCCGGTGAGGACCGGTAGGGGGCGCCGATCGGTCCCGGACGCCGAAGGGCCCTCCCGCCCGGCTCCTGGAAGGGCCGGGGCGGGAGGGCCCGCGCGTTCGGGGGAACGGGCCGCGGTGTCCTACCAGCCGCCCCAGCCGTCGTCGCCGGGGTCGGCCGTGGCGCCGCCGTTGATGTCCCGCCCGACCTCGCCGCCGTCGTCAGGGCCGCCCCGGTCGCGGTCGCCGCCCCGGTCGTCACCGCCGCCGCGGTCGGGCTCCGGCGGGGGCTTGGGCGCGCACCGGCCGGAGCAGCCGCCGAAGCGCTCCATGTTCACCGGCGTGAACGGGGTCGCCTCGACGCCCTTGAGCGCGCTGAGCATCGAGTCCTTCCAGATTCGCCCGGAGATCGAGGCGCCGTAGACGTGGCTGTAGTAGCGGCCGCCGATGGTCACGCCGGTCAGGTCGTACTTGAAGGCGCCGCGCGGGTCGCCGAGGCTGACCGCGGAGGCGAGGTCCGGCGTGAAACCGGCGAACCAGGCGGCGGTGTAGTTGTCGGTGGTTCCGGTCTTGCCCGCCGCCGGGCGGCCGATGCCGCCGACCTCGGTCATCGTGCCCTTGGTGAAGACCCCGGACATGATGTGGGCGGCCGCGTCGGCGACCTCCTCGTCCAGGACCTGCTTGCACTTGGGCTTGTACGAGGTCTTCTTGCCGTCGCGGTCGACGCTCTCGGTGATCACCATCGGCTTGCAGTAGGTGCCGCGGGCGGCGATCGTCGCGTAGGCGTTGGAGACCGTCACCGGGTCCATCTCGTTGGTGCCGAGCGTGAAGGTCTGGACCTCCTGCAGCTTCCCGCCGTCGGCGCGCTTGATGCCGAGGCTCTTGGCCATCTTGACCGTCTCGCACAGGCCGACCTCCTGCTCCAGGCGGAGGAAGAAGGTGTTCACCGAGCCCAGGGTGCCGGTGGTGAGGGTCTTGAAGCCGCCGCTGCTCTCGCTGGAGTTGTGGACCGTGTGGCCGGGATCGCCGCGCGATTCGCCCTTGCAGTCGCGGAACGCGCCGTAGCTCGGGGCGGTGTAGCCGTCCCCGGTGGAGAAGCCGTCGTTCAACTTCATGCCCTGGTCCAGGGCGGTCAGCAGGGTGAAGGGCTTGAACGTGGAGCCGGCCTGGAAGCCCGCGCCGCCCGCGTGGTCCCTGTCGCCGACCAGGTTGTAGCTGATCTCGTTCTTCTTCTTGTTGTTGCCGTACTTGCGGCTGGCGGCCATTGCCTTGACGGCCCCGGTGCCGGGGACGATCATCGCCTGCGCGGCGACCGGCTTGTCGCTGGCCTTGACGTACTTCTTGATCGCCTTCTCGGCGGCCTTCTGCGCCTTGGCGTCGAGCGTGGTGGTGATCGTCAGGCCGCCTCGCTGGAGCAGCCGCTCGCGGTCCTTGGGGGTCTTGCCGAAGTCCTCGTTGAGCGCGATCTCGTGCTGCACGTACAGGCAGAAGTAGGGGTACTTGCTCTCCTCGCAGCCGCCGGGGGCCTCGATGTCCTTGAAGCCGAGCTTCTTCTTCTTGGCCTCCTCGGCCTCCTGCGGCGTGATCTTGCCGAGTTCGGCCATCCGGTTCAGCACGGTGTTGCGCCGCTCCAGCAGCCTCGTGCGGGCCGCCTTGCCCGCGTCGGGGTCGGTCACGCTCGGGTTCTGCACGGCCCCGGCGAGGGTGGCCGACTCCCAGAGGTTGAGCTTGGAGGCGGGCTTGCCGAAGAAGCGCTTGGCGGCGGCCTGGATGCCGTAGGCGCCCGCGCCGTAGTAGGAGATGTTCAGGTACTTCTCGAGGATCTCCGCCTTGGTGTACTTCTCCTCGGCGTAGAGCGCGTAACGCAGCTCGTTGAGCTTGCGGGAGAGGGTCGGCGCCTGCGCGGCCTCCTGCTTCTCCTTGGTCTCGGCGGCGTTGACCAGCACGAGCTTGACGTACTGCTGGGTGATCGAGGAACCACCCTGCACGACCCCGCCGCCCGAGACGTTGCGCGCCGCGGCCCGGAACGTGCCCTCCAGGTCGATCGCGCCGTGCTCGTAGAACCGGTCGTCCTCGATCGCCACGATCGCGGTCTTCATGATGTCGGCGACCTCGTCGATCTTCACCGACTCACGGTTCTGGAAGTAGAACTGGGCGAACTGCTTGCCGTCCGCGTCGAGCAGGGTGGTCTTCTCCGCGAGCGGGGGTTCCTTGAGCGGTTCGGGGAGGAGCCGCAGCTCGTTCGTCGCCGCGTTCACCGTCATCCCCGCGCCGCCGACCGCCGGAAGCGCCACGGCGGCGGCCAGCACGCCCGTGGCGGTCGCCGCGCCGAGCAGTTTCAGCACACCGCCGATCCTGCGGAGCACCGAACCCTGATCTTTACCATCACCTTGCACGAGTCAAGGGTACGTCGGGCTGATGCTCCAAACGGTAACGGAACACCGTTTTGAGATGACTTCTCCCAGTATCGAAGACGGGTGACTAGTCATTCCCGGCCAGATGGCCGTGGATGACCATGTGAGAATTTGGTCCCGCCGGGGTCTGTCGGCCCGAACGTCTGGTTGCGTACGTTCTCTTTCTGCAGCAATTGAATACCGAGGCCCGACGCCCGCGCCCGTCGGCCCAAGTCACGACTGACCACCTAAGGGGAGTGGGGTCGAATGTGGATCACGGATTGGACCTCCCGTGCGGCCTGTAAGGGTGCGGATCCTGACGCTTTGTTCGTTCAGGGTGCTGCCCAGAACCGAGCAAAGCTGATCTGCCGAGGATGCCCGGTCCGGACCGAGTGCCTCGCCGATGCGTTGGACAACCGCATCGAGTTCGGGGTGTGGGGCGGGATGACCGAGCGCGAACGTCGAGCGCTGCTGCGCCGGCGACCGGATGTCGACTCCTGGCGTGACCTGCTGGAGTTGGCCAAAGAAGAGTACGAGCGAACGAACGAGCTGATCGCCGGCTGAGTTCGCGCCGATCCCGTACGGCTGGCGCCGGGCGCCAGCCGTACATGCATGTCCCGGGACGGTTGAACGGGTCGGGCGGCCGGACCTTCCGGCCGCCCCACCGGGACGGACGCTCCCGGAGGGACCGGCCGGGAAGGACGACTCACCGGACGGCGACGCCGAAGGAGCCGGCCGGGACGGACGTCCCCGGAAGGGCCCGTGGGCCGGACGGGCGATCCGGCCGCCGGGTTACTGGGCGGCCAGCAGCCGGCCCACCTCGCGCAGGCCATCCAGGTCGTGCACGTCCTGTGCCATGGCGGGGACCCGCGCGACCGGCACCGTGGGATGGGCGGAGATGAAGTGCTCCTGCTCACGCTGCTCGCGCGCGGCCAGCTGCATCCGCCCGGCGTGCAACCGCAGGACGGCGGAGGTGAGCTCGTGCTCGCCGCGCGACTCCAGGTCCTCGGCGGCGGCCGTGCTCCGCGCCCCGGAGAGCACGGCGGCGGGCGAGGTGTGCACCCGGTTGACCACGAGACCCGCCAGCGGCATGCGCTCGGCGGCCAGCCGCTCCACGAAGTACGACGCCTCGCGCATCGCGTCACGCTCGGGCGAGGCCACGACGACGAACGCCGTCCCGGGGGCCTGCAGCAGCCGGTAGGTCTGCTCGGCCCGCGCCCGGAACCCGCCGAAGACCGCGTCCAGCGCGGACACGAACGTCTGCAGGTCCTTGAGGACCTGTGCCCCCAGCAGCTTGGTCAGCGCCCCGGCGACGATGCCGAAACCCGCGTTGAGCAGCTTGAACGCGCTGCGTCCCCCGGCCTTGGCCGGGGCCATGAGCACCCGGATGAGCCGGCCGTCCAGGAATCGGCCGAGCCGCTCGGGAGCGTCCAGGAAGTCGAGCGCCGACCGGGACGGCGGGGTGTCGACGATGATCAGATCCCACTCGCCCGACCGGCGGAGCTGGCCCAGCTTCTCCATCGCCATGTACTCCTGGGTACCGGTGAAGCTGGAGGACAGGGACTGGTAGAAGGGGTTCGTCAGGATCTGCCGGGCTCGCTCGGGATCGGCGTGCGCCTCGATGATCTCGTCGAAGGTCCGCTTCATGTCGAGCATCATGGCGTGCAGCCGGCCCTCGCCCTGCACGCCCGCGACCGGCCTGGGGGTGTTGTCGAGCTCGGTGAGCCCCATCGACTGCGCCAGCCGCCGGGCCGGGTCGACCGTGAGCACCACGGTGGAACGGCCCCGCTCGGCCGCGCGCAGCCCCAGGGCGGCGGCGGTGGTGGTCTTGCCGACGCCGCCGGAGCCGCAGCAGACGACGATCCGGGTACCGGGGTCGTCGACGATCGCGTCGAGGTCGAGAACGGGTGGGGTCTTCACGCTGCTCCCTGGGTGCGGATCGATTCCGCCAGCTCGTACAGCCCGGACAGGTCCACCCCGTCGGACAGCAGCGGCAGCTCGTAGCGGGGGCGGGCGGACTTCTCCAGCGAGAGCCTCTCCTGCCGTTCCAGCGCGGTGCGGCGGGCGTGCTCGGCGATCTCCTCGGTGAGCGCCTCGGCCACCGCGATCGCGGCCGGGTCGCCGTCGGTGAGCCCGGCGGCCTTCAGGCCGAGCACCAGCTCGGCCGGGTCGAAGCCGCCCTCGGCCGCGGCGTCCAGCACGGCCGCGGGCAGCAACGACTCGCGGACCATGTTGATGAAGATCCCTCCGGCGGGGAGATCGGCGGCGCGGAGCTCGCGCAGGCCGTCCAGGGTCTCCTGGACCGGCATCTCCTCCAGGAGCGTGACGAAGTGCACCGCGGTCTCGGGGGAGGACACCACCCCGTTCACCAGGTCGGCGTGGTTCTTGATCGGGCCGACCCTGGCCAGCCCGGCGACCTCGTTGGTGACGTTCAGGAAGCGGGCGACCCTGCCGGTCGGCGGCGCGTCGAGCACGACCGCGTCGTAGACCCTCCTGCCGTTCTTGCCCTTGCGGCGGACGGCCTCGCTGGTCTTCCCGGTGACCAGCACGTCGCGGAAGCCCGGGGCGATGGTGGTCGCGAAGTCGACGACGCCCATCTTGGTGAGCGCCTTCCCGGCCCTGCGCATGCCGTAGAACATCTCGAGGTACTCGAGCATGGCCTCTTCGGGGTCGATGGCCAGGGCGTAGAGGTCCCCGCCGCCCGGCGCGACAGCGATCTTGCGTTCCTCGTACGGCAGCGGGGGCAGGTCGAAGACCCGAGAGATCCCCTGGCGGCCCTCGACCTCGACCAGCAGGACCTTCCGGCCGTCCGCCGCGAGGGCGAGGGCGAGCGCGGCGGCCACCGTGGTCTTCCCGGTGCCGCCCTTGCCGGTGACGACGTGGAGGCGTACGCCGTCCCAATCGGTGTCGCGAGCTCTCACCTTTCGAAGGCTACCCAACGCCCCCTTGACAACTCCCCGCGGCCTTCCTCCGGGGGCCCTGCCCGGTCACACCCTCGTGCCGGCGAGGGGCGGGCGCGCGGGGACGCCGGGATCCGGGCGCGGGCGCGGCCGGATCCGCTCGGCGTCGCCTTCGCTGGTCAGCACGGGCGTGCGGGACGTCCGCGCCGGGCGGGGAGCCGCCCGGTGGCCGGTCCGCGGCCCGCGGGGCCGGACACGGGTACGGCTCTAATCGATCGGGAGGTGAAAGTAAATATGTCGATTCTCACAGCCCGCGCCCCGGCGGATCCGCCCTCCGGGGGACACGAGGAGGCGCCGTGACGGGCCGCCGGACCGGGGCGGCCTCGCTAATGTGTCCCGCATGACGAAATGGGAGTACTCGACGGTGCCGCTGCTGGTCCACGCGACGAAGCAGATTCTCGACAACTGGGGCCAGGACGGCTGGGAGCTGGTGCAGGTCGTGCCGGGGCCCAACCCGGAGCAGCTGGTGGCCTACCTGAAGCGGCCCAAGCAGTGACGCCACAGGAGAGGCTGACGGAGCTCGGCCTGACCCTGCCCGAGGTGACGTCCCCGCTGGGGGCGTACGTCCCGGCGACGCGTTCGGGCGATCACGTCTACACCTCGGGGCAGCTGCCGACGGTGAACGGCGAGCTGAAGGCGACCGGGAAGGTCGGCGCCGAGGTGGAGGCCGAGGCCGCCTACGATCTGGCGAGGATCTGCGCGATCAACGCCCTCGCCGCGATCGCGTCGGCGGCCGGGGGGCTGTCGAACATCGTGCGGATCGTCAAGGTGACCGTCTTCGTGGCCAGCGCCCCGGACTTCACCGGGCAGGCGAAGGTCGCCAACGGCGCCAGCGAGCTGTTCGGCGAGGTGTTCGGCGAGGCGGGCAGGCACGTCCGCAGCGCGGTGGGCGTCACGGTGCTCCCGCTGGACGCGCCGGTCGAGGTCGAGGTGGTCGCCGAGGTCCGCTGAGGACCCGGGCCCGGCCCTTGCGGAGAATCCCGGCAAGGGCCGGGCGGAGCCGTTCGCCGAGGCACGGGGGCCTGTGATCGTCCGGAGCGGTGGAGGCCCGGGGACGCGTGATCGTCCGGAACGGGGGGCCCGGGGGCTCGCGATTGTCCGGCGCGGTGCCGTACCACATGATGGACCCTGAAACCGAGCAGTGTTCTGGTGGAGGGTCTCAATGGGCGGTATCCCGCTTCCTGGTGAGTTCGGTGAGCGCGCGCGCGACATCCTGGCCGGGCGGGTCGCCCCCGCCCCGTCGAGGGACGCCGCCACCGTGGTCGTCCTGCGCGAGGGCGCCGCCGGGCCGGAGACCTACATGCTGCGGCGCAAGGCGAGCATGGCCTTCGCCGCGGGCGCCTACGTCTTCCCCGGCGGCTCGGTGGACCCGCGCGACACCGACCACGCGATCGCCTGGTCCGGCCCCTCTCCCGCGGACTGGGGGGAGATCTTCCGCGCGGACGAGCGGACCGCCCGGGGACTGGTGTGCGCCGCCGTACGGGAGACGTTCGAGGAGTCGGGGGTGCTGCTCGCCGGGCCGTCCGCGGAGTCGGTGGTGGCCGACACCACCGGTGACGACTGGGAGTCCGACCGGCTGGCCCTGATCGGCAGGAGCCTGTCCTTCGCCGACTTCCTGGCCGGGCGAGAGCTGGTCCTGCGCTCGGACCTGCTCCGGCCCTGGGCCCACTGGATCACCCCCGAGGTGGAGACCCGGCGCTTCGACACCCGCTTCTTCGTCGCGGCGCTCCCGCCCGGCCAGCGCACCCGCGACGTCGGCGGCGAGGCCGACCAGGTCGCCTGGCTCAGGCCCGCCGACGCGCTCGACCGGGCACGGGCGGGCGAGATCTTCCTGATGCCCCCGACCCACCGCACCCTCACCGAGCTGAGCGCCTACGAGAAGGTCCCCGAGGTGCTCGCGGCCGGACGTGAGATCGTGACCATCATGCCCAGGATCGCCGAGGTGGACGGGGAGATGCGCATCGTGCTCGACGACGACTACCGGTTCGGCGCCGGGTGAGCGGCCTGAGGATCCCCCTGGAGGGACCCGACGGGGCGGGTACGGCCCACGCGCTCAACCTGCTCGCCCCCAACCCGTCCGAGATGACCCTGGACGGCACCAACACCTGGGTGATCGGCCTCGGGGAGGAGGTGCTGGTCGTCGATCCGGGTCCGGACGACGAGGGGCACCTCGCCCGGGTCGCCGCTCATCTGGAGGGCCGCCGGGTGGTCGCGATCCTGCTCACGCACGGTCATCCCGACCACAGCGGGGGCGCCGCGGCGTTCGCCCGGAAGGTCGGCGCGCCCGTCAGGGCCCTGGATCCGGCGCACCGGCTGGGCGAGGAGGGACTCGGCGACGGCGACGTGGTCACCGCAGGGGACGTGGAACTGCGCGTGCTGGGCACGCCCGGCCACTCGTTCGACTCGCTGTGCTTCTGGCTGCCGCGGGACGGGGCGATCCTCACCGGTGACACCGTGCTCGGCCGGGGCACCACCGTGATCGCCCCCGACGGCGACCTGGCCGACTACCTGCGCTCCCTGGACCTGCTCCGCGCCAGGGCCGAGCAGGTGGGGGCCGAGGCGCTGCTGCCCGGTCACGGCCCGGTGCTGCCCGACCCGATCGGCGCGCTGGACGGGTACATCGCGCACCGGCGGCGCCGGCTGGACCAGATCCGGCAGGCCCGGCGGGACGGGGCGGTGACCCCCCGGGAGATCGTCGAGATCGTCTACGCGGACGTGGACAGGTCGCTGTGGCCCGCCGCCGAGATGTCGGTCCGCGCCCAGCTGGCCTACCTGGAGGGGTAGGTCCCTCCGGCCGGGCCTCGGCCGGTGGGGCCCGGGAACGGTCCTTTTCCGGGACCTCCGCGCGGGACCGGTCAGCGCGAGCGGTTGTGCAGCCGCTCCAGGTCCATGATCACCACGGCCTTGGCCTCGATGCGCAGCCAGCCGCGCTGGGCGAAGTCGGCCAGCGCCTTGTTCACGGTCTCGCGGGAGGCGCCCACCAGCTGGGCCAGCTCCTCCTGGGTCAGGTCGTGGTGGACCCGTACGCCGTCGTCGATCCGCTGGCCGAAGCGCTCGGCCAGGTCGAGCAGGGCCTTGGCCACCCGGCCGGGCACGTCGGTGAAGACCAGGTCGGCCAGGACGTCGTTGGTGCGGCGCAGGCGCTGGGCCAGCGCGCGCAGCAGGTGCAGGGCCACCTCCGGGCGGCCGGTCAGCCAGGGGCGCAGATCGTCGTGCCCGAGCCCGGCCAGCCGGACGTCGGTCAGCGCGGTGGCGGACGCCGTACGGGGGCGGGGGTCGAACAGGGACAGCTCGCCGAACATCTCGCTCGGACCGAGCACGCTGAGCAGGTTCTCCCGGCCGTCGGGCGCGGTGCGGGAAAGCTTGATCTTCCCTTCGAGCACCACGTAGAGGCGGTCACCGGTCTGGTTCTCGCTGAAAAGGTTCTGTCCCTTGGAGAGTTCGACCTCGGTGATGCTCGTGCGCAGCGCCGCGGCGCTCTCACGGTCGAGCGCGGCGAACAGAGGGGCCTTGCCCAGCACTTCGTCGGAGTTCACGGTGCCTCCTGTTTCACGGCTCACGCAGTCATTGTGACCCATCCCACCGTGCACCTCTTCAGGGGGCCTGGAGCGTAGGCTGTCGGGGTGCTCCGCGACGTCAGCCCCGTAGAGGAATCCCGGCTCGCCCTGGTACGCCGAGCTCGGCGAATGGACCGGATCCTGGTTGAAACCTACCCTGACGCCCACTGCGAGCTTGACTTCCGCAGCCCTCTCGAACTGCTGGTCGCGACCATCCTGTCCGCACAGTGCACGGACAAAAGAGTTAATACCGTAACTCCTACCCTTTTTGCGAAATATCCCACCGTGGAAGCGTATGCCGGGGCCGACCGGGCCGAGATGGAGGAGATCATCCGGTCCACCGGCTTCTTCCGGGCCAAGACCACCAGCATCATCGGCATGGCCCAGGCCGTCTGCGAGCGCTTCGGCGGGGAGATCCCGGGGCGTCTGGAGGACCTGGTCACCCTGCCCGGGGTCGGCCGCAAGACGGCCAACGTCGTGCTCGGGAACGCGTTCGGGGTGCCCGGGATCACCGTCGACACGCACTTCCAGCGGCTCACCCACCGGTTCCGCTGGACCGCGGAGACCGACCCGGTGAAGATCGAGCAGGTGGTCGCCGGGCTGATCCCCAGGCGGGACTGGACGATGATGTCCCACCGCCTGATCTGGCACGGCCGCCGCATCTGCCACGCCCGCACGCCGGCCTGCGGCGTCTGCCCGCTCGCCGCGCTCTGCCCCTCGTACGGTCTCGGCCCGATCGACCCGATCAAGGCCGCCAGGCTGGTCCGCCCCGGCCCGTTCTCGTGATCACGGCGGGTCGCCCGTCCCGCTCCCCTCGTGATCGTCGTACCGTGGACCGCCGGGCCGGGAAGCGACGGGCCGGGCGCCGTGTTGCACACGATTGCGAAGATCGAGCATGGATGGTCGGAGGTGCGCCGGTGGAGGTTCCCGGATGGTTGGAGACGCTGGCCGGGCGGGCCGTGACGAGGCCGGTGCCCCCGCCGCTGCGCCCACCGGCCACGGGCGGGCGGTCGGCGGCGGTGCTGCTGCTGTTCGGGGAGGGGCCGTTCGGCCCGGACGTGCTGCTCATCCAGCGAAGCCGGCACGGGCGTAACCACGCCGGGCAGCCCGCGTTCCCCGGGGGCGGGGTCGACCCCACCGACGACGGCCCGGTCGCCGCCGCGCTCCGTGAGGCTCGCGAGGAGACCGGTCTCGACCCCGAGGGCGTCCGGGTGCTCGGGACCATGCCCGAGCTCTACCTGGCGCACAGCGACAACCGGGTGACCCCGGTGCTGGCCTGGTGGCACACCCCCTGCGTGGTGCACGCGGCCTCGCCGCAGGAGGTGGAGTCGGTGGAGCGGGTCCCGCTCCGCGAGCTCGCCGACCCGGCCAACCGGCTGGGGCTGCGCCACCCGAGAGGCTACGCGGGACCCGCCTTCCGGGTCCGCGGGCTGCTGGTCTGGGGGTTCACCGCCGGGGTGCTCGACGGGGTGCTCAGCGGCTCGGACTTCGAGGTCCCCTGGGACCGGTCGCGGCTGGAGGACATCCCGCCCGACGTGCTGAGCCTCTCCTCCCGCTGACGGGCCGTCCCTCCCCGGGGCCCCGCCGGCTGGCCCGGTACGCCCGTCCGGGACGGATCCCGGCCCGGTTGCGCCGACGCGGCGGCCGGCCCCGCGGACACGATCTGGCAGAGACCTCGTCCAAGGTGTGCACGCGTGGCGCATGGGCTGGATAACGTAAAGGGGTGAGCGGTGATCTATTAGATCTCATCCTGATCGCCCTGATGGTGGCCTTCGCGGTGTCGGGATACCGCCAGGGATTCATCATCGGTGCCCTGAGCTTCGTCGGCTTCGTCGGCGGGGCGCTGCTGGGGATGTTCGTCGCGCCGCTTCTCGCCGGAGCCGTGGTCGAAGGGGCGACCGAGCGTGCCCTGCTGGCGATCGTCATCGTCTTCCTCGCCGCCACGATCGGGCAGTTCGCGTCGTCCACCATCGGCGCGGTGGTCCGCAGCCACGTCACCTGGGAGCCCGCCAAGGCCGTGGACGCGGTCGGCGGCACCTTCTCCAGCGCGTTCTCGGTGCTGATCATCGCGTGGCTGATCGGCTCGCTGCTCGCCTCGTCCCAGTTCACCCTGCTCAGCGAGCAGGTCAACGGGTCGCTCCTGCTGTCCACGGTCGACCAGACGCTGCCCAGGGCCGCCAAGGACCTGCAGAAGCCGATCAAGAACTTCCTCGACACCTCCGGCTTCCCCAAGGTGTTCGACGACATCGGCGGCGGCCAGCTCGTCCAGATCCCGCCGCCCGACCGGAGCGTGGCCAAGAACAACAGGCAGCTCGCGCGGGCCCGCCGGGGCATCGTCAAGGTCCAGGGCATCGCCTCCAGCTGCCGCAAGCACATCGAGGGCACCGGCTTCGTCTACGCCCAGAACAAGATCATGACGAACGCGCACGTGGTCGCCGGGGTGGACCAGGACCTCCAGGTCACCGACTACCTCAACAAGATCCATCCGGCCAGGGTGGTGCTCTACAACCCCGACCGGGACATCGCGATCCTGCACGTCACCGGGCTCAACATGCCGATCCTGCGGTTCGACGGCACCGCCAAGAAGGGTGACGACGCGATCGTCGCGGGCTTCCCGCACGGCCAGGGCTACACGCTCGATCCCGCGCGCATCCGGGTGCAGCAGAAGGCCGAGGGGCTCAACATCTACGAGCGCAAGACCGTCATCCGCGACGTGTACTCCATCCGGGGCCAGGTCAGGCAGGGCAACTCCGGGGGGCCGCTGCTCACCCCGCAGGGCCGGGTCTACGGCGTGGTCTTCGCCGCCGCGCTCAACCAGCGGGAGACCGGCTTCGCGCTCACCGCCGCCGAGGTCGCACCGGACGCCGAGGACGGCTCCAAGCTCTTCAACCAGGTCGACACCCAGGAGTGCGACCAGAACTAGGCCGGGGGACGGGCCGGCGGGGCCGGGGCCGCCGGAGCGGCGCCCGCGCTCAGAGCAGTTCCCGCACCCTGGCGATGGCCTCCCCGGCCTCCACCTCGTCGAGCCCGTGCGCCATCCTGGCGATCCGCTCGTACGGCATGCCGTAGCCGCTGATCCGGTCGGCTCCCCGGGTGAACAGCGTCGCGGCCCCGCGCGGATTGCCCCGTTGCAGATGGGTCAGGCCGACGCAGATCTGCGCCAGTCCCTGCCACAGCTCGCGTTCGGCCTCGGGACAGTTCTTCCACCGGCCCTCCAGCACCTCGTGGGCGTGGAACGGCCGCTCCTCGCCGAGCAGCCTGCGCGCCTCGGAGAGGGCCTCCTCGGCGCTCGGCGCGTAGTCGTCCGGGATGCGCTCCACCCCCTCCGCGCCGTGCGGCAGCGGCCGTCCGAACGCATCACGGGGACGCAGGTTGCGCGGCCTGCCGTCGGGATCGCGGTCCCGCGCGCTCACCGGTCCGGCTCCGGGTCGGACAACCAGGCGACGAGCTCGGCGTCGAACTCCTCGGGACGCTCCTCGTGCGGGAAGTGCCCGGCGCCCTCGATCAGCCTCCACCGGTAGGGGGCGGCCACGTACCGTCCCGAGCCCTGGGCGGTGTGGGGCAGGACGTGCGGGTCGAGCGCGCCGTGCAGCTGCAGGGTCGGCGCGTTGATCTGGGCGCGCATCGTCCTGGCGTAACGCCACCCGTCCGGGCGCAGCTGGGAGCGGCCGAACCAGCGGTGGTACTCCAGCGCGCAGTGCGACACGTTGCGGATGCGGAACGCCTCGCGGTAGGTCCTCGACACCTCCTCCTCCGGCCAGCCGGGTCCCGACCACTGCTCCAGCAGGCGTCCCACCCTGGCGCCGGAGTTCGCGGTCAGGCGCCGTTCCGGGACCAGCGGCACCTGGAAGCCCAGCGCGTAGCGGGCCGCCCTGAACTGGCCGAACGGCTCGGTGAACAGGGTGGTGCGCAGACGGCGGGGATGCGGCGCCGAGACCGGCACCAGCCGCAGGACCGCCTTCGGGTCCAGCACGGCCATGGTCCAGGCGAGCAGACCACCCCAGTCGTGGCCGACGACGATCGCACCGGTCTCGCCCAGCGCGCGGACCAGCCCGGCCGCGTCGGCGGCCAGCGTGCGAAGGTCGTACCCGCGCGGCGGCTTGTCACTGGCGCCGTAGCCCCGCAGGTCCACGGCGACGGCGCGGTAACCGGCCGCCGGGAGCGAGACCAGCTGGTTGCGCCAGGACCACCAGAACTGCGGGAAACCGTGCAGCAGCAGGACCAGGGGGCCTGTACCGGCCTCCACCACGTGGAAGCGGGTGCCACCGGCGTGGACGGATCGGTGGGTCCACGGACCGTCGATCCTGACCACGGACTCGTCGGGTCTGCTCACCGGCCCGGTCTCACCGGGTCGTGACGGCCGTCGGCTTGGGTGGCGGCGACCGGGGCCGGGCTCGAACCGAGGCCGGGCTCGCGCTCACCGCTCTTGATCGTCTTGAGCGATCGCAGGGTGCGCTTCATCCCGGTCAGGCCCTTGAGCCGCCGCAGGCCGATGAAGACCAGCCCCCCGGCCACGAGCAGGTACAGGACGGTGACGATCAGGAAGGCGAGCCAGGTCCACACGCCCGCCGCCACCAGGCCGTAGGCGAGCGCGAACGAGCCGAGGATCAGGCACAGGTGGGCCATGAACGCCGCCGCCCCGAAGAGACCGGCGGCCATGCCGACGCGCTTGGCGTCGAACCGGAACTCGGCCTTGGCCAGTTCGATCTCGGCGCGGACCAGGGTGGAGATCTGGTCGCTGGCGGCGGCGACCAGCGTGCCCAGGGTCTCCTCCTGTGGCTCCGCCGGCGGGATCTGTGTCATGGATGATCTCCTATCGAGGGCCTTTGTCGAACATCATGCTGCGCGCCGAGGGGGTCGCGCACGCACACCCGCGACGAGATCGTCGCCGGAACCGGCGACGCGGGCACGTCGGCGGTCGTCGCGTACCTGGTCATCAGGGCGAGAGCTACCCCGGTGAGGGTCGGGCGAACACCACCGATTCGGACCGGACGAGGTGAGCGCGCGGTGGGAGCACCGTATCGGAGGGGGGTGCCGGAGCGCCGTACCGGACGGGGTGATCCCGGGACGGGTGATCTCCGGGACGGCGTGATCTGGGGCCGTGTGATCCCGGGGCGGGGTGATCTGCGGGCCGGGTGATCCCGGGACGGGGACGCCGGGAAGCCAGGGCGGTGGGGTGACGGCGTGGTCCGAGGGCGGTGTCGGCCGGGGGTCGCCCGGGGGAGTCGCCCGGCGTGGCGTGACGGAGCCGGGCCGTGCGCGATGGCGGTCGCGGGGAGGGCCGTTCGTGAGGGAACGGTGGCAGGAGGCTGCCGGGGGGCGGGGCGGTCGCCGAGGCCCGGTTCCCGGGCCTCCTCTCCGCGGACGGGGCGCCGCCGACGGCTCGTTCGCCTGGCTCGCCCTCCCCGCCCGTTCGCCGGGCTCGCGTTCACCGGGCTCGCTCTCCCGGCAGGGGAGGCCGGCCCGTCACGGGCCCGCCTCCCCTGCCGGTCGCCGGTTCGCTCAGTCCTCGCTCTTGGCGCTGGGCAGCTTCTCCGAGATGAGGTTCATCACCGTGCTGTCGGCGAGCGTGGTGACGTCGCCGACGCTGCGGTTCTCCGCCACGTCCCGCAGGAGACGCCGCATGATCTTTCCGGAGCGGGTCTTCGGCAGCTCCGGCACCACGAGGATCTGACGCGGCTTGGCGATCGGTCCCAGGGCCTTGGAGACGTGGGCGCGGAGCTCGGCGGCGATGTCCGCGCCCTCCTCGGCGTTGCCGCGCAGGATCACGAACGACACGATGGCCTGGCCGGTCACCGGGTCGGTCGCGCCGACCACGGCAGCCTCGGCGACCTTGGGGTGGGAGACCAGCGCCGACTCCACCTCGGTGGTGGAGATGTTGTGCCCGGAGACGAGCATGACGTCGTCCACCCGGCCGAGCAGCCAGATGTCGCCGTCCTGGTCCCTCTTGGCACCGTCGCCCGCGAAGTACATGCCCTCGAAACGGGACCAGTAGGTGTCGATGAAGCGCTGGTCGTCACCCCAGATCGTACGGAGCATCGACGGCCACGGGTCGCGGATCGCCAGGTATCCACCGCCCCCGTTGCCGACGCTCCGGCCCTGGTCGTCGACCACGTCGGCGGTGATGCCGGGCAGCGGGCGCATGGCCGCGCCGGGCTTGCCCTCGGTGACGCCGGGCAGCGGGCTGATCATGACGGCGCCGGTCTCGGTCTGCCACCAGGTGTCCACGACCGGGGTACGGTTGCCGCCGATGTGCTCGCGGTACCAGATGTAGGCCTCGGGGTTGATCGGCTCGCCGACGCTGCCCAGGATCCGCAGGGACGACAGGTCGAACTTCGCGGGGATGTCGTCGCCCCACTTCATGAACGTGCGGATGGCCGTCGGGGCGGTGTAGAGCAGGGTGACCCCGTACTTCTGCACGATCTCCCAGAACCGGCCGCGGTGCGGGGTGTCCGGGGTGCCCTCGTAGATGACGCTGGTCGCGCCGTTGGCCAGCGGCCCGTACACGATGTAGGAGTGGCCGGTCACCCAGCCGATGTCGGCGGTGCACCAGTAGACGTCGGTCTCGGGCTTGAGGTCGAAGACCGCGTGGTGGGTGTAGGCGGTCTGGGTGAGGTAGCCGCCGGTGGTGTGCAGGATGCCCTTGGGCCTGCCGGTCGTCCCGCTGGTGTAGAGGATGTAGAGCGGGTCCTCGGCGTCGTTCGGCAGGGCCTCGTGGACGTCCGGCTGACGGTCCACGACGTCGTGCCACCACACGTCCTTGTCGGTCCGGGCGACGTCCTGACCGGTCCGCCGCACCACCAGGACGTGCTCGATGCCGGGGCACTCGGCGACGGCCTCGTCCACGGTGGGCTTGAGCGCGCTGGGCGCGCCCCTGCGGTAGCCGCCGTCGGCGGTCACCACGAGCTTGGCGTCCGCGTCCTTGATCCGGCCGCTGAGCGCGGTCGCGGAGAAGCCGCCGAACACCACCGAGTGGATCGCTCCGATACGGGCGCAGGCCAGCATCGTGATCGGGAGCTCGGGGATCATCGGCATGTAGATCGCGACCCGGTCGCCCTTGCCGACCCCCAGCTCCTGGAGCGCGTTGGCGGCCTTGGAGACCTCGCGCAGCAGATCGGCGTAGGTGATCGTACGGGTGTCGCCCTCGGGCTCGCCCTCCCAGTGGTAGGCGACCTTGTCGCCACGGCCCGCCTCGACGTGACGGTCCACGCAGTTGTAGGCGATGTTGAGCTCACCGCCGACGAACCACTTGGCGAAGGGCGGGTTCCAGTCCAGAACGGTGTCCCAGCGCTTCGACCAGGTCAGCCGGTCGGCCTGCTTCTCCCAGAAGGCGAGGCGGTCACGATCGGCCTCGGCGTAGGCGTCGTCGGTCACGTTCGCGGAGGCGGCCAGGTCGGCGGGAGGGGTGAACCGCCGGGTCTCCCGCAGCAGGTTGGACAGCGTCTCCTGGGTCTCACGCGACTCGGAACCAGGGGTCTCCGGGGCCACTACGCACTCCTCACACTGCTATCGACTGGTCATGTCCCACTTCACCAGTCCACCGGTGCCCGCCACAAGAGGTCTAGACAGGTCTGTACCAATCGGTGATGACAGAACATCTGCCTGCAAAACACTCCATCCGCGGGGGGCGATCCGGGGACCGTCGGGTTTTCGCCACGGTAGGAACGTGGGAGGTGTTATTCAACGCGCACCGTCGCGCCGGTGCGCCGGGCGGTGTCATGCGGTCGCCGAACGGTCCGGCCGGTCGGCGACCCCGCCTCGGGCTCCCGCCCCCGCCGCTGGCTCCGGTTCCGGTCCGGTCCGGTCCGCGATCCTCCGTCTCGGCGGGTGGCTCCCGCTCGGGTCGCGTTCCCCGGGGGCGTGCGCCGGCCATTTCCGGAGGTTCGTCCTCATTTCCGCAGGGTTCGTCCGACGGTCCCCTCCGTGCGGTTTCCCCGTGGGTTCTCTCCACCGTTCGTGCGGCTTTCTCGCGGGCTTTCTCCACGGTCCCGTTCGTGCGTCCTCCCCGTGGTTCTTCTCCGCGGTCTCGTCGGGACATTCTCTCCACGGTCTCGTCCGGACGGGCCGGGCCCGCGGCCTGGCCGGGGCCCGCCACGACGGCCCCGGTAGGGTCGGGCAGCGTGAGCGACCCATTGGCTGTCATCGCAGGAATGCCCGGCGTGTCCGAGGCGGTCGCCGAGGCGCGCGTGGCCGTCGACCGGCTGTACGGGCACCGCGTCCTGCGGCGCAAGAGCGCGGAGGTGTCGGCCCGGTCCGCCCTGCGCGGTGCCCGCGCGTCCGCCGCCCTGGAGGGGGTGGACGTCCCCCTGGAGGCCATCCCCGAGGCCACCGACCCCGTCGTCCAGGGAGCGCTGCGCGTCTCGGCCGAGCTGGGAAGGCTCGGCACGACCTGGCGCACCGTACCCCGGCAGGTGCTGGCCAGGCTGCACGCGCTCGCCGCCGTCGGCCTGGCCGAGGACCTGGGCCGTCCCCGGGCCGTCGCGCAGGCGCCCGACGTACTCGGCCTGGGAGCCGCGCCGGGTCCGCAGGAGACGGTGGCGCGGGTGGACGGACTGGTGCGGCTGATCACGGACTCCTCCAAGGCGCCCGCGCTGGTGCTCGCCGCCGTCGTCCACGCGGAACTCGCCGTGCTGCGCCCCTTCGGGTCGGCGGACGGGGTGGTCGCGCGGGCGGCGGAGCGGCTGACGCTGGTGGAGTTCGGCCTGGACCCGAAATCGCTGGTGGCGATCGAGGTGGGTCATCTCGAACTCGGCCCGTCCTACGCGGAGGGGCTGCGGTCGTACCTGAGCGGTACCCCGGAGGGGGTCGCCGCGTGGGTGCGTCACTGCGCGTCCGCGGTCACGCTGGGCGTCCGCGAGGCCACGGCGATCTGTGAGGCGATGCAGCGCGGCTGACCCACGACGGCCGGCCCTTCGGGGGACACCGTCGGGACGTCGGTTCCTCGGAGTGAGCGACCGATGACCTGTCGTCACGGATTACGGACGACCGTCAAGCGGGTTCTCGCACGAACCGACGGCGCCCCCGATGGGGGCGCCGTCGTCGACACGTTCGCACGGGTTACCAAGCGTGCACCTCATATTCGTTGAAACGGGACAAGCCCGTTTCAACGCGCCTCCCGCGGCTGGCGGCGCGTGGGTACCCGGAGACCGTGCCCGGACACATGGTCCGTGCAACCTTTGTACGTCCGATCCGCGCTGATGGGAACCCCTGAAAGCAAGACCTTTACGGATCGGGGAATGTCGGGGCGGGCCCTTCCCGCCGGGCCGTCCCGGGACGTCCGGCGCGGGTTCGCGAAGATCACCGGGGTCGCCCGGGGTCCGTGGCGGAGCGCTCTCCCCACCGTGACGATCACCGAACGTCACCGCCTCCCCGTCCGGCGACGGCGGGCGTGTCCATGGTGAGAGGAAAACCGAGCCTGGATCGTTACATTAAAAAAACTAGTAAGAATCGCCGATTTCTCCTCGACGAAATGCGCGTTGATCGGGCAGCATAAGGAGGTATCTCCCCAGACCGGAGTAACCGCGCATGAAGGCATGCAATCCCGCGCGCTCCGGACGGTCGATGAAAGCTTTCTTCTGAAACGGGACCGGCTCTACCCCCCCAGAGCCGGACCGGTCGGCGACCCCCGCTCTCCCCCCCCGGCGGGGGTCGCCTTTTTCCAGCGCGTCGTGCCGGTTCCCGTGCCCTGAGACGGCTCCCCACGGGCACGTCCCCGCCCGGTGGTCGTCGTGCCGGACGTACACCCTCCCCCCTTCACCGCTCGCCCGGCCCTGTGCCCGCCTTCACGCCGACGGTTTTCCACAGAGGGGCGCCTCCGGCCCGGTTTTCCACAGTGCGGCGTTCGGTGCCACGGGGACGAGGGGGCGTCACCGAAAGTGGGCCTCCCGAACCCCAGGGAGGCACCCGTGGATCGCCCGTTGGTCATCACCGAAGACCACGAACTGCTCGACGACCTGCTCCGGATCGCCGCCGCGGCCGGAGCCGAGCTCGACGTCGCCCACGCGCCCGCGCACGCCCGGCCCCACTGGAACCGCGCACCCCTGGTCGTCGTCGGCGGTGACCTGGCCGACGCCCTGGCCGCGACCGGCCCGCCGCCCCGGCATCGCGTCTTCCTGGTCACCCAGGAGCGCGACGACCCCGACACGTGGCGCAAATGCGTCGCGGTCGGCGCGCAGGCCGTGCTGGAACTGCCCGCCGCCGAGCGGCGGCTGGTCGACGAGTTCGCCGATGTCGCGGAGCCTCCCGCGGGCCCGGCGGCCGTGGTGTGCGTCGTGGGCGGGAGCGGTGGGGCGGGGGCCAGCGTGCTGGCGGGGTCGCTGGCGCTGGCCGCGTCCCGCCGGCGCCTCCGCACCCTTCTCGTCGACGCCGACCCGCTCGGCGGCGGCCTTGATCTCCTGCTCGGTCAGGAGGAGGCGGACGGTGCGCGCTGGTCCGACCTGGTCGCCCGCGAAGGCAGGGTCAGCTGCACCGCGCTCCAGGCGGCGCTGCCGACCTTCGCCGGACTGACGCTGCTCTCCTTCCACCGGGGCGAGGTCGAGCCGATCCCGGCCGAGGCGATGCGCTCCGTCCTGGAGGCGGGACGCAGGGGGTTCGACCTGGTGGTCGTCGACCTGCCGCGCCACCTCGACCAGGCCGCGGCGGAGGCGCTCGGCCGGGCCACCACCACCCTCCTGGTCGTCCCGGCCGACGTGCGGGGCGTGCTCGCCGCGGCCCAGGTGCTCACCGGGCTGCGCGCCCACACCGGTGACGTGCGGGCCGTGGTGCGCGGCGGGGTGCTGAAGGACGACGTGGTGACGGGTTCGCTCGGCCTTCCCCACAGCGGGAACGTCCCCGACCAGCCCGGTCTCGCCGCCGCGCTCGACCGCGGGGACGTTCCGCCGCTGGGCCGGCGCAGCCCCCTGGGGCGGTTCTGCTCGGCGTTCCTGCACGAGCTGCTCGAGGCGGGCGCGTGATGCGCGCCGCGTCTCCGGCGAAGGTCTCGCCGGAACTGGTGGAGGCCGTTCGCGTACGGCTGGCCCGGACGGGGGTCGAGCCCAGTGCCGCGCATGTCGCGGTCGCGCTACGGGCCGAACGGGCGGTGCTCGGTGACGCGGAGATCCTGGCGGTGGCACGGGTCCTGTGTGCCGACCTCATCGGGGCCGGCCCGCTGGAGCCGCTGCTGGCCGAGGCCGACGTGACCGACGTCCTGGTCAACGGTCCGCGAGAGGTGTGGGTCGACGACGGCCGCGGGCTGCGCCCGACCTCGGTCGTCTTCTCCGGTGAGGACGCCCTCCGCAGGCTGGCGCAGCGTCTCGCGTCGGCCGCGGGCAGGCGCCTCGACGACGCGTGTCCCTATGTCGACGCGCGGCTCGCCGGAGGCGTCCGGCTCCACGCGGTCCTTCCACCGGTGGCCGCCAACGGCACCTGCCTCTCGTTGCGCCTCCCGCCCCGGCGGACCTTCACCCTCGCGGACCTGGTCGAGGCGGGAGCCATCCGCGCCGACAGCGTCGCCGTTCTCACCGCGGTGATCGAGTCGAGGCTCGCCTTCCTGGTCACAGGGGGCACGGGTACGGGAAAGACGACCATGCTCTCGGCCCTGCTGTCCCTGGCGGATCCCGGCGAGAGGTTGCTCCTGGTCGAGGACTCCGCCGAGCTGAGGCCGCTCCATCCCCACGTGGTCCGGCTGGAGGCGCGTCCGCCCAACCTCGAGGGCGCCGGTGGGGTCGGGCTGCGCGACCTCGTTCGTCAGGCACTGAGGATGCGCCCCGACCGGCTCGTCGTGGGGGAGGTGAGGGGGGCCGAGGTGGTCGATCTCCTGGCCGCCCTCAACACCGGCCATGAAGGGGGATGCGGCACCCTGCACGCCAACACCGCGACCGACGTGCCACCCCGGCTGGAGGCGCTGGCGTGTGCGGCGGGGCTCAGCCGGGAGGCGGTCCACAGCCAGATCGCCGCCGCTCTGGACGTCGTCATCCATCTCGCCCGTGACCACGCCGACGGTCGTCGCCGGGTCGCCGAGGTCTGCATGATGGTCCGCCGCCCCTCAGGACTGGTCGAGGCGGAACCGGCCCTCACCTTCACCCCGGACGGGCAGGTGAACCCCGGGCCAGGCCTTCCCGCCCTCGTGGCCCGAGCGCCGGGCATTCCGGCTCTGGCCGTCCGGCCCTCCGCTTCTCTCGCCACTCCTGCGGCTTCCCCGGCTTCTGCGGTCTCCCCGAAAGCCGCGTTTCCCGCCTGGGCACCGGACATCCCCGCTCCCCGAATCTCCCGGCGCAGGCCGTACCCTTCCTCCCCGTCGTCACCCCACGGGCCGCGCGCGGCGGATCTCCCGTTATGGCCGGCATCATGACGGGCGCCGCCCTTGCCCTCGCAGCCCTGTCGGCATGGCTGTGGACGGGCCTCGACCCGTGTACCGCCCGGCTGCACCGGATGCGGCATGGCCGTGCGACCGGATCTGTCTCCCTGCGTGACAGGCTCAACGCCCGCTCGCGGCCCGCCGGACGCGAGGCCGCCTGGCGGATCGCGTCGATCGAACTGTGCCAGGCGTTGGCCGCCGAGTTGTCCGCGGGAAGAACGGCCGGTGAGGCGCTGGTACGGGCTGTGCAGGCCGTGGACTTTCCCGACCCTCTGGTCCTGCGCCCGGTGGTCGCGGCCGCGAGAGACGGTGGTGACGTTCCGGCCGCGCTGCTCGCCGTGCGGCCGGAGCAGGGCGGTGAGGCCTTTCGCGGGCTGGCCGCCTGCTGGCGGGTGAGCGTCACCACGGGGGCGGTTCTCGCCGCTCTCGTCGATCGTGTCGCCGGTTCCCTCCGGGAGGCCGAGGCTCACCGTCGTGACGTCGCCGCCCAGCTCGCGGGTCCTCGCGCCACGGCCCGCCTGCTGGCGGGGCTGCCTCTCCTCGGTCTGCTGATGGCGACCGGCCTCGGTATGCGGCCGTTGCACTTCCTGTTCGGTGGTCCGCTGGGTGTGGGATGCCTGGTCGTCGGTCTCGGTCTCGACCTGGGCGGCCTGTGGTGGACCCGCCGCCTGGTCGCCCGCGCCCAGCGGGCCTGACGCTCACGAGATCGGACGTACGAGGAGGAGAACAGTGATCGCTTTACTGGCCGTGGTGCTCGCCGGTCTGGCCGGGCGGCTGTGGACGGCCCGTCGGGAACCGGCCGACCGGCTTCGTCGCGTCCGGTCACGACCACTACCGGCGGGTTCGCCGACGACGGGTCCGCTGACGGGGGCGGGCCGCGGTCGGGTTCCCCCGGCCTCGCCACTCTCCCCGGCCTTCCCGCCGACCATGGGCGTGATCGCCGCTGCCCGGCTGACGTCCTCTGCCCGGGTGATGTCCTCGCCCGCCGAGAAGACGTTCTCGCCGATGGCGACGAGGGCCGACGGTGCCCCGGGACGGCGACCGGACCGAGGAGAAATCGTCGTCGCCCTTGGGGTGGGGGTGGCGATGTTCCTGGTCGTAGGAGGGCTCCCGGGTATCTGCGCGGGCCTGGCCGGTTCGGGTGTCGCGCTGACGGTCCTGCGGAGACGGGAGCCCTCGGAACTGCGCAGGGAACGCGAGCGGGTGACGGCGGATCTGCCACTGGCGGCCGATCTCCTGGTCGCCTCCCTGCGCGCGGGCCAGCCGATCACCGGAGCCCTCGACGTCACGGTGGAGGCGGTAGGCGGGCCGCTGGGTGACAGGCTGGCCTGGGTGAGCGGTCAACTGAGGCTGGGAGCGGCCCCGGAGAGCGCATGGGAGGCGCTGGCCTCCGAACGTTCACTCGCCCCCCTGGCACGGGTCATGAGCCGGGCCGCGCTGGGCGGTGCCCCGGTGGCGGAGGTCCTCACCAGGCTGTCCGACGACTCTCGCCAGGCCGCCCGTGCCGTATCGGCGGCTGCGGCCCAGCGGGTCGGGGTCCAGGTCGTGGCCCCGCTCGGGCTGTGCTTCCTGCCGGCGTTCGTCTTTCTGGGGATCATTCCCGTCGTGGCCGGACTGGCGGGTGAGGTTCTGCTCCCCTGAGTTATCCACAGGATTTTCCCCGTCGGCCCAGGGTTGTCCACAGAAAAACATTGATGCCTGTGGACAGACTTCCTGAGATTTCCACATCTCCTACCGGAGGCGGAGTCCTTCGGCGTCCGTGTCACATGCCCGTCGTGTGCACTTCTCTCCTGTCCTCCGCACTTCTACCGGTACGGATCGGCTCCTTCGCCGCTGACCCGTACCGGTAAGTGCGATGACCATGGTCTTTCGCCGGGCGGGACCGTCGGGCAACCGGAATGCCGAGCCGTCGGAATGCCGGGCCCTGGGGTTGCTGAAGCGCCGCAATGACGAGGTGCCGGTTCGCCGAGGATCCCGGGCGCAGGGGATCGGACCGTCGGGCCGTCATGTGAGGAGCCACCGCGCGGAAAAGGGCGTGAGCGCGGTGAGATTTCATGAGCGCGCCGAAGACCCGCGAACACGAATGCGTGAACGGAGGCCGGCGGTCCTCCGTCGTGAAGGTGAAGTCGTGGGCGACGCGAAACATATCCACAGCTTCACGCTTATCCACAGAACGTCGTTCGGGTCATCCGGGGGACGGGCGCATGGACGACCCTGGGCTGACGCCGGGCGCTGGGCCCGGGTGAGAGCTTCAGGAGGAGCAATGGTTGGAATGAGCGCCGGTCGCGTACGGGGTGGCCGGCCACGATGGTTGCGCGCGCGCTGGGAACTGCTGGTGTCCGGTCCTCATCGTGACCGAGGCATGTCCACCGCGGAGTACGCGGTCGGAACGATCGCCGCCTGTGCGTTCGCCGCGCTTCTCTTCAAGGTGGTGACAAGCTCCGACGTCCAGCAGATGGTCACGGCTCTGATCAACCGAGCGCTGAGCACCGCCGGATGAGGCTCCCCGCGGCGCCGGCCCCCTGTCGCTCCCGGCGTTCCCGAGGTTCTCGGCGGTTCACAGGGGCCAGAGGGTCGGTGACCGCGGAGACGGCCGCGGTGCTTCCCGCCTTCATGGTCGTGCTGGGAGCCGGTCTGTGGGCCGTGGCGGCGGTCGGGGCGCAGTTGGAGTGCGTGGACGCGGCTCGGGCCGGAGCTCGGGCCGTCTCACGCGGTGAATCGGTGGAGAAGGTCCGTGGCGATGTCCTGGCGGCCGTCCCGGCCGATGCGCGCGTGACGGTGGCCCGCGGTTCGGGCACGGCCCGCGTGGAGGTCGCCGTCGAGGTCAGACCCGACTGGGGAGCCTTTCTCCCAGGCGTCACCGTTCGCGCGGCCGCCGTCTCGGCCACCGAGCCGGGGCTGGAGCCGTAAGCCCGGCGGACCATCGCGAGGGAAAGAGCGAAGTGAGTCACCTGCCGATCGTGGGAGTGGAAGCGAGGCGGCCCTCGGTGAAGGGGCGAAGCGGCGGAGAACGGAGACGGGTGTGCACGAGGCACGACGAAGGCCGGGGGCGGGGACGGGGCAGGGCGAGGAGGGTGAACGTGGCCGGGATGGATGTGATGGGGAAGGGCCGCGACCGGGGGTCGGCGACGATCTGGACGGTCGCGCTCATGGCGTTGGTCTTCGCCGTCGCGATGGCGGTCGCGTTCGCCGGTACGGCTCGTGTCGCGCGCCATCGGGCTCAGAGTGCCGCCGATCTGAGCGCGCTCGCCGCTGCCCGGCTGGCGTTCGTGGGCTCCGAGCGGGGTTGTGCGGAAGCCGCGTCCATCGCCGCGAAGAACGGAAGCGCCGTGACCCGCTGTTCCGTCGGTGATGACGGCGTCGTCGAGATCGAGGTGGCGATGAAGGTCGCGCTGCCGTTGAAAGGAAGAGTGGTGATGGCCGCCAGGGCACGTGCCGGGCCCGTTCATGTGACCGATCCCGACGGGTGGCGGCGGACCGACGAAGGCGAATCGACGGGGGCGGACGGAAGAGCGCGAACCGATGCGGATGAGCCGGTAATGGCGGGCGATGAGGAACCGGCCGGTGAGAGGGAGCCGATGAGAGCAGACTGACGAGAGCGAACGGATGAGAGTGAACCGGTGAGACGGATGAGAGTGAACCGGTGAGAACGAGAGCGCATTGTCGAGGACGGACGGATGCGGGTGGGGCGGCTGTCTTCTTCCGGCGCCCCGCTTCATGGAGGAGAGCGAATTCTGGGAACGCCCGAAACCGGAAGCGATCGATTTCTGGGCCGACGGCCGACGTGTCCGCGACGAATGACAGATGTACCCGCGCCGAGTGACGTCGTGTCCGCGATGAACGACGGACGTGCCCGCGCCGAATGACAACGTGCCCGCGCCGAATGACGGACGTACCCCCGCTGAGGACGTACCCCCTGAGCAAGAGCGTGTCCGCGACGATTGACGAGTGTTCTCGTGACGAATGGCGAGATGAACGACGACCGGCATGTCCGTGACCGGCAGGCCGCCGAGGCGGGCGCGTGACGATGATGCCGAGAGGGACGGGTGACGATGATGCCGAGGCGGTCGCGTGACGATGATGGAGGCGTGAGGAGGCGGCCGTGCGACGAAGGTGGGCGCGTGACGAGGTGGCCGCGTGACGATGGATCGCATCACGATGTGTCGACGCCGTCAGGCTCCAGGACCGTCGTCATGACCCGGATGTCACGTTCGCGGACGGTTCCGTCCGTGGCACGTCCCGGTCCGGCGCGTCGTGGGAGAGCAGGACCGCCAGAAGCCGGAGGGCTCCGGCCTTGTCCAGCGGCTCGTTGCCGTTACCGCACTTGGGGGACTGGATGCAGGACGGGCAGCCGCGTTCGCACTCGCAGGAGGCGATGGCCTCGCGGGTGGCGGTGAGCCAGTCGCGGGCGCGGGCGTACCCGCGTTCGGCGAAGCCGGCCCCGCCCTCGTGGCCGTCGTAGACGAAGACGGTGAGCAGCCCGGTGTCGGCGTGGAGCTCGGTGGAGACGCCACCGATGTCCCAGCGGTCGCAGGTGGCGAAAAGCGGCAGCAGGCCGATGGCCGCGTGTTCGGCCGCGTGCGCCGCTCCGCCGAGGTCGAGCCCCTCCCCGGCCAGCGCGGCGACGGCCGAGGTGGGCAGCGTCCACCAGACGGCACGGGTCCGCAGCGTGCGCGGGGGCAGTTCTAGGGGCTCCTCGCCCATGAGCTCACCGCTCTGGGCCCGGCGCTTGATGTAGCCCACGACCTGGTTGGTGACCTCCACCGAACCGAAGTGCAGCTCACCGGGGCCCAGGGCGTGCGAGGCGAGGGACTCGATGATCGAGATGTCGGTGACGTCCCTGGCGAAGGTGGTGTAGTCCGGTGCTCCGGCCTCGACGAGGGCGACCCCGGCCTCCAGGTCGAGCTCGGCCACCAGGAACGTCTCCCCCCGGTGCACGTGGACGGCGCCGGTGTGCACGGCCGTGTGGGCCGAGGACTCGTCCACGGTGCCGAGCAGCCGCCCGGTGGACATCTCCACGACCTGGATCGGCGCGCCGCCCGCGCCCCGGATGTCGGCGAGGTCGGTGGCGCGTTCCCTGCTGGTCCAGAACCAGCCCGTGGCGCGCTCCCTGAGCAGTCCCCGGGCGACCAGGTCGGCGAGCACCTCCTTGGCGGCCGGGTCGAAGACGTCCAGGTCGTCGTGGCTCAGCGGGAGCTCGGCCGCGGCGGCGCACAGGTGGGGACCCAGCACGTACGGGTTGCCGGGGTCGAGCACGATCGTCTCCACCGGCCTGCCGAACAGGGCCTCGGGGTGGTGGACGAGGTAGGTGTCCAGGGGGTCGTCCCTGGCGATCAGCACCGCGAGCGCGTCCTGCCCGTCGCGTCCCGCCCGGCCGGCCTGCTGCCAGAGCGACGCGCGGGTGCCCGGCCATCCCGCGATGAGGACGGCGTCCAGGCCGGAGACGTCGACGCCGAGCTCCAGCGCGTTGGTCGTCGCCAGGCCGAGCAGCTCGCCCGAGCGCAGCGCCCTCTCCAGTGCCCTGCGGTCCTCGGCCAGGTACCCGGCCCGGTAGGCGTCCACCTTGCCGGGCAGGTCCTCGGGCGCGCCCGCGCCGACGACGAGGTCCTGGAGCCTGGCCCGGGTGGTGAGGGCCACGGACTCGGCGGCCCGGCGGGAGCGGACGAAGGCCAGGGTCCGCACCTCGGAGGCGACGAGGTCGGCCAGCAGGTCGGCGCTCTCGGCGGTCGCGGGACGCCGGATCGGGGCCCCGCCCTCGCCGCGCAGATCGGTCAGGGGCGGCTCCCACAGCGCGAAGGTCGTGGCACCCCGGGGTGAGGCGTCCGTGGTCACCGTGGCCATCTGGAGGCCCGTCAGGCGCATCGCGAAGACCTCGGGCTCACTGGCCGTCGCCGAGGAGAGCAGGAAGGTCGGGTGGGAGCCGTGGCGCGCGCAGATCCGGCGCAGGCGGCGCAGGATCTGGGCGACGTGGGAGCCGAACACGCCCCGGTAGCCGTGGCACTCGTCCACGACGACCATCCGCAGCCGCCGCCAGAAGGCCGACCACTGGGTGTGACGGGGCAGCAGGCCGCGGTGGAGCATGTCCGGGTTGGTCAGGACGTAGTTGGCGTGCCTGCGGATCCAGGCCCTCTCCTCGAAGGGGGTGTCGCCGTCGTACACGGCGGCGCGCAGCTCGGGCGGGTCCAGCTCGCGCAGCGAGCGCAGCTGATCGGCCGCCAGCGCCTTGGTGGGCGACAGGTAGAGCACCGTGCCGCCCTCCAGCGTCGCGGAGAGCGCCGGGACCAGGTAGGACAGCGATTTCCCGGACGCCGTGCCTGTGGCGATGATCACGTTTTGGCCACGGTGGAGCAGCTCGGCCGCTTCGGCCTGATGGGGCCACAGACCGGAAATACCGTGGTTCGCCCAGCGCGTAACAAGCCGTTCGTCGACCCAGTCCGGCCACCTGGTGTCACCGGCCTGACGTGCGGGAACGTGCTCCACATGGGTCACACGCTCGCGACGTGCGGGAACGTCGAGCAGGCGGCGGAGCGCGGCGCCCGCCCGGAGGGGCGAGGATGATGGCGGGGTCACTGGTTTCCAGTCTCACATCTGTGGGCAGAGTCGCCGGGAATCGTGATTTCGTATAGACACTGAGCGTACGCATGGTTGAATGCCGCGCGTCGGGGCTTGTCGCCCAGGGGTCACCTCGGTCCCGGGGGGGCACGCTCGAATCGGTACTTTCGCAGGCAAGGCGCTGGAGGATCTGTGGATCTGAAGTTGGACCACCATTCCGAGGACCGTCTCACCATCGTTGAGGTCGAGGGTGAGATCGATGTCTACACCGCGCCCAGATTGCGTGAGCTCCTGATCGACCTGGTCAACAAGGGGAACTTCCACCTGCTCGTCAACATGGAGAAGGTCGACTTCCTTGACTCCACGGGCCTTGGTGTCCTGGTCGGCGGGCTCAAGCGAGTTAGGGCGCACGATGGCTCACTGGAGCTTGTCTGCACCCAGGAGCGCATCCTGAAGATTTTCCGGATCACCGGGCTCACCAAGGTCTTCGGGATCTACGCCTCGGTGGAGGAGGCCAAGGAAGCTCACGGTCGAGACAAGTAGTCGTGGCTACCGTCGAGCTGACGTTCAGTGCCCTCCCCGCGCACGTGCGGACGGCGCGCCTGGTCGCCACGGCGATCGCCAGGCGCACCGGTGTGCAGGAGTCACTGCTGGACGAGGTACGGCTCGCTGTCGGTGAGGCATGCTCGCGGGCCGTGGAGGCGCACCGTCTCCACTGTCCGGGAGAGCCGATCCGTATCGAGCTACGCGATGACCTGGGGCGCTTCGAGGTGACCGTCACCGACTCCGCCCCCAGCGACGAGCTGGAGCACGATCGGGCCCTCCTGGGGTTCGACGATCCGTTCGGGCAGCTCCCCGACGATCTGATGGCCGGTTTCGGCATCGCGGTCATCGCGGGACTGGCCGACGACGTCCAGGTCTACCCGAGCCCGAAGGGCATGCGCATCCGCATGAGCTGGCCCGCGGCGACCAACGGACTGTCTCCGGTCTGAAACAGAAGACTTCGGCGGCCGGGCGTGTCCTAGGACACGCCCGGCCGTTCGTTTGCGGTCCCCGCGTTTCCGGTCGTGTCTTAACACCTGTAGGTGCGGGCCGAAATCCGGGGGACATGGAGACGGACGAGACGGATGTGACGGGGAAATGGCGTTATAAGCAGGCCGGTCGGCGATGGATGCCGTACCTGTCGTCAATCGGCCGAGCACAGAGGCTTCATATCCGCGTCGACGCTGCGTAGACTCCCGGAACCGGCCAAGGTTTATCCTTCGGAACGGCCCGTACGCGAGCCGTTTTCCGTAGGGGTCTGCAACTGGAAGCGGCACTGCCAACCACCCCGGATGTGCGCCGCTTTGCTCGTCGTGACGCCTATGGCAGCGCACTCCGGGCAGGACGTGTTCCCGTCTTGCCAAGGAGAGTCGGATGTCTGTGCTCCATCTCGCCGCTGTCGAAGAACCAGCGGTATCCCTCAGCGGCCACCACTTCACCATCGTGATCGTGGTGGCCGCGGTCGCCCTGCTCGCGCTCGCCGTCGCCGGCGCCCTGGTGCGGGAGGTGCTGGCCGCCGGCCAGGGCACCGAACGCATGCAGAACATCGCGCGAGCCGTACAGGAAGGGGCTTCCGCGTATTTGACGCGGCAGTTCCGAACGCTCGCTCTGTTCGTCATTTTGATCCCTTTCCTGCTGTATCTCCTTCCGGCCGAGACGACCGGCGTGAGAATCGGCAGATCGGCTTTCTTCGTCGTGGGCGCGCTTTTCTCCGCGCTGACCGGATTCATCGGCATGTGGCTGGCGGTCCGCGGTAACGTCCGCGTCGCCGCCGCCGCCCGCGAATCGGGTGAGAAGGTCGCCATGCGGATCGCGTTCCGCACCGGCGGCGTGGCCGGGATGATCACCGTCGGTCTCGGTCTTCTCGGCGCGGCCGTGGTGGTGATCGCCTACGGGGGGTACGCCCCGGCCGTGCTGGAGGGCTTCGGCTTCGGTGCCGCGCTGCTCGCCATGTTCATGCGGGTCGGCGGTGGCATCTTCACCAAGGCCGCCGACGTCGGCGCCGACCTGGTCGGCAAGGTCGAACAGGGCATCCCCGAGGACGACCCGCGCAACGCCGCCACCATCGCCGACAACGTGGGCGACAACGTGGGCGACTGCGCGGGCATGGCCGCCGACCTGTTCGAGTCCTACGCGGTCATGCTGGTCGCGAGCCTGATCCTGGGCAGGGTGGCCTTCGGCGTCGAGGGCCTGGTGTTCCCGCTGATCGTGCCGATGATCGGCGTGATCACCGCGATCATCGGCATCTTCGTCACCGCCCCGCGCGCCGGGGACCGCAACGCGATGGCCGCGATCAACCGTGGCTTCTTCATCTCGGCGGCCATCTCGGCGATCCTGGTCGCGGTCGCGGCCTACCTCTACCTGCCGGCCACCTTCGCCGGCCTGACCGGCGTGAGCCCGCAGATCGCCGCGATCACCTCCGACCCGCGCCTGATCGCGATCGGGGCGGTGCTCATCGGCCTGGTGCTGGCGAGCGCCATCCAGGTGCTCACCGGCTACTTCACCGAGACGAACCGCCGCCCGGTGCGGGACATCGGCGAGAGCTCCCGGACCGGCCCCGCCACGGTCATCCTGGCCGGCATCAGCGTCGGCCTGGAGTCCGCGGTCTACTCGGCGCTGATCATCGGAGCCGCCGTGTACGGCGCCTTCCTGCTCGGCTTCGGCAACGTCACCATCGCCCTGTTCGCGGTGGCGCTCGCGGGCACCGGGCTGCTGACCACGGTCGGTGTGATCGTGTCCATGGACACCTTCGGGCCGGTCTCCGACAACGCCCAGGGCATCGCCGAGATGTCCGGTGACGTCGAGGGCGAGGGCGCCGCCGTCCTCACCTCCCTGGACGCGGTCGGCAACACCACCAAGGCCATCACCAAGGGCATCGCGATCGCCACCGCGGTGCTCGCCGCGACCGCGCTGTTCGGCGCGTTCCGCACGGCGGTGGAGACCGAGCTGGCCCAGGCGAGCGCCACGGTCAAGGAGGCGCTGGGCTCGTTCAGCACGTTCAGCCTGAGCATCGACTACCCGAACGTGCTCGTCGGTCTGATCATCGGTGCCGCGGTGGTGTTCATGTTCTCGGGCCTGGCGATCACGGCGGTCGGCCGCGCGGCCGGCCGGGTGGTCTTCGAGGTGCGCGAGCAGTTCCGCACCAAGCCGGGCATCATGGCCGGTACCGAGCTGCCCGACTACGGCAGGGTCGTGGACATCTGCACCCGCGACTCGCTGCGGGAGCTGGCCACGCCCGGTCTGCTGGCCGTGCTGACCCCGATCGCCGTCGGCTTCGCGCTGGGGTACGCCCCGCTCGGCGCGTTCCTGGCCGGTGCCATCGCGTGCGGCACGCTCATGGCGGTGTTCCTGGCCAACTCCGGTGGTGCCTGGGACAACGCCAAGAAGCTGGTCGAGGACGGCCACCACGGTGGCAAGGGCTCTCCGGCGCACGAGGCCACCATCATCGGTGACACCGTCGGCGACCCGTTCAAGGACACCGCCGGTCCGGCGATCAACCCGCTGCTGAAGGTGATGAACCTGGTGGCACTGCTGATCGCTCCGGCCGTGGTGACCTACGCCGACAACGCGGTGCTGCGTGTCGTCGTCACGCTGCTGGCGGTCGCCATCGTCGTCGGCGCGGTCATCGTCTCCAAGCGCCGGTCGGCGAGCATCTCCCCGACCGAGGAGAACGACTCCGACCGCAAGGTGCAGCCGGTCTCCACCTGAGCCGCGTTCCCCGGGGGAACCGAGCCGGTCCGCGACCGGTGACCTTCCCTGGGGAACCGGGTGACGCTCCATCGCAAGGGGTACGCGAGCCACGCGTACCCCTTTCGCGTGTGCGGACCGTCGCGGTGGGAAACTTGCCGCTATGGAAGAGCAGCCCTCCGGGGGTAAGTCACTCCTTCTCGTTCTGCTGGCCATGGCCGCGGTGTTCGCGGTGATCGTGGGTCTCGCCGTCTGGGCGTCCCGATGACGGCGCGCACGCTCGTCGTCCTGCGTCACGCCAAGGCGGCCCAGCCCCCCGGTGTCGCCGACCGGGATCGCCCCCTGACCGAGAGCGGCGAGCGTGACGCCCGCCGGATCGGCGCGGCCCTGGCCGATCTCGGCCTGCGGCCCGACCTGGTGCTCTGCTCGCCGTCGGCGCGGACCCGGCGGACCGTGGCACTGGCCCTTCCGGACGCGGACGTGTCGTTCGAACCGTCCGTCTACGAGGCCTACGCCGACGAGCTGCTGGCGCTGGTCCGGCGGAGCGGGACCGAGGCGCGCACCCTGCTCCTGGTCGGCCACAACCCGGGCGTGCAGGAGCTGGTCCGGATGCTGGCCCCGGGGGACGGTGACGGCGGCTTCCCGCCCGGGGCGTTCGCCGTCGTCGAGACCGACGACGAGTGGGCCGGGCTCGACACCGGCCGCGTGGTCACCCGATGGAGTCCCAAGGACCGCTGAGGAGGACCCGGAAGCGGTCAGGGGTCGTCGACGGCCTTCCGGGGAGACCCGGCCGGGGACGCCGGGGAACGGCCGGCGTCCGGTGATGATCACGCGTCCCGCGAGGGGCCCGTCAGCGCTCGGTGTTGATCACGCCGTCCTCGGCGTCGGCGTCCTCGACCTCGGCCCGGGGGATGCCCAGCAGGTAGAGGATCGAGTCGAGGTAGGGCACGTTGACCGCGGTGTCGGCGGCGCGGCGCACCACCGGCTTGGCGTTGAAGGCGATGCCCAGCCCGGCGGCGGCGATCATGTCCAGGTCGTTGGCGCCGTCGCCGATGGCCACGGTCTGGCTGATCGGGATGCCGGCCTCCCGGGCGAACCGCTCCAGGGCCCGCGCCTTGCCCGGCCGGTCCACGATGTCGCCGACCACCCGGCCGGTGAGCACGCCGTCGACCACCTCCAGGGTGTTGGCCGCGGAGTAGTCGATCCCCAGATCGTCCACCAGGGCGTCGGTGAGCTGCGTGAACCCGCCGCTGACGATCGCGAACCGGTAGTCGAGCCGCTTGAGGGTCCGTACCAGCGTGCGGGCGCCGGGGGTCAGCACGAGCTCCCCGCGTACCTTCTCGAAGACCTCCTCCGACAGGCCCGCCAGCAGCGCGACCCGGCGGCGCAGCGACTCGGCGAAGTCGAGCTCGCCGCGCATCGCCTCCTCGGTGACCCTGGCGACCTCGTCCAGGCAGCCGGCGTGCGCCGCGAGCAGCTCGATCACCTCGGCCTTGATGAGCGTCGAGTCGACGTCCATCACGATCAGCCGCTTGGCCCTGCGGTACAGGCCGGTGCGCTGAACCGCCACGTCGACCTGCTGGGTGTGCGCCTCGACGGCCAGCTCGGCCCGCAGGGTGTCGGGGTCGGCACCGGAGACGGAGAGCTCGATGCAGGTCACCGGGTAGCTGGACAGCCGCTCGATGCGGTCGATGTTGGCGCCGGCCGCGGCGATCCGCCCCGCGATGCCCGCCATGGCGGCCGGCTGGAGGGGGGAGCCGAGCACGGTGACGGTGAGCCGTCCCCTGCGCCGCTTCTCCTTGGGGTCGGAGCCGGTGGACAGCTCGACGTGCAGTCCCAGGTCCTCGGCGGTCCGCTCGACGGCGGTCCAGAGGGCCCCCAGGGTGCCACCGGTTCCGGTCGACGGGCCCCCCGTGTAGGAGACGAGGACGCCGAGGGTGAGCCTGCCCCGGATGACGACCTGCTCGACATCGGCGACGGCGACGGGGAAACCGGCCAGGACCGAGAAGAGACGTGAGGTCACGCCGGGACGGTCGGGGCCGGTCAGCGTGATAAGAAGCGTGCGCTGGTTCATCGGTTCCTACGCTACTTGGCCCCGGATCGGGCCGTGAATGTGGTTCACCATGCGGACGCCCGCTCTGCACGGAACGGTCACCGGTCCGGAAGCGTGCGTTCCCTTCCCAGCTCGGCGGTCACCTCGGCCGCGGTCCGCTTCAGGGCCTCGGCGAGCGGGGAGTGGGTGCCCGCGGGCACCGAGGAGGTGGTGCCGACGATCGCCATGGCGGCCAGCAGGACCGGGCCCCGGAAGACCGGCGAGGCGATGCTGCGCACGCCGTTGACGGAGGGGGTGTTGGCCGAGATGTCGTCCTCGCGGATCTTCACCAGCTCCTGGCGGAGCTCGGGGGAGGCGTCCAGCTGCTCCTGCAGACCGGGAACCTCGTCGGGGGGCAGGAACGCGCAGAAGACCCGGCCCTGGGCCGACTCGGTCCGTGACAGGCGCGAGCCCATCCGCACGCTGACCCTTATGGTGCGGTCGGTGTTGTCGTCGACGCGGACCACCACGGCGGTGTCGCCGTCCCAGACGCTCAGCACCACGGTCTCGTCGATCTCCCTGACCAGCCGCTGCATGTACGGACCGGCGATGCCGATCACCGGCATGCCGACGCGGGCGGCGGCCGACAGGGTGAGGATCTGGGGACCCAGGGAGTACAGCGCCTCACGCTCGTCGTAGCGCAGCAGGTTGCTCTCCCGCAGGGCCTTGGTGTATCGATGTGCGGTGGCCTTGCTGGTGCCCAGGCTGGCGGTGAGCTGGTTGAGGGTCAGGTGCGGCCGGCTCACCGTGAACGCGCTGAGGATCATCGCGGCGCGCTGGACGGTCTGGATCGCCGGGATCCTGTTCTCGCCCGCGGCGCCCTGCCGGCCAGGCGCGCTGTCGTCACCCATGTCGTTCCTTCGATTCAGGTCTGCGGGCCCGGCGCCGGGCAAATATTTTGCATTGCGAGACAGCATCCTGTCATCCAGAACGCCCAATGTCGATGCCCCGGCCGGCCCGGGTGCTCCGGCCGCTCCAGCCGGTTCGGATGTTCCGGTCGGCTCCGGTGCTCCGTCGGCTCAGGTGCCCCTGCCGGATCGGGTGCCGGGGACGCCGAGGGCGTGCCGGAGGGCGATCCCGGCGTACAGGCGGGCGAAGCGCGCCAGCTCCTGCGGATCGAAGACGTCCCGCCGGGGATCGGCCGGGTCGGAGGCCGCGGCCGGGCCCACCCTGGCGGTCGGGATCCCGTGACCGCGCAGCACCACGCCGTCCGTGGAGCCCTTCCAGCCTGAGATCGGCGGCGGAGGGGCGCCGTGCTCGTCGTCCCATGCGGCGATCGCCTGGCGGATCACCGGGGCGCCCGGCGGGGTGCTCCCGGCCGGGTGGACCATGTGCGCGTCCACGCTCACCCGGTGGCGCTCCAGCGGCCCGCCGCGGATCCCGGCCCGCAGCCGCTCCAGTACGGTCCGGGCGATCTCACCGGGATCGTCGCCCGGGACGGTGGTCAGGTAGAGGTGGAGCTCCACCAGGCCGGGCAACAGGTCGGGCTTCTCGGCCAGGCCGCCCCGTACCGCGCCGATGCCCGCCTCGGCGGCGAGCTGGCGTCCCGGGGCGGTCCTGGCCGCCAGGTGCTCGGCGCGCCAGGACTCCAGGATCGCGACGACGGCCCCCAGGCCGGCCAGGAGCCCGCCGTCCGCGTCCCTGGCCAGCACCGGCCGGTAGGCGCCGTCCAGCCGGACCCTGAGGAAGATCGCCCCGGGTTCCTCGTACAGGACGCCGGGCGGGCCGCACTTGGCGACGACGGCGGCCGCGGGCAACGGGTGCGACCGCAGGTACTCGTCGATGCCCGACGGCTCCCCGGAGACGCCGGAGACGCCGGAGGCCGCGGAGGGGGACGGGCTGGCCGGACGTGCGGTCGCGAAGGGGGAGGAGTGCGTACCGGCCGAGGCCAGGAGCAGGCAGAGGCGGTGCGGCAGGCCCTCGCGGCGCAGGGCCGTCGCCGCGGCCGCGTACCCCACCAGCGCCGCGGCGGCCGGAGCGCGGGCGACACCGAGGCCGAAGCCGGACAGCAGGCCGGAGACCGGGTCGAGGGTGAGCGGGGCGACCGGCCCGTCCAGGCCGGTCGCCCACCGGTCGTGCGCCGCGTCGCCGGAGAGCGAGGTGTCCAGGTGGGAGTAGACGAGCAGTTCGGGCCCGGAGCCGCCGGCGGTGGAGGTGAGGTTCGTCCCCTCGGGGCCCACCGCCTCCAGGTTCCAGGGGAGCCGGGGCCAGCGGTCCCGCGCCCACGCCGCCAGCCGGGTCGCGGTCGCGCGTTCGCGGCCCCGCGGACTGGGAGCGGCGGACATCACCCGGATCGCCTCGACGATCGTCCGATCGGAGATCGCCGCGTCGGTGGCCTGCCGCAGGTGTCGCAGGGCGTCGCTCGTCATGGGTCCATGTTAACTCTATGCAAGACGCCATCTCGTATATTGACAATGCGCGTGACAGCCTCCTACTGTTCCCCCACGCTGCCGACGAGGGAGGACTGATGGTCTACGTCGTGACCGACGCGTGTGTGGACGTGCAGGACAGGTCGTGTGTCGAGGAGTGCCCGGTCGACTGCATCTACGAGGGCGACCGGATGATGTACATCCAGCCCGACGAGTGCGTCGACTGCGGCCGGTGCGAGCCGGTCTGCCCGGTGACCTCCATCTTCCACGAGGACGATCTCCCCGCGGAGGCGGCCAGGTTCGCCGGGATCAACGCCGAGTTCTTCGCCGACCTGGGCTCGCCCGGGGGCGCCAGGAAGGTGGGCCGCACCGGGAGCGACCATCCCGCCGCGGTGCCGCCCGGCGGCGGGTCATGACCGCGTACGACGTCGACCTGGTGATCGTCGGCGCGGGCCCGTCCGGCCTGTACGGCGCCTACTACGCGGGGTTCCGCGGCATGTCGGTGGCCGTGATCGACTCGCTGCCCGAGCCCGGCGGCCAGATCTCGGCGCTCTACCCGGAGAAGGAGATCTTCGACGTCGCCGGGTTCCCGGCGGTGAAGGGCCAGCGGCTGGTGGACGAGCTGGTGGCCCAGGCCGCCCAGGCGAACCCGGTCCTGCTGCTCGGGGAGGGCGCCCTCGACCTGCGGCACCACGAGGACTCCGTGGAGGTCGTCACCGACGCGGGCACCGTGGTGCGGGCCAAGGCCATGCTGCTCACCGGCGGCATCGGCACCTTCACCCCGCGCGAGCTGCCCGTGGGCGAGGACTACCTGGGCCGGGGACTGCGCTACTTCGTCCGCAGGCTCGACGACGTGGCCGGTCACGACGTGGTGGTGGTCGGCGGCGGCGACTCGGCGGTGGACTGGGCCCTGGCCCTGGAGCCGCTGGCGCGCTCGGTGACGCTCGTGCACCGCAGGCCCGTCTTCCGGGCGCACGAGCGCAGCGTGGCCACGCTGCGCTCGTCGTCGGTACGGGTGCTGACGCCGTACGAGGTCTCGAAGATCGGTGGTGAGCACCTGGTCGGCGAGGTCGTCGTGGACAGGGTCGGGGCGAGCGGCCAGGACGACCGGGACGGTCGTGTCACCCTGCCCGCCCAGACGGTCGTGGCGGCGCTCGGCTTCATCGCCGATCTCGGGCCGGTCCAGCAGTGGGGGCTGGAGCTGCGCAAAAGGCACGTGCTGGTCGACCGATCGATGCGGACGAACCTGCCCCGGGTGTTCGCCGCCGGGGACATCAGCGACTACGACGGCAAGGTCAGGCTGATCTCCGTCGGGTTCGGCGAGGCCGCGGCCGCGGTCAACAACCTCGCGCCACTGGTGAATCCCGCCCTCGGTACCGCGCCCGGCCATTCCTCCGATGCGGCCTGAGTTCTCCAGTCTGTAGAGTCCGATCCAACGGACGGTCGGTGCGGAGGAGTCGGCATGGCGGAGCAGGCACGCTTCGGCGACACGGGTGTGGCCGACAGGATGCCCGCCGGCGTGCCCGCCGACCCCTCGGCGGGTGCGCCCGGAGGCGTTCCCGCCCAGGCGTCCGCCGGTGCGTCCGGGACCGTCCCCGCGGGCGGGCCGGACGACGCCGCCGAGGGCGTCCCCGGGGGCGTCGTCCCCGAGAGCGTCCCCGACAGCGTCCCCGACGATGTGCCCGCCATCCAGACGGTGCGGCGTGCCGCGCTGATCCTGAGCGGCTTCACCGTCGAGCGCCCCCGGCTGAGCCTCAACGAGATCACCGCGCGGCTGGGGGTCAGCAAGCCCACCGCCCACCGGTACGCGCGGGCGTTGCGGGCGGCCGGCCTGCTGCGCTACGACGCGTCCAGCGCCACCTACTCGCTCGGCCCCCAGCTCCTCGGGCTGGAGGCCGCGGCCAGGGCCGGGCTGCCGATCGCCGCCGCCGCCGAGCCCTACCTCGAACTGCTGATGCGCGAGATCAACCAGACGGTCGTGCTGAGCGTCTGGAACGGCGAGTGCCCGGTGGTGGTCGGCTGCGTGGACAACACCGTGGGGGACGTCCGGCTGAGCGTCCGCACCGGCTCGCAGCTCGACGTCGTGCGCTCGGCCCAGGGCAGGGTCTTCAGCGCCTACCTGCCCGTCGGCGAGGTCCCCGGGCTCGCCCGGCGGCTGCGGGCCTCGGCCGAGCTGCGCGACCTCCTCAAGGAGGTCCGCAGGACCGGGGTGGCGGTCAACTCGCCGGTGGACCACGGGGTGCACGTGCTCGCGTCGCCGATCTTCGAGGGAGACCAGGTGGTCGCCGCGATGGCGGTCGTCGGCACGGTGGCCTCCCTCGCGGGCGACCGGGAGCCGCAGGCCGCCGCCGCGCTGCTGAGGGTGGCGCGCGACCTCTCCCGCGACCTGGGCGGCACGAGACCGGCCTGAGCACTACGGGACCGGCCTGAGCCCTACGGGACACCGGTCTGAGCTTTTCGCGGCTCCCGGTCTGAGCGGCCCCGGTCCCGTCCGGGCGCCGTGAGCCCACCCTGAACGGCCCCGGCCCCGTCCGGGCGCCGTGAGCCCGCCCTGAACGGCAGGAGACCGTTCCCCGCTCCGTCCCGCCCCTTCCACGCGCCCGGACCGTTTCCCGGGTGTGGTTCCGGTCACCCCGGCGCGGCCGTCCGGCGGTGCCGTGCCGGTGTCGGCGACCCGGCATGAGCCGTTCTCCCTGGTCCGCGCCCTGCCATCCCTACAGGGTCGGGCGTGCATCGGACCGAAACACGGCCGTAGCATGACGCAATGCGAGATGTGATTCCGCATCTTGACACGCGGTGAGCCTTCCTCGTACGTTCGTGACGCCTGGCCGACCTGGTACGGCGGCGGGAGACCCCGCCATCGGCCGGACGCCGGTGTCCCGACAGAACGCCCCCCTGGAATCCCGTCGTCCCTTCGGGCCGGGTGACCGCAGGAGTAGGAGCAGACATGGGTATGCGACGTAGGGGAGACGCTCCGGCCCTCCCGGTGGCCCTCCCGGTCACGGCCTCCGGCCGGCGGGCCGCTGTGCCGGGGGACGGCGCGTGAACCTGCTGGCGACCCCCGGCGGCCTGGCCCGTCTCACCGAGGACGGCGACGACGCGGTCCTGCTCGACCTGCCGTTCGGCGACGTCGCGGCCATGCTCGCCGTGGGCGAGGGCTTCGCGCCGGCACGGGCCGCGCGGGAGCTGGGCCGGGTCTCCCTCGACGGGCTGCTGCCCCCGCTGCGCGGTGCCCGCGCGATCTGGGGGGTCGGCCTCAACTACCGCTGCAAGGCCCGGCTCACCGGCCGGTCGATCCCGATCGATCCCATCCTGTTCCTGCGATCGCCGTCGGCGGTGTCGGCCCCCGGGGCGGAGGTGGAGCTGCCGAGCGACCGTTCCAGCCAGGTGGACTACGAGGGCGAGGTGGCCTTCGTGGTGGGGCGGCGGATGTGCCGGACCGCGCCCGAGCGGGTGTGGGAGCACCTGGCCGGGGTCACCGCGGCCAACGACATGACCGCGCGCGACGTCATGGTCGCCACCGCCACGCCCACCCTGGCCAAGAGCTTCCCCGGCTTCGGCGCGCTCGGCGCCTCCGTGCTGGACCTGTCCACGGTCGCCGACCCCGCGAACATCACCGTGCGGACCAGCGTGAACGGGACCGTCCGGCAGGACGCGAGCACCGAGGCGCTGATCTTCGCGGTGCCCGAGCTGCTGGCCACCATCTCCCGCTTCGCCGCGCTGGAGCCCGGGGACGTGGTGCTGACCGGCACCCCCGCCGGGACCGGGCAGGACCGCGAGGTCTTCCTCCGCCCCGGTGACGAGGTCGAGGTGTCCGTCGCGGGGGTGCTGCCGCTGCGCACCCGGTTCCGCTGAAGCCCGCCACCGCCCGGCCCGCGCAGCCGCATCCGGGTCCCCGCACCGCCGGCACCGCCGGCACCGCCCGCACCGGCCCCGGCCGTCCCCCAGAACCCCTCACAGCCCTCCCGGGCCTCACGGCCCTCAAGAACCGAAAGAACGAGATATGACCGAGACTGCATTCGACCTGGTCCTGTCCGGCGGTACCGTCTTCGATCCGGTGGCGGGCACCCACTCGGTCACCGACGTGGCCGTGACCGGGGACCGGGTGGCGCGCATCGCACCCTCGCTGGCCGGCCAGGTCGCCCAGGCCGGGCAGGTCGTCGACTGCACCGGCAAGTGGGTGATGCCGGGCCTGGTCGAGGGGCACACCCACGTCTTCGAGAACGTCTCGAAGGTCGGCGCCCCGCCGGACGAGGCCCACCTGCGCCGGGGGGTGGTGGCCGCGGCCGACGCCGGCACGGTCGGGGCCTCGACCTTCGCCGCCTTCGACCGGTACGTGGTCCAGGCCGCCGAGATGCGGCTGGTCAACTTCCTCAACGTCTCGGTGCTCGGGCTCATCGACTTCCGCTTCGGCGAGCTGCTCAACCCGGCCACGCTCGTCCCCGAGGACGCGCTGGCCGTCGCGGCGGAGAACCCCGGCGTGGTCCGCGGCTTCAAGATCCGTCTCTCCGAGGACGTGGTCGGCCCGGCCTGGCGCTCGCTGCTCAAGACCTCCCTCGCGCTCGCGGCCGACGCGGGGCTGCCGCTGATGGTCCACATCGGGGAGACCGAGGAGCCGCTGCCCGAGGTGCTCGGCCTGCTCCGCCCGGGGGACGTCGTCGCCCACTGCTACACCGGCAAGCCGCACGGCATCCTCGACGGGGACAAGGTCATCGCCGAGGTGCGGGAGGCGCGGGCCCGCGGGGTGCTCTTCGACAGCGCCCACGGCAGGAGCAACCTCAGCTTCGAGGTCGCCAGGAGGGCGATCGCCGACGGGTTCCTGCCGGACCTGCTCACCTCCGACACCAGCGCGCGCAACTGGCGCGGGCCCGTCTTCGACCTGGTCACCAGCGCGGCCAAGCTGCGCGCGCTCGGCATGACCATGGACGAGATCGTGCCGCGGATGACCATCGCCCCCGCCCGGGTGCTCGGCCTGGACGCCGAGGGCTACGGCACCCTGGTCGAGGGCGGTCCCGCGCACGTCACCGTGCTGGAGGACGCCCCCGAGACGACCCTGCCCGACGCGTCCGGCAACTCGATCACGGCCTCCCGGCTGGAGCCCGCGCTCGTCCTGCACCACGGGCGGCGCGTGGAGACCACGCCCTGGCGCGGCCTGGACCGGGACCGGTGACCGTACCCTGCGGACCTGCCGCGCCGTCCTTCGAGCCGGCGACCCGGGAACCGCCGTCCCGGGCCGTCCCGGCGGCGGGGGTCGCCGCGCTGCGGCGGAGGCTGCGGGACGCGCTGGCCGGTGGGGACCGGGTGGTCGGCACGTTCCTCAAGCTGCCGAGCGCCGACTGCGTGGACCTCGCGCGGCAGGCCGGGTTCGACTTCGTCGTCGTGGACCTGGAGCACTCCTCGCTGCCGGAGGCGACCGCGCTCGCGCTCGTCCGGCACGCCGCCGCGACGGGCCTTCCGGCCCTGGTACGGGTGCCCGCCGTGGACCCGGCGCTGATCAACAGGGTGCTGGAGGCCGGTGCGGCCGGGGTGCAGCTCTCCACGCTGACCGCGGTCGCCGAGGTCGCCGCACTGACCGGCGCGACCCGCTACGCCCCCCACGGGCGGCGGAGCGTGAGCCTGTCGCACCCGGCCGCGGGTTTCGGCGCGGTGGACCTGGCGGCCTACCTGGCGGCCGAGGCGCAGGACCCGCCGCTGCTCGTCGGGCAGATCGAGACCGCCGTCACCCTGGACCCGGTACCGGAGCTGGTGGGCGGCCTGGACGTGGCCTTCGTCGGCACCACCGACCTGGCCGTCGGCATGGGGCTTCCCGGTCCGGAGGCGCTGCGCGCGAAGGTCGAGGAGATCGTCGGCGCGGCCCTGTCCGCCGGGGTGGCGCCGGGCGGCTGGATCGCCCGCGCGGACGAGGAACTGCTCACCGGCGGCGGCCTGGGCGCCGCCCGCTACCTCGTCGTCGGCTCCGACGTGCAACTCCTCGGCTCGGCCCTGCGCGAGGTGATCCATCGATGGAAGGAAGCGCAATGACCACCTTCAGCCCGCTGCTGTACGGCCTCGCGGTCAACTGGGACGACATCCCCGCGACCGTGATCCGGCCGGGGGTCTCCCGCAAGGTGTACTCCACCGACGAGGTCATGCTGGCCTGGCACGAGCTGGCCGTCGGCATGACGCTCAACCCGCACCGGCACGACGACTTCGACCAGCTCGTCCTGATCCTTCGGGGCCGGTGCGACTACTACGTCGACGGCGTGCCGCACGCCATGTCGGCGGGGTCGATGCTGCTGGTCCCCCGGGGCGCCGAGCACCACGTCGAGCCCATCGAGGGGCCGTGCGTCAACGTCGACGTGTTCAGCCCGCCGCGCCCGGACTTCCGGGACGCGGTCTGGCTGCCCGAGGGGTAGGCCGCGCGCCGGAGCGGTCACAGCCCGAAGTCGGCCTTCCTGATCATGCAGTGCACTCCCTTGACCTGGTCGACGACCTGGCTGACCTCGAAGTCGGCCGCCGCGCTGAGGTAGGCCAGGGCCTTGGGCCGCTCCATCCCCTGGGTGCGTTCGAGGAAGCCCACGGCGGCCCGTACGGCACGGCGCATGGCCTCGTTGAGGTCGGTGTGCAGGCCGACCGGGAGCCAGTGGGTGGCGGTCTCGGCGAAGGGCTCGTCCAGCGCGCCCAGGAGCGCGCGGGCCTGGGCCGCGGGGATCACCGACAGGCGCAGCGTGGCGCGCAGCGGCGCCTCCAGCGCGGTCAGCGCGACCTCGCCGTCCCCCTGCGCGTAGTGCGGGTCACCGGCGTAGAACCCGGCCCCGGGCACCTGGACCGGCAGGTAGAGGCTCGACCCGACCTGGAGCTCGTTGATGTCGAGGTTCCCGCCGAACGGGCCGGGCGGCACCGAGTGGACCGGGGCGTCGGTGTCGGAGGCCACGCCCATCAGGCCCAGGAACGGCGCGAGCGGGAAACGCGCCGACCGCCCCTTGCCGAACGGGATGACGCCGTGCAGGCGCCCGGCCTCCTCGACGACCTCGGTGAAGACGCAGACGCTGTTGTACTCCCGGGTCCCGTCCGGCCTCGGGCCGGTGTCGGCCGGGGTCTCGGGGAACTCCCCGGGCAACGCGCCGTAGCCGTGCCTGCTGCTGACGAACCCGTACGGCGCCCGGATCAGCAGGCTGAGCACGTCCACCCGGAGCACGTCGCCGGGTTCGGCCCCGGCGACCGAGATCGGCCCGGTCACCACGTGAGGGCCGTCGTTGTCGTAGTCGTGGGGGATCCCGGAGGCGGCGAGCTCGCGCGCGTCGGTGAGCACCCGGTCGGCGCCGACGCCGAACCCGGCGAGGTAGGCGACCGGGTCACGGCCCTGGTCCTCCAGGATCCCCTCGTGACTCAGCGTGTCGATGGTGACGGTCTCGCCCGAGGCGACGTGGAGCACCGGCAGGTGGCCCCGGTTGGGCAGCAGACCCCAGAGGCTAGTGTCTGAGCTGGTGGGAAGGTAGTGCGAACCATCGATGCGGCCGATCTTCGGCTGGAGCATTGTCCCTCCACGGGGGATATGTCGCTGTCACCGGCCGAGAGAACCCCATGGGTGTTGCGTCGCCGTTAACACCGAGTAACCGAACATTTCGACCTCCGGCCCCGTACTTGACACCGGGAAGACGGGGTAGCAGCATCACATAGCGAGATGGCATCTCGAATTCTCGTTCAAGATCCGCAGGAAGGCCAGGCGCCGCGATGACGCAGCTGACACAGGGACATCCGATCGCCTCCCTCGTGGAGGAGGACGGGGAGGCGCTCTCGTTCCGGGTGCACCGGTCCGCCTACCGGTCCCAGGAGGTCTTCCGCGAGGAGACGGCCCGCATCTGGGGGCACACCTGGCTCTACCTCGGCCACGAGACGGAGATCCCCAAGCCCGGCGACTTCAAGACCAGGACCCTCGGCGGGCGCCCGCTGATCTTCTGCCGTGACTCCTCCGGCGAGATCCAGGTCTTCCTCAACGCCTGCACCCACCGCGGCACGGTGCTGTGCCGCTTCGGCGAGGGCAACACCAGGTTCTTCCAGTGCTTCTACCACGCCTGGGCGTTCAGCAACTCGGGCGAGCTGGCGGCGCTGCCCGGCGACGACGCCTACGCCGACGTGGACGGGTTCCGCGAGCGGATGCGGCTCCGCTCGGTGCCCAGGATCGCGACCCACGAGGGCTTCGTGTTCATCGCCTTCGACCCCGACGTGCCCGACCTGCTGACCCACCTCGGCAAGGCCGCCCACTACATGTCGCTGACCGCCCGGATCGGCCCGGCGGGCATGGAGACCGTGCCCGGCGTGCAGCTGTACGCGGTCAAGGGCAACTGGAAGCTCGCCGTCGAGAACGCGATGGACGGCTACCACTTCGCCCCCACCCACAACACCTTCGTGGGCTACCTGCGCGAGACCGGCTTCGCCGTCACCGACGACGACCAGTACGCCTACGACCTGGGCGGCGGCCACGGCCTGCTGATCCTGACCGGCCACAACGGGCGGATCGGGATGGTCTGGGAGCCGAGGTTCGGCGAGGCCGAGCGGGAGCGGACGGTCGCCAAGCGCGAGGAGATGGTGGACCGGCTGGGCTCCGAGCTCGCCGCCGAGATCGCCGACGCCAGCCGGATCCTCTTCGTCTTCCCCAACCTGCTCCTGTTCGACCTGGAGGCGCTGACCATCCGCCAGCTCGAACCGGTCGCCCCGGACCGGACCGACGTGCGGGCCTGGCAGTTCGTCGAGGTGGGCGAGCCGGCCGAGGTGCGGGAGCTGCGGATCAAGACGATGGTCAGCTTCGTCGGCCCCGGCGGGCTGGCCACCCCGGACGACATCGAGGCGTACGAGGCGGTGCAGCGCGGGATCGAGGCGACCGCGGACTCGGCCGACCCCGCCTTCGACTGGAGCGACATGTCGCGCGGCATGGCCAACGAGCGGCAGGGCAACCAGGGCCGCTCCATCGACGAGGGCGCGATGCGCAGCTTCTGGCGGCACTGGGCCGCCGTCGTGGGCAGGGACTGAGCCGGTGAGCACGGGACACAGGGAGGACGTCGTGGGCGGCAGGACCATCACCCGGCCGGAGGTGGAGGACTTCCTCTACCGGGAGGCCCAGCTGCTCGACGAGTGGCGCCTGGACGAGTGGTTCACCCTCTTCGAGGAGGGCGGGCGGCTGGAGGTGGCCACCACCGACTGGAAGGGCTGGGACAGCTCCTCGGCCGGCTCGTTCATGTGCGACGACTACGACCTCATCCGGGCCAGGGTCAAGCGTCTCAAGAGCCGCAAGGCGCACGCCGAGAACCCGCACTCCAGGACGCACCGGATGGTCTCCAACGTGCTCATCCTGGAGCAGGGCGAGAGCACGGTCTGGGTGGCGGCGAACTTCATCGTGCACCGCTACCGGGACGGCGGCACGTACACCTACGTGGGCCGCTACGAGCACGTCCTGCTCGTGGAGGACGACGGGCTGCGCTTCCGGCTCCGCAGGGCGATCCCCGCGATGGAGACCATGGACGCGGGCGCACGGCTGAGCTTCATCCTCTGATGATCAAACACGTGCTGCTCTTCCGCTTCCGGCCGGACCTGCCGCCGGGTACGGCCGAGGCCGTCCTGGCGGAGCTGGAGACGTTCCCCGCCAGGTACCCGGCCATGCGCGGCTGGGCCTGCGGCCCCAACGTCAGCACCCGCGACACGAGCATGACGCACGGCTTCGTCGTCGAGTTCGACTCCGAGCGGGAGCTCCTGGACTACCTGAACAGCCCCTCGCACGAGGAGTTCGTGCGGCTGCGCTGGCGCCCGGTGATCGAGCGGCAGGCCATCGTGAGCTTCCCCTTCTGACCCGGCCGCGCCCCGCCTCCCCCGGGGCTCGGCGCTCCGGAGGACCCCGCGGACGAGAGACATGGAAACGACAAGGAAGAAGAGGTAGCACCATGACAACCGCCACCCGCCGCCGGGCGCCGTACGGGATGGAGTACGCCCGGATCGCGGTGCCCGACATGGCCGCGACCATCGAGTTCCTGCGGTACCACGTGGGGCTTCAGCTCGAACAGCACGACGACGAGCACGCCTACCTGCGCGCCGACATCGAGCACCACTGCGTGGAGCTGCTCAGCGAGCCCGGCAGGGAGGTGTCGCAGACGGTCGCGGTCGGCTTCAGCGTGGAGTCCGGCGAGGTCCTCGACGACCTGCGCGAGCGGGTCGTCGAGGCGGGGGTGGAGGTGCTCCCGCTACAGGACCGGATGAAGGGGCTCTGCGAGCGCGGCTTCGGCGTGCGCGACCCGAACGGGCTGATCGTGGAGCTGTTCACCGAGTTCCACGAGTACGCCGAGCCGCCGCTCGTCGAGCTGCGCCCACTCGACCTGGTGCACCCCTTCATCGCCACCGACAAGTACGACGAGTGCCTGGCCTTCTACACCGGGGTGCTCGGCTTCCAGTCCTCCGACCACGTCGGCGACGTCACCGTCTTCCTGAGGGCCGAGGACCGCTACCACCACAGCCTCGCCCTCCAGCGCAACGAGGAGTACTACGTCGCGCACCTGTGCTTCATGATGAAGAGCTTCGACCACGTGATGCGCGGCAGGGCGCGTGCCCTGTACAAGAACGTCCCCATCGCCTCGGACATGGTCAACCATTCCGCCTCCACCTCGATCGCGTTCTACCTGTTCGACCCCAGGCACGGTCCCAGGTACGAGCTGTGCGACGGCCACCGCGTCCTCACCCCCGAGGAGCACGAGACGCACCGGCCGCGCAGGATGACCGTGGACCCGCGCAACATCGACGTCTGGCGCGCCGCCGCCGACGACTGGGGCCGCTTCTAGGACCGCCCCGGGCCCTCCCACCAAGGTGTCTCCGGCCGGGGCGACGGCGGCGTGACGGGTGAGGTTCCGGCGCGTCTCGTCACTCCCGTCGGGATCCGGTGATCCCCGCAGGGTGCCGGGACCAACCTGCCGGACCCGACTTGGAAGTCCCTTGTGACCGAGTTGCCGACTCAGCGGGCGGCCGCGATCAGGTGGACGTCGCCGAACTCGTGCCAGAGGTAGCCCTCCGCGAGCGCCGCCGCGTACGAGCGGGAGAGCAGGTCGCGGCCGGTGAACGCCGAGAGCATCAGCAGGTGGGTGGAGCGCGGCTCGTGCAGCCCGGTGAGCAGGCCGTCCACCGCCCGTACCCCGGTGTCGGGGGTCACCAGGTGCGAGGTCCAGCCGCTCGCCGGGCCGAGCCGGCCGTCCGGCGTCACGGCCGTCTCCAAGGCCCTGACCACGGTCGTGCCGACCGCGATCACCCGGCCGCCACCGGCGCGGGTGAGCTCCACCTGCCGGGCGGTGGAGGCGGGCACCTCGAACCGCTCCGGGTAGGGCGCCTCGTCCCGCTCGGGCGAGGCCACCCCGGTGTGCAGGGTGATCGGCGCGATCCCGACGCCGCGTGACACCAGCGAGGTCACCAGGCCGGTGGTGAACGGCCGTCCCGCGCTGGGCATCTCCGCGCTGCCCGGCCGCACCCCGAACACGGTCTGGTACGCCTCCAGCGGCCAGTCCCGGTCCACGTAGGAGTAGCGGATCGGCACGCCGTGGCGGCGCAGGTAGCCGGTGACCTCGCGGTCCAGGCTCGCCCGCCACAGCCGGGGCGTCTCCGCCTCCAGCAGCCGCAGCGTCGCCCCGCCCGGCAGCGGCAGCCACTCCCCGGCCGTCCCGCCCCGGTAGGGCCCGTGCTCGGGGAACCTGCGCAGCTCGACCAGCCAGGTGCCGTCCTCGCGTTCGGTGGAGAAGTGCACCGCGAGCCGGTCGAGCCGGACCGCCGCCGGGAGCGTGCCGGAGTTGTTGACCACCAGCAGGTCACCGGGGCCGAGCAGGTCCGGCAGGTCGGTGAACGCGTGGTGCCCGACCCGGCCGGTGCCGCGGTCGGAGACCAGCAGCCGCACCCCGTCGCGGGCCAGTCCCCGGACCTCCGGCGGTTGGCGCGCCTCCAGCTCGCCGGGGAGCACGAAGTCGGCGGCCATGGCGTCCGTCACGGGCGCGCTCGTTCCCGCGCTCATGCGTGCGTCACCCGCCCGCTCCCCGGGCGCTCGGTGACCAGCCGCAGCAGGGTGGGCACGACGGTCTCGGGGGCGGGCGCCGCCGCGGCCTCGGCCGGGCCGAGCGCGTCGGCGAGCATGGCCGTGGACATCTCGCCCGGATCGACCCACCAGACCGTGACGTCCGGCTCCTCCACGGCCAGCACGTGGGAGAGCCGCTCCAGGGCGGCCTTGGTCGCTCCGTAGCCGCCCCATCCCTCGTACGCCTCCACCGCCGCGTCGGAGGAGATGTTCACGATCGCGCCGCGCCGGTCCCGCAGACCGCGCAGCGTCGCCTGGATCAGGGCCAGCGGGGCCAGCACGTTGACCTCGAACAGGTCGCCGAGTGCGCCGACGGGGTAGGCCGCCAGCGGCGGCAGCGGTACCGGGCCCAGCCCGGAGGCGTTGTTGACCAGCAGGTCCAGCCCGCCGGCGTCCGCCGCGGCCCGTGCCAGCCGGTCCCGGTGGACGGGGTCGGCGACGTCCCCGGCCAGGACGAGGGCGCCCAGCCCTTCCGTGGCGGAGCGCAGCGCGTCCTCGCCGCGCGCGGTGAGGATGAGCCGCCAGCCGTCGGCGGCCAGGGAACGGGCCAGGGCCAGGCCGAGGCCGCGGGAGGCACCGGTGATGAGTGCGGTCTTCGTCATGTTCCCGACGGTAGGAACCGGGCACCCCCCGCACATCGGCCGTCGGACCCGGTCCGGCCTGGGCCGATGGTCCTAGGCGGTTCGCGGCGGACCTAGGACCGACGGCGCGCGCGCCGGACGCCCGGTGCGGCCTAGAGTCGTTCCGTGAGCTCCGAGAGCGAGGACCCGGGCGCCGTGCTGCACGCGGTCAGCTCGGCCGTCCTGGCGGTGACCAGGCACCTGTCGGTGCGCGAGGTGCTCCAGGTCATCGTGCGGTCGGCGCAGCGGCTGCTGGACGCCCGCTACGCCGCGCTGGGCGTGCCCGACGAGGCCGGGGCGTTCGCCGAGTTCGTCGCCGAGGGCATCTCCGACGAGGAGTGGGAGGCGATCGGGCCCATGCCCCGCCAGCACGGCATGCTCGGCGCCATGCTGCGCGAGGGCGCGCCGGTCCGGCTGCCCGACATCCGCAGGGACCCCCGGTTCGAGTACTGGCCGCGCGCCCACCCGGTGCTCAAGGACTTCCTCGGGGTGCCCATCCTCGACGGCGACCAGGTGCTCGGCATCATCTTCCTGTCCAACAAGCGCGACCCCGGCGGGTTCACCGAGGCCGACCAGCGCCTGCTCACGATGTTCGCCGCGCACGCCGCGATCGCCCTCACCAACGCCCGCCTGTACGAGCGCAGCCGCGAGCTGGCCCTGGTGGAGGAGCGCACCCGGATGGCCAGGGAACTGCACGACGCGGTGACCCAGAAGCTGTTCTCGCTGCGCCTGACCGCGCAGGCCGCGGCCTCGCTGGTGCCCGGCGACCCGGTACGGGCGCTGCGGGAGCTCGACCGGGTGGAGAGGCTGGCCGGGGAGGCGCTGGCCGAGCTGCGCGCGGTGATCGTGGAGCTCCGGCCGGCCGAGCTGGGCAGGCACGGCCTGGCCGAGACGCTCCGCAAGCACGTCCGGCTGCTCGACCGGCTCCACCCGGCCTCGTTCTCGTTCTCGTCCTCGCCCCCGGACGGGGAGACGGACGAGGAGGCCGGCCCGCAGGCTCCCGGGGCTCCCGGTGCTCCCGGTGCTCCCGGGGCTCCCGGGGCGGACGGGGGGACGGGGGCGCTCGACCCGGCGATCGAGGTGGCCGTCCTGCGGGTGGCCCAGGAGGCTCTGCACAACGCCTCCAGGCACTCGGCGGCGCGTACCGTCGCCGTACGGCTGGGTCGCGAGGACGGGCGGGTGGTGCTGGAGGTGAGCGACGACGGGGCGGGCTTCGACGTGGCCACCGCCGCGGGACGGGGGCTGGGCATCGCCTCGATGGCCGACCGGGCCGAGGCGGTCGGCGGGAACGTGCTGGTGCGGTCGGAGCCGGGCGCGGGCACGGTGATCCGGATGGAGGTGCCCGCGTGATCCGCGTCCTGATCGCCGACGACCACCCGGTCGTCCGCCAGGGGCTCCGTACCTTCCTGGACCTCCAGGACGACCTGGAGGTGGTCGGCGAGGCCGCCGACGGCGCCGAGGCGGTCGCGCTGGTGGAGTCGCTCGCCCCCGACGTGCTGCTGCTCGACCTGAAGATGCCGGTCCTGGACGGGCTCGGCGCGCTGCTCTCGCTGGCGGAGCGCGGCCTGTCGCCCAGGGTGCTGGTGCTGACCTCGGTCGGCGACCCCGCGGGGGTGGCCCCGGCGATGCGGGCGGGCGCGGCGGGCTTCCTCTACAAGGACGTCGAACCTGCCGCGCTGGTGCAGGCCATCCGCGCGGTGCACGGCGGCCAGGTGCTGCTGGCCGCCGAGGCCGCGGAGGCGATGCTGTCCGGCGCCGGACCGCTCCCGGCGGGGCGGCAGGACGGGGCCCGGAGCGGCGGGCAGGACGGGCCGGTGGCACCGCTGACCGACCGGGAGCGCGAGGTGCTGGCGCTGATCGCCTCGGGCCACTCCAACCGGGAGATCGCGAGAAGGCTCGCGGTGGCGGAGAAGACGGTGAAGACCCACGTCTCCAACGTGCTGATGAAACTGGGCGTGCAGGACCGGACACAGGCCGCCCTGTACGCGGTGCGCAACGGCCTGGCCTGACGGCCCCCGGGGGTCCCGACGGCCCCCTGAGGGTCCTCGGGGACCCCGGCGCGGTCCCCGAGGGGTGCCGGTCAGACCAGCTCGGTCATGGCGTGGTGGGCCACCACCCGGGCGCGCCGTACCGCCCGGTCCAGCTCGCGCAGCGCCTGGCCGCGTACGGCGATCTGGCCGGAGGTGAGCCCCCGGTCGTCGGCGACCCGGAGCACCGCGGCCAGCCGGGCGGCCAGCGCGGCGACCCGGTGGGCGCGGGCGGGGTAGCCGGGGGCCAGGCCCTCGTCCACGATCTCCACCCGCCGCCTGCCCTGGGCCGGCCCCTCGACGCCGAGCAGGGCGTCGGTGGCCGTCCGCATGGCACGGGTCAGCTCGTGCTCGGCCTCGGACAGCGAGGGCAGGTCGGGGGCCACCGTACGGGCCTGGAGCACGCTCCAGCGAACCCCGGCGTACGATGACCCGCGGCGGTCCTTTACCGGGACCAGGCCGAGGCATCTGTCGGGAAGCACGGCTATCGCCGCCTGCCCGGCCTCGATGGCCGCGGAGTTGAAGGGGGGCGGTCCGGTGAGACCGAGCGGGTCACCCGCGACGGGCAGGGCCAGCCGCAGCGACTTCATGCCCTCGATCCGCAGGTCGGCGAGGAATCCGCGCAGAGGGACGTCGCCGGCGTCGCCGGCGACGAGTTGGGGGCCTGCCTGCCGCTCCACGCGGTCGGCGGCCTCGTCGAGGCCCACCTGTCCGGCGAGCCAGGCGTTGCCCCAGCAGACGAGGGTGGCCGAGATCGGTGAATCAGGGTGCACCGATCCACGATATGCGCTTGTCCTGCAATAGGTTTTGTTCCAGCGATTCACGAGGAGGCTTCAGGGATGGGCGGTCAGGTGCTTCGGCTACAGGACGTCACCGTCCGCAGAGACGGGGCGGCCCTGCTGCGGGAGATCGACTGGACCGTTCACGAGGACGAACGGTGGGTCGTCATCGGTCCCAACGGCGCGGGCAAGACGACGCTGCTGCAGGTGGTCGGGGCTCTGCTGTTCCCCACCGAGGGCATCGTGGAGATCCTGGGCGAGCGGCTCGGCCAGAGTGACGTCTTCGAGCTGCGGCCCCGCATCGGGCTGGCGAGCGCCGCGCTGGCGGAGAAGGTCCCGCCGGAGGAGAAGGTCATCGACCTGGTGCTCACGGCCTCGTACGCCATCCTCGGCCGGTGGACGGAGGAGTACGACTCCCACGACGTCACGCGGGCCGTGGAGCTGATCGACCAGCTCGGCTGCGCCCACCTGATCCGGCGGCGGTTCAACACGCTGTCGGAGGGGGAGCGCAAGCGGGTCCAGATCGCCCGCGCGCTCATGCCCGACCCGGAGCTGCTGCTGCTGGACGAGCCCGCCGCCGGCCTGGACCTGGGCGGGCGCGAGGACCTGGTCCGCAGGCTGGCGACGTTCGCGCACGACCCCAAGGCGCCGACCATGGTGCTGGTCACCCACCACGTGGAGGAGATCCCCGGAGGGTTCACCCACGCGCTGCTGCTGCGGCACGGCTCGGTGGTGGCCCAGGGGCCGATCGAGCAGGTGATGACCGCGGAGAACCTGTCGCGCACCTTCAGCGTCCCGCTCAGCCTGGATCGGGGGCGCGACGGCCGCTGGTACGCGAGGGCGCACCAGCTCTGAGACCGTTATCGGCCGTTCAAAGGCCGGTGAAGGGAAAAGCAAATATCCTTCGGTCAGGGTTCCACGGGAATCGACCGCCGGGGATGCGTCATGGAATCGCTCGTCGCCACGCTCGTCGTCCTCGCCGTGGCGGCGTTCGCCGCGTACCGGACGGTCCACGTGGTGCCGCAGGGCACCGCGGGGGTGGTGGAGCGGTTCGGGCGCTACCACCGCACCCTCGGCCCGGGGCCGAGCCTGGTGGTGCCGTTCATCGACCGGATCAGGGACGTCGTCGACCTGCGCGAGCAGGCCGTCTCCTTCCCGCCGCGGCCGGTCGTCACCCGTGACCACCTGGTGGTCTCGGTCGACGTGGCCGTGTACTTCCGGATCGCCGACGCCCGCGCCGCCACCTACGAGATCGCCAACTTCCTGCTCGCCGTCGAGCAGCTCACCGTCACCGCGCTCCGCGACGCGATCGGCTCCAGGGACCTGGAGGAAGCGCTGGCCTCCAGCGGGGAGATCGGCGTCGAGCTGTGCGCGACGCTCGGACGGGCCGCCGAGGCGTGGGGGGTGCGGATCGGCCGGGCCGAGATCAAGGCGATCGACCCGCCGGTCTCCGTCCGGGAGTCGATGGAGCGGCACGCGTGCGCCGAGCGGGACAGGAGGGCGGCGGTGCTGGCCGCCGAGGGGCGCAGGGAGGCCGCGGTCCTGGACGCCGAGGGCACGCGGCAGGCCGCCGTGCTCAGGGCCCAGGGCGAGGCCGAGGCCGCGGTGCTCGCGGCACGGGCCGAGGCCGACGCCAGGAGGGAACGGGCGGTGGGGGAGGCCGAGGCGGCCGAGATGCTCCTGAAAGCCGTCCGCGAGGGCGGGCCCGGCCCCGAGGTCCTCACCTACGCCTACCTCCGGGCGCTTCTGGAGATCGCCGAGGGGGACCCCGAGCCCGGGACCCTTTCGTCGCGGTCGTCCTCCCCGGCATCCGGAGGCGACGCGGCCCCCCGCTCTCCCCGTCCCTCCCCCGCCGGATCCGGTGCGTCGGCGGGTCCGCGAGAGGCCGGGGCCCCGCCCGCCGGGCGAGAGGCCGGGGCCCCGCCCGCCGGGTGAGGGTCCCCGCGCGGTACGGGTCCCCGCACCCCGGTCAGGGCCACCCCGCCGCCGGGCGGTCGTCGATCTCCTCCTAGCATCCGTTGAGTGCCGTGCACCTTTCGACGGGCGCGAGCCGTACACGTGAGGGGAAGCGCATGACACCGTGGGAGGCGGTCGCGATCTTCGTGGCCGGGATCGGGGCCGGGAGCATCAACGCGGTCGTCGGCTCGGGATCGCTGATCACGTTCCCGACGATGGTCGCGCTGGGGATGCCGCCGATCGTCGCCAACGTCTGCAACAGCATCGGCCTGGTCCCCGGGTCGCTGACCGGCGCGCTCGGCTACCGGGCGGAGCTGAAGGGGCAGCGCCAGCGGCTGGTCCGGCTGGGTCTTCCCACGATCGTCAGCGCGGTGATCGGCGGGGTCCTGCTGCTCTACCTTCCCGCGGAGACGTTCGACATCGTCGTGCCGGTGCTGATCGGCCTGGCGTGCGTGCTGGTGGTGGTCCAGCCCAGGCTGAACAAGTGGCTGAGCGCCCGGCGGGAGCACGCCCGCCCGCACGGCGGGCCCTGGCTCTGGGCGGGCGTGTTCGCGTGCGGCATCTACGGCGGCTACTTCGGCGCCGCCCAGGGCGTGCTGCTGATCGGGCTGCTGGGCAGCTTCCTCGACGACGACCTGCAGCGGATCAACGGGACCAAGAACGTGCTCTCGCTGCTGATCAACACCTCGGCCGCCGTCCTGTTCATCCTCATCGCGGAGGTCGACTGGACCGCGGTGCTGATGGTGGCGCTGGGCGCGGCGATCGGCGGTTTCCTGGGGGCGAAGATCGGCAGGAGGCTGCCCGCCCCGGTGCTGCGCTGGTTCATCGTCTGCGTCGGCGTCGTGGCGATAGTCAAACTGGTGTACGGGTGAACCTGTCCGTCATTGGGTACTTATCAGGTATGAAAGGTGACAAGGTCGAGGTTGTCATCGACGCAGGAGACAGTTCACGAACCTACGAGGTCAGCGCCACGCGAGCGGGACGCCGCGTGGAGGTCGCCAACGCGCGCGGCGGCGTGGTGGAGGTGAGCGAGGTCACCCGGAGTGGTACGGCCGTGCGCACCGCCCGTTTCATGTCCAGCCGTATTCTCGCCCTGGTCGAACACCCCGCCGACGGCAAGCCCGCCTAGGCTCCGCGGCGGCCCGGTCCGGACCGGGAGGGGCATCGCCCGTCCCGGCCCGGCCGTCGCCCGCCCTGCGCGCCCGGCTGCGGGCGCACCGGCCCGCGCCCCGTCACCGGCGTCACGTCGCGCCCCGTCAGCCGAGCCCCGTCACGCCGTCACGCCGAGCCCCGTCACGCCGTCACGCCGAGCCCCGTCAGGCCGTCACGTCGAGCCCTGTCGCACCGAGCCCCGTCAGGCCGGACCCCGGCATGCCCGCGTCTCCCGGAGCGCCCGCGTCACGCCCGGCTCACACCTTCACACCTGGGCCGGGCGGACCTGGAGCACGCCGTCGCGGCGGATGCGGGTCTCGAAGGACGGCTGCGGAGCGGTGGCCGGACCGTGCACGACGGCCCCGTCGGAGAGCCGGAAGGTGCTCCCGTGCCACGGGCAGACCACGCACGCGGTGCCCTCCTCCGAGACCAGCCGTCCCTGGTGGAGCGGACCGGCCAGGTGGGCGCAGTGGTCGGCGAGGACGGTGACGCCGCTGCCCACGCGGAGCACGAACAGGTCGATGTACCCGAGCCTCCGGGTCACCGGGCGCCCGTCCGGCAGGTCGGTGACCTCGCACAGGTCGTGCCAGCCCAGCGGCACCAGGTGGGCCACCGACTCGGCGTGGTTGGCCCCGGCGGCCTGGCGGTAGGCCAGGTGACCGCCGAGATAGCCGCCCACGCTCGCGGCGCCCAGCCCGGCGAACGAGAGCATCCGCCCGGTCCGGTCCCGGCCGGCCAGCCGGAAGGCCAGGGACCCGGTGTAGAACCCCAGGGCCGTCAGGTTGGCGATCGCGTGCACGAACCCCACCCGTTGCTGCTCACGGTGCAGCGCCGACCAGTCGGTCACGCCCGCCGCCACCGCGGGTATCGCGGTGGCGAGCCCGCCGGCGACCAGCAGCCGCGACGCCCGCGGGTCGGCACGGGTCGCGTCCAGCACCGCCGTGGCGGCCCAGAGCCCCAGGGCGAGGTTGGCGAGCGGCGGATGGAGCGGTTTGCCGATCGGCACCCCGTGCAGCAGGTCCCGGAGCGGTCCCGGGCCGATCCGCCGGCGCACGGCCTTGGCGAGCACGCGGATGGGCCTGTCGGCCCTGGGCGACCGCTCGATCCGGTCGGTCAGCTCCACCCCGGGCACCAGACGCTTGAAAGGTCTGCGTCCTGTTTTGACGGTTTCCTTCACCATCGCCCCTTTCTTAGCCCTTAGGGACCTACCCGGGAAAGGCGTTATGCACGCGCCAAATGCCCCCGGCTGACAGAGAGGGCGATGATCTCGGTGGCGTAGGCGCCCAGCGTCGGCGACCCCTCCTCGATGATCTTCACTTTCTCCAGGACCTGCTCGGCCGTCACCTTGTAGAGCGACCAGGTGCCGCCCTCGTTGTGGTGGTTGGCCATGATGGGCGCGATGCGGTCGAGGGCCTTGGCGAACCGGGCCTCCGGCGTCCTGCGCTCCTCGAACTCGTCCCAGAGCGCGCGCAGCCGCTCGGCCTGGTCGTCGGGGAGGAGCCCGAAGATCCGGTCGGCGGCCTTGCGCTCTATGCCGAGCTGGGCCTCGACGGCCTGGCTGTCGTAGATGAACGTGTCACCGGCGTCGATCTCGACGATGTCGTGGACGAGCAGCATCGCGACGACCCTGTCGAGATCGGTGCCCGGTGGTGCGTGCTCGGCCAGGACCATCGCCAGCATGCCCACGTACCACGAATGCTCGGCGTCGTTCTCCCGCCGCGACCCGTCCATGAGGGTGTTGCGGCGGACGACGCGCCTGAGCTTGTCGATCTCCATGGCGAAGCTGAGCTGAGCGTGCAGGCGGTCCTGTGCTGGAGGGGTGGTCACGCGCGCAAGCCTAATGCGCGCCGATCCCCCTTTTCCGAGCGATCATGGGATCACACGCGGCCGAGTGTCACCGGAACCCCGTTGAACACCGCGTTTCCGGAGGGAACGTCCACCACGGAATCGTCGGTGAGCGTGTTCGCGTTCACCCCCGCGTGTTCGGCGGCCACCGGCTGAGCGCTTCCGGCGTGCCCCCAGCCGTGCGGCAGGCTCACCACCCCCGGCATGATCGTGTCGGTCGGCTCCAGCGGCACGACCAGCTCTCCGGCGGCCGACCGGACCACGGCCCGCCCGTCCAGCCCGAGCCTTCTCACGTCGTCGGGGTTGATCTGCAGCGTGCACCGGTTGCTCCCGCCGACCAGCGGTCCCACGTTGTGCAGCCAGCTGTTGTTCGACCGCAGGTGGCGCCTGCCGATCAGCACCATCTCCGCGGGCGGCACGTCCAGCCGGTCGCGCAGCCGCCCGACGTCCTCCACCAGCGGCGCCGGGGCCAGCTCCACCCTCCCGGAGGCGGTGCGCAGGATCTCCGCCAGCCGGGGTTCCAGCGGTCCCAGGTCGATGCCGTGCGGGGCGTCCAGGAGCGCGGCGAGCGAGAGCCCGTACGGGCCGAGCCTGAGCATGGCGTCCAGCCGCCTCTCCGCCCCGCTGCCGCCGTCGAGCGAGGCGCGCAGCTCGGCCGGGTCCATCCCCTCCACCGGCGAGCCGGGCGTCTCGACCGCCCTGGCGAGCATCCGGTCGAGGATCAGCTCGTCCAGCGCGGCCGGGTCCGCGTCCGCGCCCTGTCCCGAGGCGATCATCGCCAGCCGCGCCAGGATCTCCGCCTCCGACGGCCGTCCGGGCTCCAGCGGCAGGACCGGCGGGGAGAACCGCGCGTAGTTGCGGACCGCGAAGGACAGCAGCGTCAGGTCGTAGTGCGGGGACTGCGTCGTCCGCGGCGGCGGCAGGATGACGTTCGCGTGCCGCGTGGTCTCGTTCAGGTACGGGTCCACGCAGACCATGAAGTCCAGGTCGCGGAAGGCCCGGTCCAGCCGGGGCCCGCCGGGCGCCGACAGGACCGGGTTGCCGGCCACCATGACCAGCCCCCTGATCTGCCCCTCCCCGGGGGTCTCGATCTCGTCGGCGAGGGTGGCCACCGGCAGCTCGCCGTTCGCCTCCGGCAGGTTCCGGACGCGGCTGTGCCAGCGCCCCGTGGTGTACGGCCTGGTCCGGCGGCCGTTCTCGGTGGCGGGCCTGGCGAACATGACCCCGCCGGGACGGTCGAGGTTGCCGGTCAGGATGTTGACGACGTCGACCAGCCACTGCGCGACCGTGCCGAACTCGGCGGTACAGGTGCCGATGCGGGCGTAGACGGCGGCCGTCCGGGCGGCGGCCAGCTCGCGCGCCAGCCCGGCGATCCGGTCGGCGGGCACGCCACAGACCGGGGCCACCGCCTCGGGGGCGAAGTCCTTCGCCAGCCGCCGGACCTCCTCCAGCCCGTCGGCCTCGACCTCCACCGAGGTGAGATCCTCGGCCAGCAGCGTGTGCACGATGCCGAACAGCAGGTACGCGTCGGTGCCCGGCCGGATGAACAGGTGCTCGTCGGCCAGGGCGGCGGTGCGGGTGCGGCGGGGGTCGACGACCACGAGCCGGCCGCCCCGCGCGCGCAGCGCCTTGAGGCGGCCGGGGAAGTCGGGGGCGGTGCAGAGCGAGCCGTTGGACTCCAGCGGGTTGGCGCCGAGCATCAGCAGGTGGTCGGTGCGGTCCAGGTCGGGCACGGCGATGGCCATCGGGTCACCGAACATCAGGCCGCAGGAGACGTGCTTGGGCATCTGGTCGACGGTGCTGGCGGAGAAGACGTTACGGGTGCCCAGGGCCCGGATCAGCGGCCCGCCGTACAGGGCGCCGGCCATGGAGTGGGCGTTGGGGTTGCCGACGTAGACGGCCAGCGCGGAGCGGCCGTGGGCGCCGATCACCGCGGACAGGCCCTCCTCGACCGCGCGGAACGCCTCCTGCCAGGAGACCTCCCGCCACGTCTCGCCCGTCCGGACCATCGGGACGCGCAGCCGGTCGGGATCCTCGTCCAGGCGGCCCAGGCTCGCGCCCTTGGGGCAGATGAACCCCCGCGAGAACGGGTCGTCGGGGTCGCCCTTGACCGAGGTGACGTGCCCGGTGTCGTCGAGGGTGAGCCGGAGACCGCAGACGGCCTCGCAGAGGGGGCAGGTCCGGTGCGCTGTTCTCATCGGCACTCCTGGGTTCGACGAATGAACTCATCATGGCCGCGGGCCGGGACGAGGGGAAGCCCCGGAGCGCGAACTCCGGGGCTTCCGGGACCCGAGGGGACGGCGCACGCGCCGCGGAGCTCACGCCGCGACGTCGCCCGCCCCCGGGTCGAGGACGGGCGCCAGGGCCAGGGCGGGGGCGGCGCTCCGCTCGGCCCGCAGGAGGTCGAACCGGGGCTCGCGGTAGTACCTGGCGCAGAAACCGGTGCGGGTCACGGTCCAGCCGAGCCGGTAGGCCCATTCATCCTGGTCCATGTAGAGCTCACGGTCGGTCACGTAGATCACATTGCGAATGAAGGTCTTGATTCCACGGGTTCTGTTGGTACGGTGGAAGGACATAGGAGACTCCCTTCGTGGCTTTGACGCGGAGTTCTTGTGCCAACCGGGTCGGTGGCCGCCGGCCCGGTGTTTTTTACGCCGATGAAGGCGTTTGTTTTTGACGCGTGCGACTCTGGGCCGTCGCCGGCCGATTCCCCTGTCCCCCTGACGGCCTCCCCGCGTCGACCCCGTGTTCCTCTCGCGGACGGCGTGGCCGATCGGCCGTGCGCCCGTCCCGCCCCGCGCACGGCTCGGACAGATCCCGAAGGCGCTTCCCCCGGACGATCGCCGGTGGTTTCCCCGATCTTTCGAGACCCTTCCTGTTCTGATAGTCGCTCAGCATAGATTTGGCTGCAAGACTTGCCGTAAGGAAAAAAGCAATAAACTTCCACACATACACTGCAAGTGTCGGTGCAATTTGCACTATCATTCGTCGGGTTCCTGTCGAGGCCGCGACACACGCCCGCCCGTCATGGTGAGGAGGTCGTGATGCCGCAGCGTGGCAGTCCAGCGCTCCGCCGGCGACGGCTGGGCCTGGAGTTGCGCAGGCTTCGCGAGGGGCTCGACCTGACCGGTGACGAGGTGTCCGGCCGCCTGAGGTGGTCGACCGCCAAGGTCAGCCGGATCGAGACCGCCAGAACGCTGGCCAAGGAGGCCGACGTCGAGGCGCTCATCGAGTTGTACGAGGTCGAGGAGCCCCTACGGGGGATCCTGGTCGCGCTACGGCACGACGCCGCCCAGAAGGGGTGGTGGGAGAGATATCGCAGTTCCGTCCCCGAGGAGTACATCACGCTGATCGGGACGGAGGCGGAGGCCACCAGGGCGCGGAACTGGGAACCCCAGATCGTGCCCGGCCTTCTCCAGACGGAGGATTACGTTCTGGGCGTCCACCACGCCAGCCAGGACGCCAGCCGGCTCCCGCCGAGCTGGATCCAGGACCGGGTCGAGATACGGATGACGCGCCAGCGCACGCTGCTGCACGTGCCCGACCCGCTGGTCCATGTGAGCGTGCTCCACGAGTCCGTGCTGAAGAACCAGTACGGTGACGCCCGCGTCATGCGGGACCAGCTCGTGCACCTGATCGAGGTCTCGGAGCTGGAGCACGTGGAGATGAGAATCCTTCCCCAGGACGTTCCGCCACCGGTGTCCACCGGCGCTTTCCTGCACCTGGAGTTTGCCGACTTTCCCGACGTCGTCTACGAGGAGTCTCTCCGTGGCGGGCAGTTCGTCGAGGATGCGGAAATCGTCTACACGTATGAACGTGCCTTCGGACACCTGATGGAATGCGCCCTCGACGAGGCGGCGTCGCAGGAGCTCATCAAGAAGACAATCGAGTACTGGAACAGGTAGCGGCACATCATCGTCCGCCGCTGCTCCGTCGCTTTCGAAGAATTTCCGGGAAAAACAATGAACGCGAACAATCACAATGACGTGATCTGGAAGAAGAGCGCCCTGAGCGCCGCCAGTGGCAACTGTGTCGAGGTGGCCAGGCTGGACGGGGGACGCGTCGGGGTCCGGGACAGCAAGGACCGGTCCGGTGCGGTTCTCCTCTTCACTCCCGGCGAGTGGGACTCCTTCGTCGGGGGGGTGAAGGACGGGGAGTTCGACATGTAGCGGGAAGCGGCCCCGGAACTCTCGTAAGAGAACAAGAGCCGCCCCGTCGTGATTTATCGCGTTTTCATCGCTTCTGCCCGCCGGATGGATTGACGGCCCGCCGGTGGGACAGGGGAGAATCATCGCACATCGGGAGACCGTGCAGGATACGGTGTCCTATCTCGACGTGCCCAATACCTTGCACGTTCTTCATCACGCCTTCATCCTTAAGGTGCCTTATGGTCCCTGGTGGGAGAAGGGGTGGGCTGTGTCTGATGTTGACCTATCCAGAGTGATCTGGCGGAAAAGTCAGCAGAGCGCGACCAACGGCAACTGTGTCGAGGTGGCTCACCTGCACGGGCGGGGGTTCGCGGTCAGGGACAGCAAGGACAGGGGCGGGCCGTCACTGGTCTTCGACGCCCGCGGGTGGGCCGCGTTCGTCGCGGCGGTGAAGGACGGGCGCTTCGACGTCCTCCCCGGGGCGGGCGCCACCGGCCGAACCCGGGCGATTCGACCGGGCGACCCGTTCGCGTCGCGAGGAATCGAATCCGCTCCGGCGAGTTGTGTCGCCGGGCGGGGGTGAGGTGGCATCCTCGGATACCGATGGACACGTACAGAGCCCGCCGCCCCGCCCTGGCCGCCGCGATCACCCTCTCGGCCGTGCTTCTCGCGGCCTGTTCCGCGGCCGAGTCGGCCGCTCCCGCGAGATCCCCGGACGTCGTGGAGAAGCCGACCGACCGGGCCGAGCCCACCCCGACGCCGGAACGCAGGCCGTACACCATCTCCTTCGGCGGTGACGTGCACTTCGAGGGCGTGCTGCGGACCCGGCTGAACGCCGACCCCAAGACCGCGCTCGGCCCCATCGCCAGGGTGCTCAGGCGCTCCGACCTGGCGATGGTGAACCTGGAGACCGCGATCACCACCGGGGGCACCCCGGCCCCCGGCAAGCAGTACACCTTCCGTGCCCCGGCCACCGCGCTGACCGCGCTGAAGGCCGCCGGGGTGGACGTCGCGTCGCTGGCGAACAACCACGGCATGGACTACATGCAGGCCGGGCTGACCGACTCCCTCGCCGCCATCAAGCGCACCAGGTTCCCCGTGGTGGGCGTGGGCAGGAACGAGGCCGAGGCGTACCGGCCCTGGCGGACGACGGTGAACGGCAACCGCGTCGCCATCATCGGCGCCACCCAGGTCCTGGACGCGGAGTTCATCCAGGCGTGGACGGCGGCCGGCGACAAGGGCGGCCTGGCCTCGGCCAAGAACGAGGCGCGGCTGATCCAGGAGGTGCGCAAGGCCCGCAGGAACTCCGACACCGTCATCGTCCACCTGCACTGGGGCACCGAGCTGCAGAAGTGCCCCAACGAGGCGCAGCGCGCCCTGGCGCCCAAGCTGGTCGCGGCCGGCGCGGACGTCGTGGTGGGCGGCCACGCGCACATCCTGCTGGGCGGCGGCTACCTGAAGAACAGCTACGTCAACTACGGGCTGGGCAACTTCGTCTTCTACAACTGGGGTCCCGACACCGGCAGGACCGGCGTGCTCACCCTGACGATCAACGGCCGCAAGGTGCTCAAGGACCGGTGGACCCCGGCCGGGATCCAGGGCGGGGTGCCGATCCCGATCACCGGGCTCGGGCGGCAGCAGGCCATCGCGGGCTGGAAGGCGCTGCGCGCCTGCACCGGCCTGTCCGCCAAGCCGGCCGGATCCGGCTGACGCGTCCGCCCGCGCGGACGCGAGCCGCGGACGGGATCTCACCCGGCACGCCCGCACAGGTGCGCCCGTGCCGGGCGGCCCGGCGCGGACGGCCCGCCGGGCATCGCCCATACGGGACCGCCGACGGGGTATGGGGTGGGCAGAAGCTGATTCTGTTCCGTTACTTTACTGGACTAACCGTCCAACAGGAGGCTGTCATGCGGTGGGTCGAGTCCGGTGACGTACGGCTGGCGATGTTCGAACAGGGCGACCCCTCCGCGCCCACCGTCCTGATGGTGCACGGCTACCCCGACACCCACCGGGTCTGGGACGAGGTGGCCGACCTGCTGCAGGACCGTTTCCACGTGGTCCGCTACGACGTCCGCGGCGCCGGCCTCTCCGGTGCCCCGTCCGAGACCTCGGGCTACGACTACGACCACCTGGCCGCCGACCTGACCGCCGTCCTGGACGCGGTGGGCAAGCCGGGCGTGCACCTCGTCGGGCACGACTGGGGATCCATCCAGGGCTGGCAGCTGATCGGCAGGCCGGGCATCGAGGAACGGATCCTCTCCTTCACCTCCCTGGGCGGCGTGCACCCCGGCCAGGCGGCCGACTTCATGCGGCACGGCAAGAGGAGCAAGGTCGTCGGCCAGCTCCTGCGCTCCTGGTACATCGGGGCCTTCCAGATCCCCGCGCTCCCCGAGACCGTCCTGCGGGCGACGCTGCCGCGCCTGGCGAACCGCTTCGGCGCGCCCACGCGCCCGGGGCACCCCGCGGACACGCTCGTCGAGGACGGCGTGAACGGTCTCGGCCTCTACCGGGCCAACCTGCCCTTCTCCGGCGGCGCGTCCGACGACGCCCCCCTCCCGCAGGTCCCCGTCCAGCTCGTCGAGTGCACGAAGGACCCCTTCGTCTCGCCGGCGCTGCTCGCCTCCACGTACCTATGGGCGCCCCGGCTCTGGCACCGCCGCCTGCACGCGGGGCACTGGCCGCAGCGCAGCCACCCCCGCGTGCTCGCCCACATGATCACCGAGTTCGTCGAGCACGTCGAGGGGGCGGAGCCGTCCAGGGAGCTGCGCAGGGCCGGGCCGGGCGAGCGCGGTCCCTTCGACGACCGGCTGGTGGTGATCACGGGCGCGGGCAGCGGGATCGGCCGGGCCACGGCCCGCGCCTTCGCCGCGCACGGAGCCGAGGTGATCTGCGCGGACATCGACCTCGACGCGGCCCGGCGCACCGTCGAGGGCATCGCCGACCGCGGGGGAGCGGCGCACGCCCTCCGGGTGGACGTCGCGGACGCCACGGCGATGGAGGAGTTCGCCCGGCTGGTGAAGGACCGTCACGGCGTCGCCGACATCGTGGTCAACAACGCGGGCATCGTGGTCGCGGGCGCCTTCCTGGACCACTCGGTCGAGGACTGGCGGCGCACCCTGGACGTCAACCTGTGGGGCGTCATCCACGGCTGCCGCCTGTTCGCCGCGCAGATGGTCGAGCGCGGCCAGGGCGGTCACATCGTGAACCTCGCCTCGGTCGCCTCCTTCCTCCCCACCCGGCTGCTGCCGGCGTACTCGGTCTCCAAGGCGGCGGTGAAGTCGCTCAGCGACTGCCTGCGCGCCGAACTGGCCGGGCGGGGCATCGGGGTCACCGCGATCTGCCCCGGGTTCGTCTCCACCCCGATCGCGCACAACACCGTGTACGTCGGCGAGCTCTCCAAGGGCGCCGAAGGGCCGGCCGCGAAGGCGGTGGCCGCGCGCGGGTACCCGCCCGAGCGGGTGGCCGCGCACATCCTGCGGGCCGTCCACCGCAACCTGCCGGTCGTCCCGGTGAACGCCGAGGGCACGTTCGGCTACGCGCTCTCGCGCATCTCCCCGGCGGCCGTCCGCGGCGTGGCACGGCTCACCGGGAGCGGAGAAATCTCGAGATTGACGAATAAGCGCTGACCCCGCGGTGCCGTAGGGGCAAGATGGTGGGGTGTCCATCGTGCCTGCCGAGGAGTCATGCCAGGCGCCCCTGAGGCGCCGTCCCACCCAGCGCCGGAGCGCGCGGCGCGTCGAGCGGATGCTCGACGCGTGCGCCGACCTGCTCGACGAGATCGGCTACGACGCGCTCTCCACCACCCGGATCGCCGAGCGCGCCGGAGTCGCCATCGGTTCGGTCTACCAGTTCTTCCCCGACAAGCGGGCCATCGCCCAGGCGGTGACCCGCCGCCACGTCGAGGGGTTCGTCTCCCGGGTCGGCAACCGCTTCCTGTCCGAGGACTACGCCGGCTGGTGGGAGGCGATCGACGCGATCATCGACGAGTACGTGGAGATGCACAGGACCGTGCCGGGCTTCCGGTCCCTGCACTTCGGCGACGTCGTCGACCTCAACCTGCTCGACCCCGAGTCCGACAACAACACGGTGATCGCCGGACGGCTCCGCGGCCTGCTGCTGCAGGAGTACGGGCTGGCCGACAGCGAGGAGTTCGACCTGGCCATCCTGGTCGCGGTCGAGGCCGGGGACGCGGTGCTCAAGCTGGCCTTCCGGCGGGACCCGAACGGTGCCCCGGAGATCGTGGACGAGGCCAAGCGCTTGATCCGCGGTTACCTGAACCGCCAGTTCGGGCGCGGTTCGGACTGAGCGGCGCCGGGCGGGAGATCCTCCTCCGGGGGTTCCCCGCCCCGCCCCGCGAGGCCCTCGCCACCGGCGGGGAGGGACCCCTGCCGCCACAGTGTCCTGCGGCCCCCCTCCCGCCCGATCTCCCGACCGCCCTCCGGGGCCGCCTCCGGATCGCTCCCCGAGCCGCTCCCCGAGCCGGTCCTCGGGTCGCCCTCGCGACCGGTCTCCGGGTCGCCTTCCCGGCCGGTCTTCGGGCCGTCGGTGATCTGCTCCCCGCGCGCCTCGATCCTGCCCCGGCGTTCGAACCGCGCCGGGTACCGGTCCCGCGCGACGGCCTGGCCGCCCGCTCCGAGGACCCCGTTCGCCTCGTACGACTCCCCGAGCTCCGCGGGCTCCGCGGGCTCCCCGGGCTCCGCGGGCTCCCCGGGCTCCGCGGATTCCGCGGCCTCCGGGGACCCGGCCGTCCCGCCCGCCGGGTACCGTCCCGCCGCCACGTCCCGCTCGTCGAGGTCGCGGCTCTGCCACCGGGCCCACCGCTCCTCGTCCTGTCGCCGCTGCGCGTCCTGTCGCTGCAGGTCCTGCCACCGGGTGTGGAACCACCGGTGGCGCATCCACCTCTCGCGCGGTCCTTCCGCGTCCTGCCCGGCCGGGACGGGGACGACCGAGCCGGGGGCGGGCGGGCGGCGTCCTGCCGTTCCCGTCCCGTCGCGCTCGCCTGCGGAGTCGCGGGCGGACGAACAGGACCGGCGATCGGCAGAGGCGGCCGCCTGCAGCCTGCGGTGCCGGTAGGCCTGTTCCACCCTCCTGATCCGGGCGGCCAGCCGCTCCCGCTGAATCCTGCTCTCCAGGCTGAGCAGTTCCCGGTGGGCCTGTCCGATGGCCTCCATCTTGACCGACAGGTACCCCGCCGACCCCGGAACGATCACCGAGAAGGCCAGGAGGAGCATCAGGACGAAGGCCGTCTGCTTGGACATGCCCATCACGGCTCCCCCCGGCGGATGCCCTCCCCTAGCAGGAGTCGCCGCTCATATGCCCGTTGCGCTGGGAGGACACGCGCATCGTGATGATTCGTTTACCCAAGGTCACGGTGACAATACCTGCCGTTGGGCGTACGCGATCGAGCGTCGCTCGGTACTCTCGCGATGTGGCGCATGTGACACGTGAGCAGCTTGATCGACTGCTTGAGCAGGCACTTCTGGCCGACGATCATGAAGACCTGGCCCGGCGGCTCGAAACCCTGGTCGAGACGTACGCGTCCGGCGACATATCACGGGCGGCGATCCTCGTGCTCGCCGCCGAGGAGTGGCGGCAGGCCGGGCAGCCCGCCCGGGCTCTCGACTGCTTCCAGCGGGCGGTGGACGACGGCGGCGAGGTCAGCGTCGACCCCCGTGCCGGGATCGCCGACACCCTCTTCGAGCTCGAACAGCCCGGTGAGGCGAGGGAGGTGATCGAGGCGATCCGCGCCGGCGGTGACGTCACCGCGGCGACCGCTCTCACGATCGCCGAGACCCTCGTCGCCTACGGTGACCTGACGGAGGCCCATCGGTGGGCCACCGAGGGGGCGCACCGGGCCGTGCAGGGCGGTGGCGAGCATCTCGCCCTGCTGCGGACCCGCTACCGGATCCGTGTCGACCTCGGTCTTCCCGAGGACGAGCTCGACGCGCTCCTGGACGCCTCGCACTGATCACGCCGCCGTCGCTCGCGGTCCTGTCACGCGAGTACGGGGTCCGTTCCCGCGTGCTCGCGGGCCGGCCGGGGGCGGGGACGTCGCGGGCCGGACGATGTTCGCCGGCCTGCCCTCTCCGCGTTCTTGCGTGTTCGCCCGCGCCCTCCCCGTGTCCTGGTACGGCACCGGGTCGGCCGTGGACGCCCGCGTGAGGAGTCCGCGTACGGCACCGAAACGGCGAGGAGGGCCGCGCCTTGAAGGCGCGGCCCTCCTTGAGGGTGGATCAGAACCCGGCCGTCACTCGCCGTCGGGTTCCTGGAGCGTTCCCTACGCGGTGGCGGCCGAAGGGGCGGGAGCCTCTACGGCCTGCGCCGGGGCGACGGTGCCGGCCGCGGGGGCCTCCGGTGCCGCAGGGGCCGCGGGGGCCTCGGCGGTGGCGGGGGCCTCCGGAGCCGCCGGGGTTCCCTGAGCCTCGGGGGCGCTGGGAGCCTCCGGTGCTTCGGGAGCCGCCGGTGCCTCGGGGGCAGTGGCGGCCTCGGGGGCCTCCGGTGCCTCGGGAGCCTCAGGGGCGGTGGGCGCCTCCGGTGCCACGGGGGCCTCGGGAGCGCTGGGCGCCTCGGGGGCCACGGGAGCCGCAGGGCTTTCCGGCGTCATGGCGGTCTCCGGGGCGGCGGGGGCCGCAGGGGCCTCCGGTGCCTCGGGGGCCGTGGGAGCCGCTGCCTCGGGAGCCGTGGCAGCCGGTGCCTCAGGGGCCTCGGGGGTCTCCGGGTTCTCCGGGGTCTCCGAGGTTCCCGGGAGGACGATGACCAGCGGCATCTCCGCGGGCCTGTCCGTCACGGTCATCTCCATGGTGCCGGCCGCCGGAGCCGGGTCGGTCTCCGTACCGGCCGGGGCCGGGTCGGTCGCCGGGGTCGCCGGGGTGGCCGGGGTCGGGTCGACGGTCGTCGCGTCATTCTCGGGCGTGACGGTCGTCTCGGCGAGCTGGTCGGTCACCGGAGCCGGGGGCACCGGTGCACGAAGCCAGCTGATGCCGTTGCCGGGCATTCCGGAGAGGTCCGGCGCTCCGGTCAGGCTCACCCACGAGGTCGTCCGCTCGTTCTCGGGGAGAACGGAGAGACCGACGGTGCGAAGACGGTCCGCGGTCGCGGGCATCTCGGCCTCCGTGGCCGCCGCACTCTGGGCCGCCTCGGCGTCGGCCGGGGCCTGGGGTCCGACCTGGGCGGTCGGAGCCTCGGCGCCGGCGGGAGCCGGAGCCTCGGCCGGAGTCTGAGCCTGAGCGTCGGCCGGAGCCGGGGCGGGCGCCTGAGCGGGCGCCGGTGCCTCGGCGGGAGCCTGGGCGTCGGCGGGAGCCGGGGCGGGGGCCTGGGCGGGGGCCTGGGCCGGTGCCTCGGTGGGGGTCTCGGCGTTGGCCGGGGCCTGAGCGTCGGCGGGAGCCGGAGCCTCGGTGGCCGGGGCCTGAGCCGGGGCCTCGACGGCCGGGGCAGGGGTGTCGGTGGTCGGGGCGGGAGCCTCGGCCGGGGTGTCGGTGGTGGCGGCGGCCTGGGCGGCCTCC
>NZ_JBVJIA010000003.1:0-120540 GCF_055586505.1 Streptosporangium sp. NPDC050148 | reverse complement strand
TCGGTGGTCGGGGCGGGAGCCTCGGCCGGGGTGTCGGTGGTGGCGGCGGCCTGGGCGGCCTCCGCGATCACCGGGGTCTGGGCCGCCTCGGCACCGGCGGGAACCGGAGCCTCGGCGGGAACCTCGGCACCGGCAGGGGCCTCAGCAGCCGGAGCCTCGGCAACCGGAGCCTCGGCGGGAGCCGGGGCCGGAGCCTCGGCCGGGGTCTCAGCAGCCGGGGCCTGGGCGGCCGGGGCCTCGGCGTTCGCCGGGGTCCCGATCTCACCGCTCGCCGGCGTCTCGGGTTCGTCAGTGGGCGGCGGAACCGCGGCACCGTTGGTGGCCGTCTCGTCGACGACCGTGGCCTCGGTGCTCGCGGCCTCTTCACAGGCGATCGAAGTGGTTCCGGGCGTCTGGGACGTCCCCACCGCGTCCGGGTCAGGGCAGGGCGCCATTCCCGCCGCGGCCGGAGAGACCATGGTCCATCCTGCACCGGCCGTGAGCACCGCCACCGCGAGAAATCCTCGGATGTTCCGTGATGCGTTCGACATGCACATCCCCCTGTTGCGTTCGGTAATCCGACGAATGCCGAACGTAACAGGGGGGTCTCGCTGGGTGGCCCGCTTGGTTCAAAGCTGGTCAAGCCCTTACCGGGCCTCACTCACCCGTGGTCGCTCTCTTACCGAAACGATCATCCGTGCCCGTGGATCGCGATCGCCCGACTGCGATCACCCGACCGCGATCCACGCTCGTGGACCCCGCTCGTGATCCACGGTCCGGGTGACCCACGGCTCATGACCCACGGCTCATGAGCCGTGGCCGTGATCCACGGCTCGTGGCCCATGAGCATGGTCCACGGCTTGCGGTCCACGCTCATGAGCCCACGCTCGTGGCCCACCCACTGTCAGCCCTTCACCGGGCCGATCGACAGGGAGTCGCTCGCACCGTCGAGATCGACCAGCACCTCGTCGCCGTCCTGGACCTCGCCGGAGAGCACCTTCTTGGCCAGTGTGTCCCCGATCGCGGACTGCACGAGGCGGCGGAGCGGACGGGCGCCGTACAGCGGGTCGAAGCCCGTCAGCGCCAGCCAGTCGCGTGCCGCCGGGGTCACGGTCAGCGTGAGCCGCCGGTCCGCCAGGCGCCTGGCCAGGTGGTTCACCTGCAGGTCCACGATCTTCGACAGCTCCTCCGTACCGAGCGCGTCGAACTGGATCACGTCGTCGAGCCGGTTGAGGAACTCCGGCTTGAAGGCGTTCCTGACCGCGGCCATCACGGCGGTCCGCTGGGCCTCCTTGGTCATGCCCGGGTCCACCAGGAACTGCGAGCCGATGTTCGAGGTGAGGATCAGGATGACGTTGCGGAAGTCCACCGTCCGACCCTGCCCGTCGGTGAGCCGCCCGTCGTCGAGGACCTGGAGCAGGATGTCGAAGACCTCGGGGTGGGCCTTCTCGACCTCGTCCAGCAGCACCACGGTGTACGGGCGGCGCCGCACGGCCTCGGTGAGCTGGCCGCCCTCCTCGTAGCCGATGTAGCCGGGAGGGGCGCCCACGAGCCGCGAGACGCTGTGCTTCTCGCCGTACTCGCTCATGTCGATGCGGACCATCGCGCGCTCGTCGTCGAACAGGAAGTCCGCCAGCGCCTTGGCCAGCTCGGTCTTGCCGACGCCCGTCGGGCCCAGGAACAGGAAGCTGCCGGTGGGCCTGTCCGGGTCGGAGATGCCCGCCCGCGCCCGCCGTACGGCGTCGGAGACGGCCTCGACCGCCTGCCGCTGGCCGATCAGGCGCCTGCCGAGCTCCTCCTCCATGCGGAGCAGCTTGCTGGTCTCGCCCTCCAGCAGGCGGCCCGCGGGGATGCCGGTCCACGAGGAGATGACCTGCGCGATGTCGTCGGAGCCGACCTCCTCCTTGACCATGGCGTCCTCGGGCTGGGCGGTCTTGCTGGCCTCGGCCAGCTCGGCCTCCAGCTTCGGCACCTCGGCGTACATCAGCCGGGAGGCGTTCTCGAAGTCGCCGTCGCGCTGGGCCCGCTCGGCGGCGCTGCGCACCTCGTCGATCTGCTTCTTCAGGTCACCGACCCGGTTGAGCCCGGCCTTCTCCTGCTCCCACCGGGCGACCAGGGCGTTGAGCTCCTCCTGGCGGTCGGCGAGCTCCTTGCGGAGCCGCTCCAGCCGCTGCAGGCTGCCCTCGTCGGTCTCCTTGGCGAGCGCCAGCTCCTCCATCCTCATCCGGTCGACGTTGCGCTGGAGCTGGTCGATCTCCACCGGACGGGAGTCGATCTCCATGCGGAGCCGGGAGGCGGCCTCGTCGACGAGGTCGATCGCCTTGTCCGGCAGGAACCGGGAGGTGATGTAGCGGTCGGAGAGCGCGGCCGCGGCCACCAGCGCGCCGTCGGAGATCTGCACCTGGTGGTGCGCCTCGTAGCGTCCCTTGAGGCCGCGCAGGATGGCGATGGTGTCCTCGACGGTGGGCTCGCCCACGTAGACCTGCTGGAAGCGCCGCTCCAGCGCCGGGTCCTTCTCGATGCGCTCGCGGTACTCGTCCAGCGTGGTCGCGCCGATCATCCGCAGCTCGCCGCGGGCCAGCATGGGCTTGAGCATGTTGCCCGCGTCCATCGCGCCCTCGGCCGCGCCCGCGCCGACCATGGTGTGCAGCTCGTCGATGAAGGTGACGACCTGGCCGTTGCTCTCCTTGATCTCGCCGAGCACGGCCTTGAGGCGCTCCTCGAACTCGCCGCGGTACTTGGCCCCGGCGACCATGGCGCCCAGGTCGAGGGCGATCAGGCGCTTGTCCCGCAGGCTGGAGGGCACGTCTCCGGCCACGATCCGCTGGGCGAGCCCTTCCACCACCGCGGTCTTGCCGACGCCGGGCTCGCCGATGAGCACCGGGTTGTTCTTGGTACGGCGGCTGAGCACCTGGACGACCCGCCGGATCTCCGAGTCGCGGCCGATCACCGGGTCGAGCTTGCCCGCCCTGGCCTGCTCGGTCAGGTCGATCCCGTACTTCTCCAGCGCCTGGTAGGTGTCCTCGGGTGTCGCGCTGGTCACCTTGGCGTGCCCGCGTACCTTCTCGAAGGCGTCGAGCAGGGCGGCCGGGCTCGCGCCTGCGGAGGTGAGCAGCCGGGCGATCGGGCCGCCGTCGGTGGCGAGACCGACCAGCAGATGCTCGGTCGAGACGTACTCGTCCTCCAGGCTGCGGGCCCGCTGGGCCGCGGTGTTCAGCACGGTGAGAAGCTGCCGCGAGCTCGACGGCGCGCCGACCGTGGAGCCCTGCGCCTTGGGCAGGGCCGCCAGCTGGGTCTCGGCCTCGGTCCGGAGCCTCTTCCAGTCGGCGCCCACCGCCTCCAGCAGGGGCACGGCGGTGCCGCCGGTCTGGGCGAGCAGCGAGGTGAACAGGTGGGCCGGGGCGACCTCGGGGTTGCCTTCCGCGGCCGCCCGCCGGATGGCGGAGGAGACCGCCTCCTGGCTCTTCTGAGTGAGCTTGTAATCCATGCTTACCAGGCCTTAGTGCTTGACGGCGGCGCCGCGCGCCGCGGATGGGACGCTGCTGTCCGGCCTCCGCCACCGCGGCGCGCCGCGGTGGCTCGCCGTGCGACGGGACGGGACGGGACTCTCAGGCGGGGGGCAGCTGGTACTGGATCAGGGCGCGGATCATGTTCATCTCCGCGCGGAGACGATGGTTCTCGTCGCGCAGCCGCAGGGCCTCGGTCTCGAGGGCCAGGATGCGCTTGATGCCCGCGAGGTTGATGCCCTCCTCCTGGGAGAGCCGCTGGACCTCGCGGAGCATCACGATGTCGCGGGTGGAGTACAGGCGCCCGCGTCCCGCCGTACGGCCTGGACTGACCAGGCCGAGACGGTCGTACTGGCGCAGGGTCTGCGGGTGCAGACCGGACAGCTGGGCGGCCACTGAGATCACGTAGACGGGTGTGTCGTCCGACAGATCGAAGTAGTTGGCTTCCATGGCTACTCGCTTCTGGCCTGTGCGATCAGGTCAGCCCGCGGGTCACCTCCCGAGGTGGCGTCGCGGAACTCCTCCAGAGCGCCTCTCGCCTTGTCCTCGAGCTTGCTGGGCACGAGGACCTCGACCGTGGCGAGCAGGTCGCCCTTGGTGCCGTCCTTGCGGGTCACGCCCCGGCCGCGCACCCGGAAGGTGCGGCCGTTCGGGGTGCCCTCGGGGATGCGCAGGGTGACCGGCATCCCCTTGAGGACCGGCACCTTGATCTCGGCGCCCAGTGCCGCCTCGGTGAAGGTGACCGGGACGGTGACCGTCAGGTTCTCACCCGTCCTGCCGAACACGGAGTGCGGCTTGACGTGGATCTGGACGTAGAGGTCGCCGGCCGGGCCGCCGTTCTCGCCGGGTGCGCCCTTGGCCTTGATCTTGATGCGCTGTCCGTCGGCGACACCGGCCGGGATGCGCGCCTGGATCGTGCGGGTGCTCTTGCCCCGCCCGCTGCCGTCGCACACCGGGCACGGGTCGTCCACGAGCAGGCCGCGGCCCTTGCAGTCGCGGCACGGCTCGGAGAAGGCGAAGTTGCCCAGGTTGCGGCTGGCCGCCCCGGTGCCCTCACAGGTCGGGCAGACCCGCGGCGTGGTGCCGGCCTTGGCGCCGGTGCCCCCGCACGCGGTGCACGCCGAGGAACTGGTCAGGCGGAGCGAGACCGTGGTGCCCTCGACCGCCTCGGAGAAGTTGAGGGTCACCTCGGACTCGATGTCCTGGCCCCGGCGCGCCCTGGTCGTCGTCCCGCCGGGGCGGCCCGCGCCGCCCCGGTTGAACAGGCCGCCGAAGATGTCGCCGATGCGCTCCCCGGCGCCGCTCTGCTGCTGGTTGGCCCCCCCGAACAGGTCCCCCAGGTCGAACGGGAAACCCCCTCCGCCCGGACGGGGTGCCCCCGCGCCCGGCGGGTAGCCGCCGATCCCCGATCCGAACAGCGTCCGCGCCTCGTCGTACTCCTTGCGGCGCTTGGTGTCGGACAGGACGTCGTAGGCCTCGGAGACCTCCTTGAACTTCGCGGTGCTCGCGGAGGTCGCCGAGCTTCCGGGGTTGGCATCCGGGTGGTACTGCCTGGCCAGCTTCCGGTACGCCTTCTTGATCTCATCTGCCGTGGCGGACTTGGGCACACCAAGGACGGCGTAGTAGTCCTTCTCCAGGTAGTCCTTGGTGCTCATCCATCTTCCTTCTCAGAGATCAGACGTGGGGGTGTCAGTTGTCGTCCGCGGCGGGCGTCTCGGGCTCGGCCACCGCGACGCGCGCGGGGCGGAGCACTCGCTCGCCGATCCGGTAACCGGGCTGCAGGATCTCCACGCAGGTCGCTTCAGTGACCTCGGAGGAGTAGCTGTGCATCAGGGCCTCGTGCACCATCGGGTCGAACGCCTCGCCCTTGGTGCCGTAGGTGCTGAGCCCCAGCTTCCCGGTGGCCGCCTCCAGTGACTCGCTCACCTTGGCGAAACCGCCGGTCAGCTCCCCGTGGTCGCGGGCCCGGCCGATGTCGTCGAGGACCGGCAGCAGCTCCGACAGGACGCCGGCCACCGCCTGCTCCTTGACCGCGACCCGGTCCCGCTCGACCCGCTTGCGATAGTTGGAGTACTCGGCCTGAAGGCGCTGCAGGTCCGCGGTGCGCTCGGCGAGCTGGGTGGCCAGCTCGATCGAGGCCAGGTCGGACGCCAGGGAGGACGGCCCCTCGGCCTGCTCCCCGTCGCCCTGTCCGGTGGCCTCTGCCGGGTCCGCCTCGCGTGGCTGCCCCGTCTCCGGGTCGATCTTCCGGTTGTCGCGGATCACCGGCTCCTCTCCGGAACCGTTCTCGCGCGTGCTCACGCTGGTGCTCCCCTCGGCTTTCCGGCCGTCACTTGGTGCCGTCGTCGCGCTTCGGCTCGTCGTCCACGATCTCGGCCTCGACCACGTCGTCGTCGGCCTTCTGCTCGTTCGTGGTGCCCGCGTCCGCGTCCGGCGTGCCGGTCGGGTTCTCGGACCCCTGGGACTGAGCGTAGATCGCGGAGCCCATCTTCTGGCTGACCGTGGCGAGCTTCTCGGCGGAGGCGCGGATCTCGGACGAGTCGGTGCCCTCCAGAGCCTTCTTCAGCTCCGCGACGGCCTCGTTGACCTCGGTCTTGATGTCGTCCGGGACCTTCTCGGCGTTCTCGCCGAGGAACTTCTCGGTCTGGTAGACGAGCGAGTCGGCGTTGTTGCGCGTCTCGGCCTCTTCGCGGCGCTTCTTGTCCTCCTCGGCGTAGGACTCGGCCTCGCGCATCATGCGCTCGATGTCGTCCTTCGGCAGCGCGGAGCCGCCGGTGATCGTCATCGTCTGCTCCTTGCCGGTGCCGAGGTCCTTGGCGGAGACGTTGACGATGCCGTTGGCGTCGATGTCGAAGGTGACCTCGATCTGCGGGATCCCGCGCGGCGCCGGGGCGATGCCGGTCAGCTCGAAGGTGGCCAGCTTCTTGTTGTACGCCGCGATCTCGCGCTCGCCCTGGTAGACCTGGATCTGCACCGACGGCTGGTTGTCCTCGGCCGTGGTGAAGACCTCGGAGCGCTTGGTCGGGATCGTGGTGTTGCGCTCGATGATCTTCGTGAAGATCCCGCCCTTGGTCTCGATGCCCAGGCTCAGCGGGGTCACGTCGAGCAGCAGGACGTCCTTGACCTCGCCCTTGAGCACACCGGCCTGCAGGGCGGCGCCGATGGCCACGACCTCGTCCGGGTTGACGCCCTTGTTGGGCTCCTTGCCGCCGGTCAGCTCCTTGACGAGCTCGGCCACGGCGGGCATACGGGTCGATCCGCCGACGAGCACCACGTGGGCGATGTCGGAGACCTTGATCCCGGCGTCCTTGACGACCTGGTTGAACGGGCCCTTGCACCGCTCGAGCAGGTCGGCGGTGATCCGCTGGAACTCGGCGCGGGTGAGCTTCTCCTCCAGGTGGAGGGGACCCTCGGCCGAGGCCGTGATGTACGGCAGGTTGATGGAGGTCTCCGACTGGCTGGAGAGCTCGATCTTGGCCTTCTCCGCGGCCTCGCGCAGACGCTGCAGGGCCATCTTGTCCTTGGTCAGGTCCACGCCGTGCGCGTTCTTGAACCGGTTGGCCAGCTCGTCCACGACGCGCTGGTCCCAGTCGTCACCACCGAGGTGGTTGTCGCCGCTGGTGGCCTTGACCTCGACGAAGCCGTGGCCGTCCTCCTGGCCGACGTCGAGCAGGGACACGTCGAAGGTGCCGCCGCCGAGGTCGAAGACGAGGATGGTCTCGTCCTTCTCCTTGTCGAGGCCGTACGCCAGCGCGGCGGCGGTGGGCTCGTTGATGATGCGCAGCACGTTCAGGCCGGCGATGGTGCCCGCTTCCTGGGTCGCCTGGCGCTGGGCGTCGTTGAAGTAGGCGGGAACGGTGATCACCGCGTCGGTGATCTTCTCGCCCAGGTAGGCCTCGGCGTCCTGCTTGAGCTTCTGCAGGACGAACGCGCTGATCTGCTGCGGGGAGAACTTCTTGCCGTCGATCTCGACGGACCAGGTGGTGCCCATCTCGCGCTTGACCGAGCGGATCGTCCGGTCGACGTTGGTGACGGCCTGCCGCTTGGCGACCTCGCCGACGAGGACCTCGCCGTTCTTCGCGAACGCGACCACGGACGGGGTGGTCCGCGAACCCTGAGCGTTGGCGATGACGGTGGGCTCACCGCCCTCAAGAATCGAGACGACGGAGTTGGTCGTCCCCAGGTCGATACCTACCGCACGTGCCATGAGTACGTCCTTGTAGTCAAAGTTGAGTCGATGAGACTCATGGTGGAACCTCGAACGAGGTTTGTCAAACGACTTGAGTCTACTGGGCTCAACCCTGGATCGCGCGAAAGCATTCCCGATCTTCAGGAAGCGGGCGAAGGGCGTCCTACCCCCTCTGACGAGGGAACATCTCCATTCGTTCCCGTGGAGGGCGACCGGGGTCCGTCCGGCCGCCGCGGGCGGGACGGGACGCGCTCGCGGGACGCTCTCACGGGCCCGGAAGCACGCTCGCGGGCCCGGAAAGGACCCGCCCGCACCCGTGTGCCCCGGCACGCGGCGCCGGCGTACAGGACGCGGGCGGGGCGTGCGCGGGGCGGGTGGGGGCGGGCGGTGACACGTGCGGGGCGCCCTCCCGGCGAGTGCCGGTCTCGACGGGCGCCGTCTCGACCGGCGCCGTCCCGACGGGCACCGGTCTCGGCCGGCGCCGTCTCAGCGGGCGCCGTCGACCACCTTGCGGTCGCCGAGGGGCTTCTTGAGCTTGACGGTCGTCACCTTCTGGATGGCGATCTCGATGCAGGCGACGTTCTGGACCTTGCTGCTCGGGCCCTCCCAGAGGGTGACGGTCACCCGCTTGGAGGTCTGGCGCACGGTGATCCGGTCGAGGACGTTGCACGGCTCGACGCCGGACCACCAGACGATCCGCAGGCTGCGGCCGTTCTTGGAGGGTGTGGCCTTCAGCCACCTGACCTTGCGGGGGTTGTCGGTGTGCCCTTCGGGCTTCGTGGGCTTCGGGGAGCCGTCCGTGGGCTCGGTCCGGGGGGCCACGGTGCCGGCCGCCGGCTCCGAGGGGACGACGGGGGCGGTCGTGTCGTGGCTCGCGGGCCGGGACGGGACGCCGTTGGAGACCGTGGCGCTGGGTTCGGTGCCGCAGCCAAGAGCCAGCAGCAGGCTTCCGGCCAGGATGGGGGTCGCGATCATACGCATACCCCCAAGACGGATCGGAGCCCCGGACGGTTCAGGGCACCCTGATGTCGCGCTGCCGTACCTCGTTCATGACCGCCGAGACGGTGACGAAGTCCTGGTCGACGTGTAGCACGGTCATTCCATGGTGGACGGCGGTCGCGCACAGGAGCAAATCGATCGGTCCGGCGGAACGATGCCGGCCCTTCTGGGTGAGTCTGTACTGCGCGTTCTCGGCCCAGCGCCACGCCGACTTGGGGACGGTGACCGATCGGCAGAGGTTGCCGAGTTCGGCTTCGAGTTCGTCGCGATGTGCCGGGCCCGTCGCGGAGTACAGGAATTCCGTTCTCGTGGGCTCGCAGACGCTCAACACCCCCGACGCGATTCGGTCGGCCCATGCCTCCTGTGTTCCGGGGGTGCGCAGCAGGTGCCACAGGGCGGAGGTGTCCACCAGATAGGAGATCACGAGAAGGCGTCGTCCCGAGCCTGCTTGGCCGCCCGGCGAGCCTCCATCGCGTCGTCGAACTCTCCCCGGGCGGCCCGGGCCGAGAGGGCCTCCAGTGCCTCTATACGCCTGACGCGTGCCACGTACTCCCGCAGAGCGGCGTTCACGGTCTCCTTCTTCGTGGTGGTGCCCAGCATTCGCATCGCCTCGGCGAGCGCCTCATCGTCCAGGTCTATCTGGGTGACACTCATCGACCCCTCCAATGTTGGTGCTGTATGTAAATAGCATACATCAGCATCAACCACTTTGTGGGACGTTCCACGGAAGGCCGGGCCGATAGGGTTCGGGAGGTTCGATCCCCGACTTCGAGGTGCTCACATGATCGCGATTCTTGGAACCGGCAAGATGGGGGAGGCGCTGCTCTCCGGGCTGCTCAGGGCCGGGTTCAAGCCGGGTGACGTGCTGGCGACGGCCCGGCGCGCCGAGCGCCGCGAGGCCCTCGCGGAGCGGTACGGGGTCCGGGTGGTCTCCAACGACGAGGCCGCCAAGAGCGCCGACACGATCATCCTCGCGGTCAAGCCGCAGGACATGGGGGCCCTGCTCGCCGAGATCGCGCCCCACCTGCCGGCCGACCGCCTGATCATCTCGGCCGCGGCGGGCATCACCACCTCGTTCGTCGAGTCGCGGCTGGGCGCCGAGATCCCGGTGGTCCGGGTCATGTCCAACACGCCGGTGCTGGTGGACGAGGCGATGAGCGTGATCTCGGCCGGGGCGCACGCCTCCGAGGAGCACCTGCGGCGCGCCGAGGACCTGTTCAGCCCGGTCGGCAAGGTGCTGCGCATCCCCGAGTCGCAGCAGGACGCGGCCACCGCCCTGTCCGGCAGCGGGCCCGCGTACTTCTTCTACCTGGTCGAGGCCATGGTCGACGCCGGGATCCTGCTCGGCATGCCCCGGGCCGCCGCCCTGGACATGGTCACCCAGTCGATCGTCGGTGCGGCGATCATGCTCCGCGACTCGGGCGAGCACCCGGTGATCCTCCGCGAGGCGGTCACCTCGCCGGGCGGCACCACCATCGCGGCCATCGCCGAACTGGAGAGGCACAGCGTCCGCGCCGCCTTCCTGGCCGCCATCGAGGCCGCCCGGGACCGGGGACGCCAGCTCGCCGAGGGGTGACCCCGTCCCTCGCCCGCAGATCCCGGCACCCGGCGTCCCCGGAACGCCGTCCGGTGGAAAGCGAAGGGATTATTAACAGCAATAAATCCTGATGTTTCGGTTAGATGAAAGAGGTCCCCTTGTGTGGGACGTCTGAGTAAACGTCCTTGCGTACACGTGCGGTAACGTCGAGCGGGGAGCAGGCAGATCGGGCCGTGACGCGCGGCGTCGCGAGCCAGACGGGAGTGCGCATGAGCCGGTCCGTGCGGGTCGTCTGGGACGATGCGCTCATCGCGTACGACTTCGGCCCCGGCCACCCGCTCGCGCCCGTGAGGGTCGAGCTGACCATGGCCCTGGCCAGGGAGCTCGGCGTGCTGGACCTGGTGGAGATGAGCGGCTGCGCCCCCGCAACCGACGATGAGCTGGCGCTCGTGCACAAGCGCGACTACATCGAGGCCGTCAAACGGGTCTCCGCCACCGGGCGCCCGGACGTGGCCCACGGCCTGGGCACCGACGACAACCCGGCCTTCGCCGGGGTCCACGAGGCGTCCGCGCTGATCACCGGTGCCAGCCTGGCGGCGGCCCGTGCGGTGTGGACCGGGCAGGCCGAGCACGCGGTCAACGTCGCGGGCGGCCTGCACCACGCGATGACGTCGTGCGCGAGCGGCTTCTGCGTCTACAACGACCCGGCCGTGGCCATCGCGTGGCTGCTGTCGCAGGGCGCCTCCAAGGTCGCCTACGTGGACGTGGACGTGCACCACGGCGACGGCGTCCAGGCGATGTTCTACGACGACCCCCGGGTGCTCACCATCAGCCTGCACGAGAGCCCGCGCACGCTCTTCCCCGGCACCGGTTTCCCCGAGGAGCGCGGCGCGGAGGGCACCGCGGTCAACGTGGCGCTGCCCGCCGGGTGCGGTGACAGCGACTGGCTGAGGGCCTTCCACGCGGTGGTCCCGCCGCTGCTGCGGGAGTTCGCCCCCGACGTCCTGGTCACCCAGCACGGCTGTGACAGCCACGCCCTCGACCCGCTGGCCAACCTGATGCTCAGCCTGGACGGCCAGCGCACCGCGTACGCGGCGCTGCACGAGCTGGCCCACGAGACCGCCGGCGGCCGGTGGATCGTGACCGGCGGCGGGGGGTACGAGCTGGTGCAGGTCGTCCCCAGGGCGTGGACCCACCTGATCGCAGAGGTGGCGGGCCATCCGCTCGACCCGGCCACCGCCACCCCCGGGGCCTGGCGCACGTTCGTCAAGGAGCGGACCGGCCAGTCGGCCCCCCTGACGCTGACCGACGGTCGTGTCCCGGAATTTCGTGATTTCTCCGCTGGTTATGATCCAGCAGACCCGATCGACCGAGCCATCATGGCCACGAGGAACGCCGTCTTTCCTCTTCATGGCCTTGACCCCCTTCCGTGACGCGGGGACTCACCGGTCCCTCCCCGACGACGAAACGGCCCGGCCGGTATCCCGGTGAACCGGACCGAGGAACAAAGGTGCGCCGATGACACACGCCGAGCTTCGCGAGCACCTGGTCCGGACCAGGATCGCCGGGGACGTGGCGACCAGCCGGGAGAACAACCTGGATCACTACCGGTCGCTGGCCAACCGTGATCCGCACTACATGTTCGGGCTGACACTGGACGGCCCCTGGGCCTACCGCGACATCCTGGAGCTGATGGCCAAGTCCGCGGGGGTCGTGGCCGACCCGGGTCACCGCGAGGGCCAGGACACCATCGACCCCGACCGTACGATCGAGGCGGTCGAGAGGATGGGCGACACGATCGCGGGCGTGCTCCGCCAGGAGAGCCCCAGGATCCTGATCGCCACCGGTCACCCCACCGGCCTGCTCACCATCCACATGGCCCTGGCGCGGATGCTCAGGGCGCGCGGAGTGACCCTGATGGGCCCGGCCGAGGGCTGGTCGTACTGGGGCAGCGGGTTCGGCCGCAGGCGCAAGATCCGCTACATGGACGACGTCGCGATGCTCGACGACAAGGGTTCCTTCGTGCACACCCACGATCCCGCCCCGATGCGGGCGATGCTCTCGGAGCTGGGGGCCGACCGGCCCGATCTGGTGATCGCCGACCACGGCTGGGCCGGGGCCGCGGGGGAGGCGGGCATCCTGACGGTCGGGTTCGCCGACAGCAACGACCCCGCGCTCTTCGTCGGGGAGGCCGAGGGCAAGATCGCGGTGACCGTGCCGCTCGATGACAACGTGCTACCCCGCTATTACGAGCCGCTGACGCACCATCTGGTCGAAAGGGTCCTGCGTGCCGTCTGAGACGGGAGATGCGCAAATCGGACCGTCCCTATACGGGCATTTCGCGCCTGCATTCCACGGAGCTCGCCGACCGTTTGCCAACTTTTTGAGGATTGTGGGCGACTCTAATGGGAGACAGTTGGTCCGTTCCAAGATCGACAGGACAGGCACGGTCCGGCTGCTGGCCAGCGACTTTGTCGGTTTTCCTGACGTGGGAGACCACGGGCTGAGAAAATAGGGGGTTTGCGTGCCCGGGGTCCCGACTTACGCTGACAGCAGTACACGTGCGTGAGCAATGGCACCAGTGGGGATAACCCGGATACACGTGCGGAAGAGGCGTCCGATGGGTGCAGGCGAAAGACCTCTCAGTGAGGTGAAGTTCCTGACGGTGGCAGAAGTGGCCACCGTCATGAGGGTGTCCAAGATGACGGTGTACCGACTCGTGCATTCGGGCGAGCTGCCGGCCATCAGGGTCGGTCGATCCTTCCGAGTGCCGGAGCAGGCGGTACACGATTATCTCAGGGATGCCTACATCGAGGCAGGTTGAGGCAGGGGCGGTTCGGTGCGCCGAGCCGAGCGTCCGGGGGAGCGATCCGGCCGCGCGGCGAGCCAGGCGCATCGGACGGTTCATGACCTGATCCTTCCGGTCTGACCGGTGTGTGCTTTCCGGTATGACCGGTATGTGATGGTCCCTGTCTCGTCGGGGTAGCGGCGCGGTCACCGCGTCGTGAGTTCGCGCGCCCGGGGTCCCCCAGGGGCGATCCACCGCGGATCGCCGGTAGTCTGTTGTGCCGGTGTGCTCTCGCGCACCGGTTCGACATTCTCGGCTACCAGCTACCTGGGGGTCCCGTGGGCTCTGTGATCAAGAAGCGCCGTAAGCGCATGGCGAAGAAGAAGCACCGCAAGCTTCTGAAGAAGACCCGCATCCAGCGGCGTAACAAGAAGTAGCGGATCTGCGAGGCGCCGATGCCCCATGTCGTGCTCGTCACCGGGGTCTCGCGCCACATCGGCGCCCGAGTGGCGAGCGTTCTCGCGGATGACCCGGACATCGACCGGGTCGTCGGAGTGGATACGGTGCCGCCGCCCTCGCTCACAGGTGATGGCGGCGTACCTCTCGGGCGGACGGAGTTCGTCCGCGTCGATCCGCGCGGTCCCGACATCGCCCGGGTGATCGCGGACGCCGACATCGACACCGTCGTTCACATGAGCCTGGTGAGCGCTCCTCCCCGGAGCGGTGGCCGGACGCTCATGAAGGAGCACAACGTCATCGGCACCATGCAACTGCTCGGTGCCTGTCAGCGATCCGCGACGATCCGCCGTGTCGTGGTGCGCTCCACCACCGCCGTCTACGGTTCCTCCCCGCGCGATCCGGCCGTCTTCACCGAGGACGCCGAGCCGGGGGAGCCGCCCGGCCGCGGCTACGCCAAGGACGCCTCCGAGGTGGAGGGGTACGTCCGGGGCTTCGCCAGGCGGCGGGGAGACGTGGCCGTGTCGACCCTGAGGTTCGCGAACTTCATGGGACCCGGCGTCGACTCCCCGCTGACGCGCTACTTCACCCAGCCCCTGCTGCCGACCGTGTTCGGCTTCGACCCGAGGCTGCAGTTCGTCCACGAGGACGACGCGGTCGAGGTGCTGCGCCGGATGGCGACGGAGGACCATCCCGGCACGTTCAACGTGGCCGGGGACGGCGTGCTGCTGCTGTCGCAGTGCGCGCGCAGGGCGGGCCTGCTCCCGCTGCCGGTCCCCTCCCCGGTCTTCCGTCTCATGGGCGAGCTCGCCCGGGGGGCGAGGCTGGTCGACTTCTCCTCCGAGCAGCTCCGCCTGATGCGCCACGGGCGTGTGGTCGACACCGCCCCGCTGGCCGCGGCCCTGGGCTGGAGGCCGAAGTTCTCCACCGCCGCCGCCTTCGAGGACTTCCTGCGCGCCCGCGACCTGGCCGGCGGCATTCCCGCCGCCCTGCTGGAGGTCTTCTCCCAGGCGGCCGGATCCCGGGCAGCCGGGTCTCGGACGGCCGGGTCTCGGACGGCCGGGTCTCGGACGGCCGGGTCTCGGACCGCCGGATCTCGGACCGCCGGATCTCGGGCGGCCGGACGATGAGCGGGAGCGCGCGCGAGCCCGGGAACGCCGGGAACGCTCGGGGCGAGGACCGCCTGGCCGAGCTGCTGGCCTTTCTGCGGCGCCGCCTGGCCGGGGAGTACGAGGTCGACGAGTTCGGCTTCGACCCGGAGTTCACCGACAGGGTCCTGCTGGAGCTGCTCCGCCCGCTCTACCACCACTGGTTCCGCACCGAGACCGTCGGCATGCACAACGTGCCCGGCGACTCGGGTGCCCTGATCGTGGCCAACCATTCGGGGACGCTTCCGCTCGACGGGCTCATGCTCCAGGTGGCCCTCCACGACGACCACCCCGAGCGCCGCGCGCTCCGCCTGCTGGGCGCGGACCTGGTGTACCGCTTCCCGGTGCTCGCCCACCTGTCCCGCAAGACCGGTCACACCCTCGCGTGCCCCGAGGACGCCGACCGGCTGCTGCGCAAGGGGGAGATCGTGGGCGTCTTCCCCGAGGGGTTCAAGGGGGTGGGCAAGCCGTTCTCCGAGCGCTACCGGTTGCAGCGCTTCGGGCGCGGAGGTTTCGTCGCCTCCGCCATCCGGGCGGGTGTGCCCGTGATCCCCTGCGCCGTCGTGGGCGCCGAGGAGATCTATCCCAAGCTGGGCGACCTGCCCTTCCTGGCCAGGGCGCTCGGGCTCCCGTACGTGCCGGTCACGCCGCTCTTCCCCTGGTTCGGGCTTCTAGGGCTGGTCCCGCTCCCGTCCAAGTGGGTGATCGGCTTCGGGGAGCCGATCCGCACCGACCGGTTCGACCCCGCCGACGCCGACGACCCGATGCTGGTCTTCGGCCTCACCGACCAGATCCGGGAGGCCGTCGGGCAGCTGCTGGACGAGCTCCGGCTGCGGCGCGGCCCCGCCTTCCCGCCCTTCCTCTGACCCGTCCCCGGCCTTCGGGCACCGCTCGCGCCGCGCGGACGGGCACGGTTCTCGTCGTTCCCCGCGTCCGATGATCACGGAACGCGGTGGATAGGGTGTGCGTCGGGTTCGCGGATCCGGAGGTGGTCATGGACGTGGGACGTGCGGTGACGCGGGCGGCCCTCGCCGGGCTGGCGGCCGGGACGGTGCTCGGGGTGGCCGCGCGCCGGCGACGGTCGGCCACGAGGACCGAACCGGACGTACACCGCGACCGATCGCCCACGAGGACCGAACCGGACGCGCGCCGCGACCACGTGCACGCGAGGACGGAACCGGACGCGCGCCGCGACCGGTCGCGTGCGAGGACGGGCCCGCGGTATCGCGACCGGCCGTCCGCGGGCGCGGGCCTGGGCGGCCGTCGCGGCCGACCGGTCACGGTCACGACCGACGACGGCGTGCGGCTCGCGGCCGACGTCGAGGAGGCCGCCTCCCCCGGACCTGTCGTGATCTTCATCCACGGCTGGGTGATGAACCGGCACTGCTGGCACTTCCAGCGCGAGGCGCTCGCCGGGCGGGCCACCCTGGTCTTCTACGACCAGCGGGGGCACGGCGACTCCTCGGCCGGGACACTCGACGCCTGCACGGTCGACCGGCTCGGCGACGACCTCGCCGCGGTGATCGAGGCCACCGTGCCCGAGGGAACGCCGGTGGTCCTCGTCGGCCACTCCATGGGCGGTATGACGGTCATGGCGTTCGCCGCGCGCCATCCCGGGACGCTGGCCGCCCGGGTGGCCGGGGTGGCGTTGCTGAGCACCTCCCCGGGCGGGTTGCGCGACAGCACGTTCGGGCTTCCGTGGCCGCTCGGGCGGCTCGCGCCCCGCTTCACGCCCGTGGTGTTCGAGCGCATGCTGGCCCGCGGCGCGCTCATCGACCGCAGGCCCGCCCTCCGGTCGCGCACCAACCTTCCGGTCACCCGGTACGTCGCCTTCGGGCCGCGCGCATCGCGCGAGCACGTGCGTTTCGTCAGCGCCATGGCCGTGGCCACCCCCACGGAGGTGATGGCCGGCTTCTTCCGCGCCTTCCTCGTCCACGACAAGCTGGCCGCGCTGGCCGCGCTCGAACCGGTGGAGACGCTCGTCATGGTCGGCGACCGGGACCGCCTCACCCCGGCGGAGCACAGCCGTCGCATCGCCGCGGCCCTGCCCGGTGCCAGGCTGGTCGTCCTCCCCGGGGCCGGTCACATGATCGGCCTGGAACGTCCCGCGGACGTCGGCCGGGAGCTGACCGCCCTGCTCGACCGGATCGCGGCCGGCCGCGCGGGACGGTCCGGCCGGTGAGGGCCGCGCCGTCCGGCGAGGGCGGTGGAACGCGGCCGCAGCGGAGGGTCGTCAGCGGTCGGCGCGGTAGTGGCGGCGGCGCAGGGCGATGGCGGCGGCGATGCCGCCCGCGACCGCTCCGGCGCCCACCGCGATGGGAACGCCGATCATGGTCGCCTTACGGCCGGTGCGGAAGTCCTTGACGTCCCACCCGTTCTCCCGGGCGAAGTCGCGCAGCTCGCCGTCGGGGTTGACCGCGGTGGCGTTGCCGACGACCGAGAGCAGGGGCAGGTCGTTGGCCGAGTCGCTGTAGGCGTGGCAGCGGGCCAGGTCCAGGCCCTCCCGCCGGGCCAGGGCCCTGACGGCCTCGGCCTTGGCCGGGCCGTGGAGCAGGTCGCCCACCAGCCGGCCGGTGTAGACGCCGTTCTCGGTCTCCGCGACGGTGCCGAGGGCACCGGTCAGGCCGAGCCGCTGCGCGATCACGCGGGCCAGCTCCACCGGGGTGGCGGTGACCAGCCAGACCCGCTGACCGGCGTCGAGGTGCGCCTGGGCGATGGCGCGGGTGCCGGCCCAGATGCGGTCGGCCATGACCTCGTCGTAGATCTCCTCGCCGAGACGGACGATCTCCTCGACCGTGTTGCCGGCCACGAAGGCCAGCGCGGTCTCCCTGGCCTCGGCGATGTGGGCGGGGTTCTCGTCACCGCGGATGCGGAAGGCCACCTGGCCCATGGCGAACCGCAGCAGGTCCTTGCTGGTGAACAGGCCGCGGGAGGCGAGACCGCGGGCGAAGTGGTAGATGGAGGCGCCGCGCATCATGGTGTTGTCGACGTCGAAGAACGCGGCGGCCACCGGGTCGGGCTCGGCCATCGGCATCGCCACGGCCGCCGCGGCGGCGACCTCCCCGGCCATGACCTCTCCGGCCGTCGCCTGCCCGGCCATGGTCGCCCCGCTCCGCCGTCGTAGTAGTAGCCGCCTCATAGCACCTCAGCTTAACCGGGACACAGGGGTGAGATCGGTAGCCGTGGTGGCAACCGGATGTGACGATCCGGCGTCGTCCTCGGTGCGGTGCGCCTACCGCAACGGCCTTTACGAGCGGCCCGGAAAGCCGTGCCCACGGACCTGCCGGCACGGTCCCGCCGCGGACCACGCGCTCCGGCCGGGAGACCGGGGCGGTGGAGACCCGGGCAGGGGCCGGCCGGGGGTCAGTCGGGCGGGGCCAGCCCGTCGATGTAGTCGAGGTACCCGTTCGCCCTGCGCTGGTCCTCGGCGTCCATCTTGGGGATCATCCCTCTGATCTGGGTGCGCTGCTTCTGCACGAAGCGCCTGAACTCCTTGACCTCCATCAGCTCACCGGCCCCGGCGTCCTCGCGGCGCCGTACCTGCTGCAGGGAGGTCACCGCGGAGCGGGTGGTGTCCTCCATCGCCTGGAGGGTCTCCCCGATCATGTCGCGCTCCCCGGAGCCCAGGAGCTCCTCGACCTCGTGGGCGCGGGTCTCCGCGTACCCGAAGGAGCGGTCCGCCCGTTCGGCGTCGTCGGTGCTGAGGTGGAACAGGGTGCTCTCGGCCGCGCGCTTGAGCGGGTAGAAGGTGTCACCGGGCATCGAGCGGTACGTCCACACGCCGGAGACGACCATCGAGACCACCAGCAGGGTGCTCAGCACCTGGGGGAACAGCGTCCTGCGCGGTCTTCGCCGGGAGTGACGGGGACCGGCCGGCCGCGGCTCGGGACGCTCCTGCTCGGGCAGGGGCCGGCTGAGCTGCTCACGGAGCCTGGCCTGGAACTCGGGACGGGGGCTCGCCGTCATCCGGGCGCCGAGCCGTGACACGCGGTCCTGGATACGAGCCTGCGATCTCCGCGAGATTCCGGGCAGCCACTTCCCCATGAACGCTCCCTGCCGCCCCCAGCTCATGATCCATCGCTGTCACTTGCCTAACGACGACTCCGCACGCCAGGTTACGCGCTCGACCGGCATCGGCGCGGTGGACATGACCGCGGGCACGGAGCCGGGTGGGACGCCGGGCGAGGGGCCCGGGTACGGTCCCGGGAGGAGCGCCGGGTCCGGAGCGGCCGCGTGACCTGGGGCGGAGCCGGGTGATCCGCGACGCGGGCGCGCGCCCGCGGGAGGGTCGCCGGACGGGCCTGGGACGTTCCAGGGGAGGGTGGGACAGGCCGGGACGCGGTGGGACGGGCGGGACACGGCAGGACGAGGCCCGGGGAGACCGGGATTCGGGCGTTGAAAAACCGATCTGAATGTGACCGAAAATCGGGGTCAGCTCAGGTCCGGGGGGAGCGCGCGGCCCAGGGCGCGGATCGCGCGGAACTGCAGCGCCTTGATCGCGCCGCTCTTCTTGCCCATGATGAGCGCGGTCTCGGCCAGGGACATGCCGTGCAGGAAGCGCAGCACCACGCACTCCTGCTGCTCGGGGTTGAGGTCGCGGACGGCGCCGAGCACCCGATCGCTGATCATCGCGGTGACGACGGCGTTCTCCGGGATGTGCGGGCCGTCGAGGGGGGTGTCGATGACCTCGGCGGTCGTGACCTCAAGGCGGTACCTGCCGGACTTGAAGTGATCGGTGATCAGGTTCCTCGCGATGGTCACGAGCCAGGCCCCGAAATCACGGCCTTGCCATGTGAAGTCCGTGATCCGGCGGAGCGCGCGGAGGAAGGTCTCGCTCGTGAGATCCTCGGCCAGCGGGTGTGAGCCGACCCGGAAGTAGACGTAGCGGTACACGAGCGTGAGGTAGCGGTCGTAGAGCGTGCCAAAGGCGTCCGTGTCCCCGGTCTTGGCACGCAAGACCAGGCTCCGGAGTTCTTCGGAGGCGTCCTCACGCAGAGTGAGGTCGGTACTGCGGACGGGCTGGGCCACCCCGGCGGTCGTGGGGAGGTGCCCGGCGAGCGGCCACGTTTCAGGCATCCGGTATCCCTGAGGGGAAGGGGGTACGGCGTGCTCGATCACTCTAGAAATCAACTAGTAATTCCACAATCTACTTTGAAGCGTCGTGACTGGGGGTAATCGCCGGATACGGTGTGGGGCCGGTCCTCTTCGGACCGGCATCGGGAGCGGACCAGATGTTCGGCTACCGGTTGGGGGGTAATGTCCGGCAGCATTGGAGACACCATGGAAGTCCTCGTCGCTGTCATCGCTTTCGCCGGCGCATTGCTCGCAGCCATTGCCACCGGTGCCCTCATCAGTCGTCTGCGCGGTGAGCCCAAGGGCTGGCTGATCGCCTGGAGCATCACGACGGCGTCCCTGTCCATCTCACTCGCTGTAATCGCCACCGGTCACGTGATCGGTTTTGGGGCTGGAACATTCCGTATTTACCAGCTGACCGGATCCATGCTGGCCCCCCTCTGGCTGGCCGTGGGGGTCATCCAGCTGCTGGCCCGCACGGGCAGGGCCCGGTTCTCCTCCTGGCTGATGGGGATCGCCCTCACCGTCATCGCCGCGGTGATCCTGGCGGTCGACCCGGTCCTGCAGGAGTCCGGATTCTCCAAGGTCCTCCCGCCGGGCGGCCGGCACTGGGACCTGCCGTCGAAGTACCTGCTCCTGGCGATACACGTGATCGTCGCGGTCGTGCTGCTGGCCGGGATGGTGCTCGCGGCCCTCCGCCGGCGGGGCGGCGACGACTACGACGCCGACAACCTGCACGCGCTCCTGGTGCTGGGCCCCACCGGTCTCGCCCTCGTCGGCGCCGTCAGCTTCTCGGTGCCCGGGATGATCACCGTGCTCCTGCTGCTCGTCACCGCGGCGGCGGTCTGGTACGCCCTCCTGCGGCCGCTCGCGCCCTACGAGGACGACGACGAGGACGAGGCGCGCGACGACTGGGAGAACCGCCCGCCGACGATCCGGCCCGCGGAGCGCGAGCCCCGTGACGTGCAGGTCGCCGGCCGCCGGATCTCCCCGGAGGACGCCCCCCGCCCGGTGGCGGCCGAGGAGCCTCCCCGCCGCTCCGGGCTCGGGGACCTGGTCGCCGAGTACCGCGCCGGCGAGCAGGACGTGGACTACGCGGCCCGCATGGTCCAGCGGCCGTCCCCGCCCGACGATCCGTTCGGCGGACCCGCCACCGGCATGTTCATGGCGGGCGAGTACGGCATGCCGCTCCCCGACCGGCCGCCGGCCGGGGATCCTGGCAGGCGCGGCGGCGATCACGGCCCGCAGCCGCCCGTGACCGGCCAGTTCGGCATGCCGCCCGTCGGGCCCGCGACCGGCGCCGCCGGACCCTCGACCGGGGAGTACGACATCCCGGCCAACGAGTTCGGCAGGCACGGCGCCCCCGGCTCCAGGTCCTCCGGCCCCGGCCGGCCCCCGGGCCCGGGCACCGGCGAGTTCGGCCGTCCGCCCGGCACGGGGGAGTTCGGCATGCCGCCCGCGCCAGGCGCGGGCGGTCCCGCCACCGGTGAGTTCGGGCGCCCGCCCGGCACCGGCGAGTTCGGCCGGCTCCCGGGTCCGGGCACCGGCGAGTTGGGCCGGCTCCCGGGTCCGGGCACCGGCGAGTTGGGCGGGGCGGGCAGCCTCAGGCCCATGCCCGCGGAGCAGGCGTTCGGCGGCGCGCCCTCCCCGGGGACGGGACGCGGAGGTTCCCACGGCTACGACCAGCCGGGTCCCCTCGGCCACACGTCCCGGATCGGGCCTCCCCCCTCCACCGGTGCCCTGTACCCCGGATCGGGGCCGGGCGTCAGCGGCGACCTGCCGGGCGGCTCCGGCCGTCCCTCGCCGAGCATCTTCGGGATGCTGACCGTCTTCACCCTGCTCGACGGCACCGGCGAGAGGTTCGACCGGCTCGCCGAGGAGACCGTTGAGGCGGTCCGCGGCTCCGAGCCGGACACGCTCGTCTACTCCTGCCACTCGGTGAAGTCGGCCCCGCTCCAGCGCATCGTCTACGAGCTCTACCGGGACGAGGTCGCCTACAGCGAGCACCAGCGCCGCCCGCACACCGAGCGCTTCGTCACCGAGCGGCAGTCCATGGTGCTCGCCACCAACGTGATCGAGCTCACCCTGAACGCCGCGAAGGTGATGCCGCTCCCGACGGCCTTCAGGCCGTGACCCGGGTGCGCGGGCGGGCGTCCGCGCACCCGCCGGGCGGGGACGGGCCCGGGCGGACCCGGGCGGACGGAAGGGCCCGCCCGGGCGCCGGGCGTACCCCGGGACGGCCGGTGGGCCCCGGTCAGGCGCCGAGGGCGGCGCGCAGGCGGTTCTCGTCGACGCGCCAGAAGTCGTGCTGGACGCCGTCGACGAGGGTGACCGGGATCATCTCCCAGTAGCGGGCCTGGTCCTCCTCGGAGGCGGTGATGTCGCGTTCCTCCCAGGGGACGCCGAGTTCCGTGGCGACCCTCTCGATCACCGCCCGCGCGTCGTCGCACAGGTGGCAGCCGGGTTTGCCGAGCAGGGTGATGCGGTGGTCTCGCGGTGACATGACCGCCACGGTAACCGAGCGCGGCCGGGCGCGCCGTGCCGGAAAGGCGCGGAGAAGCGCCGGGAAGTGCGGGAAGGCGCCGGGGAAGGGGGCGGGAGAGCGGGCCTGGCGAGGGGCCGATCGGAGGACCGGCGGCAGGCATGACCAAGATTGTGAACACTCACTTTGTGCACCGGTTCACAAAAGGACTAACCTGAATGACAGTGGCCTCACCTCGTCATCCGTCGCGTCCGGGCCGCGCCGGCCGCCTGTCCCCCTGGAGCTCCGGCACGTGATCCGCCGTCTGTCCCAAGCCCGCGAACGCGGCATACCCGAGGCGACCGTCGCCCGGCTGCCGCTCTATCTGCGCGCGCTGAACGGCATGGCCGAGCGTGGTCTGGCGACCGTGAGCTCGGAGGACCTGGCCGTCGCGGCGGGCGTGAACTCCGCCAAGCTCCGCAAGGACCTCTCCCATCTGGGCTCGTACGGCACCCGCGGGGTCGGCTACGACGTCGAGTACCTGATCTACCAGATCTCCCGCGAGCTGGGCCTGACCCAGGACTGGGCCATCGCCATCGTCGGGGTGGGAAACCTCGGCCGCGCGCTGGCCAACTACGGCGGGTTCGTCTCCCGCGGGTTCAGGATCGCGGCGCTCCTCGACGCCGACCCCGAAGTGGTGGGCGACCACATCGCGGGGTTGAATGTGGAGCACATCGACGAGCTGGAGGCCGTGATACGACGGCGGGGAGTGTCGATCGTGGTGCTCGCGACACCGGCCGTGGCGGCCCAGCAGGTGGCCGACCGGGTCGTCGCCGCGGGGGTCACCAGCATCCTGAACTTCGCCCCCGTCGTGCTTTCCGTGCCGGATGGCGTCGATATCCGTAAAGTCGACCTATCTATCGAACTGCAGATCCTGGCGTTCCACGAGCAACGCAAGACGGATCGGATGACTGGGGGACCCGCGATGGCCGAGGAGTGGCCCGAGGCGGTGGACCTGTGAGGGGACACCTGAACGGGCACCGTGCACGAACCGGCGACGGCAGGGCCCCGCGGTCCTCCGGAGCGGTGGATCACGCCTTCCCCGGCCGGCTCTCCGCCCGGTCCCGCCTCCGCGCCGGGGAGGGCCGATGAGCGTCCTCGTCGTCGGCCTGAGCCACCGGACTGCCCCGGTGGCCCTGCTGGAGCGGGTCTCGGTCTCCGGCGACTCGCTGGTGAAGCTGCTGCGGGACGTCCAGCAGGACGCCCACGTGGCCGAGGTCATGGTCATCTCGTCCTGCAACAGGGTCGAGGTCTACGCCGAGGTCGACCGGTTCCACGCCGCGGTGACCTCGATCTCCCGGCTGCTCGGCGCCCACTCCGGCGTCCCGGTGGAGCAGCTGGCCTCCCACCTGTACGTGCACTACGAGGACCGCGCGGTCGAGCACCTGTTCTCGGTGGGGGCCGGGCTGGACTCGATGGTCGTGGGCGAGGGGCAGATCCTCGGCCAGGTGCGCGCCGCCCTGAAGCTGGCCCAGCAGGAGGGCACGCTGGGCCCGACGCTCAACGAGCTCGTCCAGCAGTCGCTGCGGGTGGGCAAGCGCTCCCACACCGAGACCGGCATCGACCGGGTGGGCGCCTCCCTGGTCGGTGTGGGCCTCACCCTGGCCGAGCGCGTCCTGGGCCCCCTGCCGGGACGGCGGGCCCTGGTGGTCGGCGCCGGCTCGATGAGCGCCCTGTCGGCCGCGACCCTGCAGCGGGCCGGTGTGACCGACATCGTGGTGGTCAACCGCACCCACGAGCGCGCCGTACGGCTGGCCCAGACGGTCGGCGGCCGGGCGGCCCCGTTCGGCGACCTGCCTGCGGAGCTGGCCGAGGCCGACCTGGTCATCTCCTGCACCGGCGCCACCGACGTGGTCCTCACCGCCGACATGGTCACCCCCCGGGAGATGTTCCTGCTGGACCTGGCCCTGCCGCACGACGTCGACCCCGCGGTCCGGCGGCTGCCCGGCGTGACCCTGGTCGGCCTGGAGACCATGCAGGAGAGCGAGGCCGGGACCGGGGACGAGGGCCACGCCGAGGCGATCGCCGCGGTGCGCGCCATCGTCGCCCAGGAGGTCGACGCCTACCTGTCGGCCGAGCGGGCCGCGCGCGTCACGCCCACCGTGGTCGCGCTGCGGAGCAAGGCGGCCCAGGTGGTCGAGGCCGAGCTCGGGCGGCTCGTCTCGCGGGTCCCCGAGCTCGACGGGCGTGCCAGGGACGAGGTCGCCCAGACCGTCAGGCGGGTGGTCGACAAGCTCCTCCACGAGCCCACCGTGCGTGTCAAGCAGCTGGCGGAGTCCCCGGCGGGTGATCATTATGCGGAGGCGCTGCGAGAGCTGTTCAATCTTGACCCGAAGGTGCCCGAAGCGGTGCGGCGCATCGAGACGATCGACGCGGAGCCGGGTAGGAACATCGAGCCGAGCAAGAAGGAGGCAGGCCTGTGAGCAGCGTTTCTCCTCCGCTCCGGCTGGGAACGAGGCGGAGCGTCATGGCGACCACGCAGTCGGGGATGGTCGCCGCCCGTCTCACCGAGCTGACCGGCCGCACCGTCGAGCTCGTCGGCGTGACCACCTTCGGTGACGTGACCAAGGCCGACCTCACCCAGCTCGGCGGCACGGGCGTCTTCGTCAGCGCGCTGCGCGACAAGCTCATCGAGGGCGCCATCGACTTCGCGGTGCACTCCCTCAAGGACCTGCCCACCACCCCCGACCCGCGCGTGGTCATCGCGGCGATCCCGCCGCGCGACGACCCCCGGGACGCCCTGGTGAGCGTCGCCAAGCTGGCCGACCTGCCGCCCGGGGCGAGGATCGGCACGGGTTCCCCGCGCCGGGTCGCCCAGCTGCGGATGCTCCGTCCCGACCTCGACTACGTCCCCATCCGAGGCAACGCCGACACCCGGATCGGCAAGGTCACCTCGGGCGAGCTGCACGGCGTCGTGCTCGCCGCCGCGGGGCTCGGCCGGCTGGGCCGCGAGGCCGAGATCTCGCAGATCTTCGAGGTCACCGAGATGCTGCCGGCCCCGGGGCAGGGAGCGCTGGCCGTGGAGTGCCGCTCCGACCGCGCCGACCTCGTCGAGCTGCTGAGCGTGCTCGACGACGCCCCCACCCGCGCCGCGGTCACCGCCGAGCGCGCCGTGCTCAACGCCCTGGAGGCGGGGTGCGCCGCCCCGGTGGGCGCGTACTCGGCCGGGCGCGGGGACGATCTGATCCTGACCGCCGCCGTCGTCGCCGTCGACGGCGGGCGAGCGGTACGCAAGTCCGCCACCGGCGGCTCTTCCGCGCCCACTGATCTCGGCCGCGACCTCGCGGCCGAGATGATCGCGGAAGGGGCCGACACGCTGATAGGGGAGCAGGCACATTGAGCTCCGGAAGTACCACCTTCGAGCACCCGCCGTCCGGGTTCGTCGCCTTCGTCGGGGCGGGTCCCGGTGACGAGGGCCTGCTCACGCTCCGCGGCGCCGACCTGCTCTCCCGGGCCGACGTCGTCATCCTCGACCAGGAGACGTACGGGCCGCTGCTGCGCCACTGCCGCGAGGACGTCGAGATCGTCGGCACGGCCGACGACGGCGCCGTCTCGCTGAAGGTCGTCAAGACGGCCAAGGGCGGCAGCGTCGTCGTGCGGCTCTGCGCCGGCGACCCGATGTTCTTCTCCTCGATCACCGAGGAGGTCGCGGCCTGCGTCAAGGCGGAGGTGGACTTCGAGATCGTGCCCGGGGTGCCTCCCGCGACGGCGGTGCTCACCTACGCCGGGATCCCCGCGGCCGTGTCGGTGCCCGAGTTCCGGGTGGTCGACGCGGCCCAGATCGACGACTGGTCGGCGTACGCGGGCGGTGCGGGCACGCTGGTGATCTACAACGGCGTCGCCGAGGCAGTGGCGATCGGCAAGGCGCTGATCGCGGCGGGCCGCCGTGACTCGACGCCGGTGGCGATCAGCGCCGCGGGCACCACGACCGAGCAGCACACCGTGGTCACCACGCTGGGCCGGATCGCGCCCGACCTCAAGCACGCCGGCATGACCGAGCCCGCGCTGATCGTGGTCGGCGAGGCCGTCGGCATGCGCGACCGCCTGTCGTGGTTCGAGACCAAGCCGCTGTTCGGCTGGCGGGTGCTCGTGCCCAGGACCAAGGAGCAGTCGGCCGACCTGGTCGAGCAGCTGCGCTCGTACGGCGCGGTGCCCGAGGAGGTCCCCACGATCTCCGTCGAGCCGCCCCGCACCCCGCAGCAGATGGACCGCGCGATCAAGGGCCTGGTCACCGGACGCTACGAGTGGGTGGCCTTCACCAGCGCGAACGCGGTCAAGGCGGTGCGCGAGAAGTTCGAGGAGTACGGTCTGGACGCCCGCGCGTTCGCCGGTCTCAAGGTCGCGGCCGTGGGCGAGAGCACGGCCCGCGCGCTGGTGAGCTTCGGCGTCAAACCCGACCTGATGCCGTCCGGCGAGCAGTCGTCGGAGGGCCTGCTGGCCGAGTGGCCGCCCTACGACTCGATGCTCGACCCGATCAACCGGGTGCTGCTGCCGAGGGCCGACATCGCGACCGAGACGCTGGTGGCCGGGCTGACCGAGCTCGGCTGGGAGTGCGACGACGTGACCGCGTACCGGACCGTGCGGGCCGCGCCGCCGCCCGCCCCGACCCGTGAGGCGATCAAGGGCGGCGGGTTCGACGCGGTGCTGTTCACCTCGTCCAGCACCGTGCGGAACCTGGTGGGCATCGCGGGCAAGCCGCACAACGTCACGGTCATCGCCGTGATCGGCCCGCAGACCGCCAAGACGGCCGAGGAGTTCGGGCTCCGGGTGGACGTCATGGCCGAGAAGCCCTCGGCCTCCGCGCTGGCGGCGGCGCTGGCGGCGTACGGAGCCGGGCAGCGGCAGGCCGCGGTCCTGGCGGGCGACACCCCCCGCAGGCCCTCGCAGACCCGGCGGGGAGCCCGGCGCCGCGCGAAGTAACCTTGAACGCGACGGCCACGACGTAGCCTGGAACGTGGCGGCCACGGTACGGCGGGTTCCGGTGATCGCGATGACCACGGTGATCGCGATGACCACGGTGACCGCGATGACCACGGTGACCGCGATGACCACGGTGACCGCGATGACCACGGTGACCGCGATGACCACGGTGATCGCGATGACCACGGTGATCGCGATGACCACGGTGACCACGGTGACCACCGTGACCACCGTGCCGCGGGGCCGCCTCCGGGCCGCGCACCGTGGCGGACGGCGCCCACCGGCGTGAACCGGCGTCCGTAGGCGCCGGTGTCCGGCCTCCCGCCGGCATCGGGTGGTACGCGCCGGCGCACGTCGGCACGGGCACGGAAAAGCGGCACCCGGACGGCGGGTGCCGAGCCAGACCACACAGACGAGCTCCTCCGGCCGCGGTTCCCTCACCGGCCGGAAAGAGGGGGAGAACACATGACGGCCCAGTTCCCTGTCGCGCGTCCGCGCAGGCTCCGCCGTACCGCACCCATGCGCCGGATGGTCGCCGGAACCCGCCTGCACCCGGCGGAGCTGGTACTGCCCATGTTCGTCAAGGAGGGCATCGCCGAGCCGAGCCCGGTCGGCTCGATGCCCGGGGTGTTCCAGCACACCCGCGACTCGCTGCGCAAGGCCGCGAACGAGGCGGCCGAGGCCGGGGTGGGCGGCCTGATCCTGTTCGGCATCCCCGCGGTGAAGGACGCGCGCGGGTCCGCGGCCGACGACCCCCAGGGCATCGTCCAGCTCGCCCTGACCGACGTGGTCTCCGAGGTCGGAGACGCGCTCGTCGTGATCGCCGACACCTGCCTGGACGAGTTCACCGACCACGGGCACTGCGGCATCCTGACCCCCGCCGGGGAGGTCGACAACGACGCCACCCTGGAGCGCTACGCCGCCTCGGCCGTGGCCCAGGTGCGGGCCGGGGCACAGGTCGTCGCACCGAGCGGCATGATGGACGGCCAGGTCGCCGCCATCCGGTCCGCGCTGGACGGCGAGGGCTTCGAGCAGATCCCGATCCTGGCCTACTCGGCCAAGTACGCCTCGGCGTTCTACGGCCCGTTCCGCGAGGCGGCCGAGTGCGCCCCGCGGTCCGGTGACCGCAACGCCTACCAGCAGGACCCGGCGGGGCCCGCCGGGGAGGCGCTGCGCGAGGTGCGCCTGGACCTGTCGGAGGGCGCCGACGCCGTCATGATCAAGCCCGCGCTGGCCTACCTCGACATCCTGCGCCAGGTGCGCGACGCGGTGGACGTGCCGCTGGCGGCCTACCAGGTCAGCGGCGAGTACGCGATGGTCGAGGCCGCCGCGGCGAACGGCTGGGTCGACCGGGACCGGGCGATCATGGAGTCGCTGGTGGCGATCCGCAGGGCCGGGGCCGACCTGATCCTCACCTACTGGGCGACCGAGGTGGCCGCCAAGCTGCGGTGAGACCGGTGACGCGTACCCGGGGACGACGGGACCGGTGACGCGCGCCCGGGAGAGGGAAGACGCAGGTGGGGCCGGGGCGCGCGTGATCGAGGGTGGAGAACCGGAGGTTCGCCACCTGAGGGGGAAGCGTGTGCGTTAGAGTGCGATGACCGGTGCGGATGTGTCCCAGGTGGCGTAGACCCTGGGCGGTTTGACGCTCCCCACTGACCAGAGTGTGGACAGGTCCTCGCATCCGGGCGACACGCGGGATGCGCGGACGACGGAGGACGCAATGGTCGGGGTACCGCTGGTTCGTCGAAGAAGGCGGCACGGCCGTCCGAGGCAGGTGCTCGATGCCGTGCTGGAGTACGCCGCCCTGGGCTGGGCGAGCTGTCTGGGCGCCCGGCCGCTGACCGGCGGGTCGCGCTCGTGCTCGTGTGACCGCGTCGGTTGTCCCGATCCCGGCGCCCACCCGCTCTCGCAGACCTGGCAGATGGAGGCCAGCACCGACCCGGCGCTGCTGTCCGGCTGGTGGCGGCACGACCCCGAGGCGAACGTGGTCCTGCCGACCGGACGGGTGTTCGACGTCTTCGACGTACCGCTCGCCGCGGGGCGCACCACCCTCGCGACCATGGACTCCGTCGGGGTCGTCCCGGGCCCGGTCGCCGTCAACGGCGACCGGGCCCTTTTCTATGTGGCCACCCGCAACGCCTCCGAGGACGAGGACGAGTGGTGGTCCTGTGCCCTGGACGTCGGCCCGTCGGTCATCGACGAGATGCCCGGCCTGCGCTGGCACTGCCGCGACAGCTACGTGCTGGCCCCGCCCTCGCTGCTGCCGACCGGCCTGACCGGCTCCTGGCTGCGCCCGCCGGACAACCGGCCGCTGCCCGACCCGCTCCGGGTCCTGGAACTGCTCGCCGACGTCTGCGACTGAACCGGCACCCGGAAGCGGGCGTCGGCGGGACCGGTCACGGGGATCCGCCCAGACCGGCCTCGCGGGCGCGGACGATCGCCTGGGCGCGGTCGGCGACCTGGAGCTTCATGAAGATGTTGGACACGTGGTTGCGCACGGTCTTGCCGGACAGGGAGAGGATCCCGGCGATCTCCCCGTTCCCCCTGCCCTGGGCCACGAGGCCGAGCACCTCCCGCTCCCGTCCGGTGAGCTCGGGGAAGGCGGTGCGCGACGCGTCGGGCATGCCGCTGAAGTAGGCCAGGACGCGGCGGGCGATCTCGGGACCGTAGATGGCCTCGCCCGCGGCCACGGCGTGCACGGCGCGGCCGATCTCCTCCGCCCCGGCCTCCTTGAGCAGGTAGCCGCGCGCCCCGGCGCGCATGGCGGCGAACACCGAGTCGTCGTCGCGGAACATCGTCAGCACCAGCACCCCGATCCGCGGGCTGGTCCTGATGATCGTCCTGGTCGCCTCGACACCGTTGCCGTCGGGCATCTGCAGGTCCATCACGACCACGTCGGGCTGGAGCTCGGCGGCCATGGCCACGGCCTCCCGCCCTCCGGAGGCCTCCCCGGCGACCTCGATGTCCAGGGCCGCGAGCAGGCCGCGCAGGCCCCGCCGGAAGACCGGGTGGTCGTCCACGATCAGTACGGTGATCACGCGGTCTCCTCCACCGGCAACCTGACGGTCACCTCCGTGCCGCCGCCCGGCCTCCGGCCGATCACGCACGAGCCTCCCACCTCGGCCGCCCGCTCGCGCATCGAGGTCAGCCCGACGCCCGCGACCGGGTTCTCGGGCAGGCCGACCCCGTCGTCGGCGACCTCCACGCGCAGTTCGGACGGCAGGCGGCGCAACCGGACGACCACCGTGGCCGCACGGGCGTGGCGGCGGGCGTTGGTGAACGCCTCCTGGGCGATGCGGTAGGCGGCGACCTCGACGGCGGCGGGCAGCCCGTCCATCGAGCCGTCCGCGGTCACCGCGGTCTCCCCGGCGAAGGCGCGCAGCGCCCCCTCCAGGCCCAGGTCGTCCAGCGCGGGCGGGCGCAGGCCGTACACCAGCTCGCGGACCGACGCGATCGTCGCGATCATCTCCCCGCGTATCCGGACGAGCAGCTCCTCCACGGCCCCCGGGTCGATGTCGAGCCGCCTGCGCGCCTCGTCGAGGGCGAAGGTGACGCTGGTCAGCGCCGGGCCGAGCCCGTCGTGCAGTTCCCTGCCCAACCGGCGGCGCTCCTCGTCGCGGGTGGACCTGATGCGTTCCCGGGAGCGGCGCAGGTCGGCGGTGAGGCGTACGGCGTGCGCCAGCTCGGCGAGGTGCCGGGCGAGCACCGCCATGGGCTCGCGGCCGGGCCGTGCGCCCGACACCCGCAGGGTCCCGACCCGCTCCGCGTGCCAGAGCAGCGGCACCTGCCGCGCCCCGGGCTCCGGCCTCCCGCAGGCGAACACGCGCGTCGTCCCGGCCCGTCCGGTGTGGACCTCGACGTCGACCCCGGTGGCTCCCAGCACCTCGCGGATCACGGTCACGGCCTCGTCGAGGGCCGCCGCCGGGTCGTGGGCCCCCTGCCCGATGCGGCCCAGCTGGTCGACCACCCGGTAGGGGTCGCGCTCGACGGCGAACGCCCGGTCCACCACCCCCTGCAGCCGCAGCCGCAACGGGTGGAAGACCGTGCCCACGGCCAGCGCCGCGACCGGTCCCGCGCCCCGCCCCAGATCGCTGGCCAGGACCCCGGCCAGCCAGATCAGGACGAAGTACACCGCGCCGGTGAGCGCGACGAGGGAGCCGTACACCAGCGTCCGGTTGAGCACGACGTCGATGCCGTAGAGGCGGTGACGCAGCACCGCCGCGATGACCGACAGCGGCAGCCCGGCGATGAAGACGGTCTCCATGGCCTTCAGCAGCCAGGAGCCGGTCATCTCCCGCAGGATCCAGGAGCCCAGCAGCACCGCCAGCGCGCCGACGTACCAGGCGATCTGACGCCGGAGTTCGGTGTCGCCCGCCCGGTAGCGGAAGACCAGCGACGCGATGCCGAGCGCGATGAGCACCATCATCGGAAGGCCGATGTGCTCCTCCACGGCCGGCGAGATCTCCCGCAGCGCCTCGACGCCGAAGGGGTTGGCGAGCGGGAGCTGGCTCTCGAACTCGGGATCCGGGGCCAGCCCCAGGAACAGCGAGTGGCCGACCATCAGGGCCAGGTTCGCGTACAGGACCGGACGCCAGCGCCGTGAGGGCAGCCGGCCGTCCGGGAACAGCAGCGGCAGCAGCGAGGTGAGCACCGGGACGTGCCACAGCCACAGCCACATTCCCGCCCACGCGAGGTAGGGCGTGACCGCGGCCCCGGGGGAGGTGAGGTGGAGCCAGTGGGCGGCACCGAAGGTCAGGTAGAACAGGCTTCCGGCGATCCCGCCGCCCCACAGCAGCCAGGGGACCAGCAGCCTGGGCCGCCGGGTGATGAGGAACGCGCCCGCGGCCGGGAACAGCATGACGGTCGGGTCCAGGGTGACGAAGGGGTCGGTCCAGGTCGAGGCGCTCAGGTCGGTCAGCCTGACCGCCAGGACGTTGCCCGCGGGCGCCAGCACCGCACCGGTCCAGACGAGCACGGCCAGTGCCGTCCGCCGCCGGTCCGATGAGTCCCGCACGCCCGGCACGTTCCGCACGCCCGGCACGTCCGGCACGTTCGGCACGTCCGGCATGCCCGGGGAGTCGCGCCGGCTTCGCGAGCCAGCGGAGCCAGCGGAGCCAGCGGAGCCCACGGAGCCCACGGAGCCCACGGAGCCCACGGAGTTCGCGGAGTTCGCGGAGCCCGCGGAGCTCGGCGGGGTGCCCTCGCGCGGGGGAGAGGTCACGTCGCGTCCCTCGTCAGGGGCAGCCGGGCGACGACCTCGGTGCCGCCCCCGGGACGCGGCCCGACGGTGCACGAACCGCCCGCCTCGGCCGCCCGCTCGCGCATGGAGGCCAGGCCCACGCCGCCGCGGATCGGGTCCGGCAGGCCGATCCCGTCGTCGGCGACCGAGAGCCGCAGCTCGCCGTCCCCCTCCCGCGGGCCGGTCCCGCTCCCGTCGCCCGCCGATCCCGCGGCCTGCCCGCCGGCCCGCAGGACCTCGACCCGTACCAGGGCCGTGGTGGCCTGGGCGTGGCGGCGGACGTTGGTGAGCGCCTCCTGGGCGATCCGGTAGGCCACCACCTCCAGCGCAGCGGGGACACTGTCCAGCGGGTCGTCCGGTGGTCCGTCCGGCGGGCCGGTCACCACGACGTCCACCCGCGGTCCGGGCGCGTCGGCCAGCGCGCGCAGCGAACCGGCCAGCCCGAGGTGGCTCAGCGCGGGCGGGCGCAGGCCGTAGACCAGGTCCCTGACGTCGACGATCGCGGTGCCCATCTGGTCGCGTACGCGGACCAGGAGCTCCTCCACGGCCTCGGGGTCGCGGTCCAGGCGGATCCTGGCCTCGTCCACGGTCATGGCCAGGCTGGCGAGCGTCGGCCCCAGCCCGTCGTGCAGGTCACGGCGGAGCCTGCGCCGCTCCTCCTCCCTGCTGGTGAGGATGTGCTCCCTGGAGCGTCGCAGGTCGGCGGTGAGCCGTACGGCGTGCGCCAGCTCGGCCAGGTGCCGGGCCAGCGCGTTCAGCAGGTCCGGTGAGGCCGGTGAGCCCTCGCGGCCGCTGCTGAGCAGCCACCCGACCGGTTCCCCGTGCCAGACCAGCGGGGTCTCGACCGGCCGCTCCCCCAGCACGCCGTCCAGGACGGTCACGCCGTCCACCTCGACGGCCACGCCGTCGGCGCGGAGCGCCTGGCGGACCAGCACCGCGGCGGTGGCGAGCCCCTCGGCCGGGTCGACGGCCTCCTGCAGGGTACGGCTCAGCCGGTCGGCCACCCGGTACGGGTCGCGCTCGACCCGCAGCAACCGGTCCGCCACCCGCTGCAGCCGCAGCCGCAGCGGGTGGAAGACCGCGCCCGCGGCCAGCGCCGCGACGAGCCCGGCCATCGGGTCCCCGCCACCGGAGGGGACGCCGGACGGCGTGCCGGACGCCGCGCCGGAGAGCGTGTCGAGCAGCCAGGCCAGCCCGGAGTAGATCCCGCCGACGGCCGCCGCCAGGGCGCCGTGGACCAGGACGGCGTCGGCCACGGTGCGCACGCCGGGCGACCGGGTCCCCGGCCGCCGCGCGGGGGGTGTCGTCACTGCCATCCTCGAAGGATCCCGTACCCGATGTCCCGTCGTCCCGGGGCCGATGTCCCGTTTCCGGGGGCCCGAAGCCGGGACTTCCGGTGTTCCGGGCCGCGTCTTCCGGGGGCCCGGGGCCGTGACGGACGGCTCGCCCCGTGGGACGGACCGGACGTTTCCCTGGCTACCCTTGGGGACGTGAGCCGTACCGAGAACTCCGAGGACCTGTTCGCCCGCGCCCGCGAGATCGTCCCGGGAGGCGTCAACTCCCCGGTCCGCGCCTTCGGCGCCGTGGGCGGCACGCCGCGCTTCATGACCTCGGGCCAGGGCCCCTACATCACCGACGTGGACGGCAACCGCTACGTCGACCTGGTCTGCTCCTGGGGGCCGATGATCCTCGGGCACCGGCACCCCGCGGTGATCGAGGCGCTGCAGGAGGCGCTGCGCGACGGCACCTCGTTCGGCACGGCCACCCCCGGCGAGGTCGAGCTCGCCGAGGAGATCGTCGCCCGGGTCGAGCCGGTGGAGAAGGTCCGCCTGGTCAGCTCCGGCACCGAGGCCACCATGTCGGCCGTACGGCTGGCCCGCGGCTTCACCGGCCGCTCCAAGATCGTGAAGTTCGCCGGCTGCTACCACGGCCACGTCGACGCGCTGCTCGCCTCGGCGGGCTCCGGTGTGGTGACCTTCGGCCTTCCCGACACCCCCGGCGTGACCGGCGCGTCGGCGGCCGACACCGTGGTGCTGCCGTACAACTCGGTCGAGGCGGTCACCGAGGCGTTCCGTGCCTTCGGCGCCGACATCGCCTGCGTGATCACCGAGGCGTGTCCGGCCAACATGGGCGTGGTGCCGCCGCTGGAGGGGTTCAACGCCACGCTGCGCGAGCTGTGCACCGAGCACGGTGCCCTGCTGATCATCGACGAGGTGCTCACCGGCTTCCGGGTGTCGGAGTCCGGCTGGTACGGGCTGGACCCGGTCGAGGCCGACCTGATGACCTTCGGCAAGGTGATGGGCGGCGGCCTGCCCGCCGCCGCGTTCGGCGGGCGCGCCGACGTGATGGCCCACCTCGCCCCGGAGGGCCCGGTCTACCAGGCGGGCACCCTGTCGGGGAACCCGCTGGCCTGCGCCGCCGGTCTTGCCACCCTGCGCGCCTGCGACGAGGGGGTCTACGACCAGGTCGACGCCGCCGCCCTGGTCATCGGCCGCGCCGCCGCCGACGCCCTGGCCGCGGTCGGGGTGCCGCACCGGCTGCAGCGCGCCGGGAGCCTGTTCTCGGTCTTCTTCACCGAGGACCGGGTCGTCGACTTCACCGCCGCCCAGACCCAGAACACCGCCGCCTACCGGGCGTTCTTCCACTCCATGCTGGACCAGGGCGTCTACCTGCCGCCGTCGGCGTACGAGGCGTGGTTCCTGTCGTCGGCCCACGACGACGAGGCCCTCTCCCGCATCGCCGAGGCGCTGCCCGCCGCCGCCAAGGCCGCCGCCCAGGTCCTGTGACGCCTCCGGGTCACGGGCGGTCGCCCCTGGCCCGCCCGTACCGCCCGATCGGCGCGCCCAGGTGGGCGGAGGGCTCCGGGGAGTCCGCGACGTCGAAGTCCACGTCGAGCATGCCCGGGTAGAGCATGAACGTCCGGGGGCCGTCGGCCCCCGCCTCGATCCCTGTCGATGAGTTCGACGTGCCCGAAGAAGCCGGGCTCGCCGTTCGGTCCCTCCGACGGAAGACGATCGAGGTCGTCGGTGACCCATCCCCACGGGGGAGGGGCGGGCCAGTACTCGAGCGCGGCGCTTACGTCGGCCGCCGTGTCGTCGTCACGGTGTGTGTTCGCTCACGCCCTCTCCGCCGTTCTCGCCTCATCCTCCTCCGATTCCGCCCGGGGAGAGGCGGGAAGCGGGGAAGGCGAGGGTGACGGGGAGGGGGTCCGGCGGGAGCGGGTGCCGGCGTACAGGACCCCGCAGATGATCAGGACGCCGGCGACGAGCCTGAGGGGGGTGATCTGCTCGCCGGTGAACAGGGCCGCCGAGGACATGCCGAAGACCGGCACCATCAGGGCGGTCGGGGCGACCACCGAGGCGTCGTAGCGCTTGAGCAGGAAACCCCAGACGGCGAAGCCCGCGAGGGTGGAGATGAACGCCACGTACACCAGCGAGAGGGTGCCCTCCAGCGAGAACTCCAGCCGGGGCACCCCCTCCACCACCAGGCTCAGCACCACCATCGGGGGGGCGGTGACCGCGCTCAGCCAGACCATGAAGCGCAGCGAGTCGGGCGGCGAGGCCTGCCTGATCACGACGTTGCCCATGCTCCAGAAGAACGCCGAGCCGACGACCAGCAGGAACGCGCCGATCGGGCCGCCGGCGCCCAGGTCGGTGGCGATCAGCGCCAGGCCGGCGAAGGCGACCGCCATGCCGATGACCCGTCTGCGGGTGAGCCGCTCCCCCAGCAGCGTGACGGCCAGCACGGCGGTGAAGACCGCCTGTATCTGGACGACGAGCGAGGTCAGGCCCGCGGGCATGCCGGCCCGCATCCCCGTCAGCAGCAGGGCGTACTGGCCCGCGCCGAGCGTGGCACCGGCCAGGAGCACCTTCCGCCAGGGCACCCCGGGGCCGCCGACGAACAGCAGCGCGGGGAAGGCGGCCAGGACGAAGCGCGCCGCCACGTAGAACAGCGGGGGGAAGTGCCGGAGGCCGACCTCCATCACCACGAAATTGAGGCCCCAGATGATGGTGAGGCCGATGGCTAGGAGGAAGTGCCGGATGCGCATTCGCCCATAGTGGTTCATACCGACATTTCAGAACAAGTTAGCATTTCTTCCTGTCCTCGTTTAGACTTCCTTACATGTTGGATCTCAACCGGCTCAAGGCCCTGCACGCCGTCTCCGTCTACGGATCGGTGGGCGCCGCGGCCGAGGCGCTCATGGTGACCCCGTCCGCGGTCTCCCAGCAGCTCGCCAAGCTGGAGCGGGAGACCGGCGCGACCCTGGTGGAACGCAACGGCCGCGGGGTGCGGCTGACCGACGCGGCCGGGCTGCTGGCCGACCACGCCGAGCGCATCCTCGCGCTGGTCGAGACGGCCGAGGCCGACTTCGAGGCGCTGCGCGGGCAGGTCGTGGGGCGGCTGGGCATAGGCGCCTTCCCCACCGCGGCCCGGGGGCTGATGCCCGCCGCGCTGTCGCTCCTGCACCGGCGCCACCCCGACCTGGTCATGCAGCTCACCGAACGCGAGCCCGAGCGGCAGATCCGCGAGGTGAGCCGGGGCGAGCTGGACCTCGCGGTGATCCAGGACTGGATGAACCGTCCGATGGCCATCCCCGAGGGGCTCTCCCGGGCGACGCTCTTCGACGACATCGCCGACGCGATCCTGCCCGCGTCCCACCCGCTGGCGGACCGGGCCGAGATCGAGCTGGCCGAGCTCTACGGGGAGCGGTGGATCAGCTCGGCACCCGGCACCATCTGCCACGACTGGCTGGTCCACACGCTGCGCTCGGCCGAGCTGGAGCCGGACATCGCCTGCATGGCGGACGAGTGCCCGACCCAGATGGCCCTCGTCGCGGGCGGTCTCGGCTGCGCCATCGTCCCCCGCCTGGGCCGTGACTTCGTCCCGCCGGGCGCGCGGGTGGTGCCGATCAGGTCCCGCCCCACCCGCAGGATCTACGCGCTCTGGCGGACCGACGCCGCGCGCCGCCCGGCGATCCGCGCGGCGGTCGAGGCGCTGAAGGCCGTCTCCGTCGACTTCCAGTACTCCGCGTCCACCGCGTCCACCGCGTCCACCGCGTCCACCGCGTCCACCGCGTCCACCGCGTCCACCGCGTCCACCGCGTCGTCCGCGTCGGCGGCCCCGGCGCCCGAGTCCCCGGCGGCGGCACCGATGTCACCGGCCTCCCCGGTGGTGCCCTGACGGACCCCGCGGACCCCCGCGGCCCCCTCTGCCGGACCCCCGCGTCGCCGCCGGGTCCGCGAGGCGGCACGGGGGTGGGCGCGAACGGGCCCGTGGGGCGGCTCGGGCATGTCCCCTTCCGCCCGGATGGGACCACCTGCCCTGTCACCGGCCCGTACCTGTCGCTAGGCTGGCGGGACCATGGCTGAGACCACCGTCGTCCACCTCCTGCGCCACGGTGAGGTGCACAACCCCGACAACGTCCTGTACGGCAGGCTCCCCGACTATCACCTGTCCGACAACGGCCGGCAGATGGCCGAGACGGTCGCCAAGACGGTCGCCGGACGTGACGTCACCGCGCTGTTCTCCTCCCCCCTGGAGCGCGCGCAGGAGACCGCGGTCCCGCTCGCCGAGACCTTCCGGCTGGACGTCACGATCGACGAGCGGCTCATCGAGGCCGAGAACATCTTCGAGGGCCTCGCCCTGGGCCGGGGAGACGGCCTCTTCCGCAACCCGCGCTTCTACCGCTACCTGTGGAACCCGCTCCGGCCCTCCTGGGGGGAGCGCTACACCCACCTGGTCCGGCGGATGAGCGCCGCGATCGTCGCCGCCCGCAAGGCCGCCCGCGGCCATGAGGCGATCATGGTCAGCCACCAGCTCCCGATCTGGACGATCCGGCTCGCGGCCGAGGGCAGGCGGCTGCCGCACGATCCGCGCCGCAGGCAGTGCGGGCTCGCCAGCCTGACCACCTTCTCCTTCGAGGGGGACCGGCTGATCAGCGTCGGATACAGCGAGCCTGCGGCGGCCCTCGTCAAACGCCCCACTGTGCCGGGCGCCTGACCCCGCCGGTAGAGTTGTCGCTCTACCGGTTGTAGTACAGGGAGCCTCCGTCACCCATGCGCGCCATATCCTTCGCCGCCGCCGCGCTGCTCGTCGCCGTGGCCGGATGCGCCGGAAACCAGGGATCGCAGCCCCAGACCGGTGACACCCGCTTCGTGGCGGGCGACGGCAAGATCACCATGTTCGAGGCCGCCGACCGCAAGGCCGCTCCACGGGTCGAGGGGGAGACCCTCGACGGGGGCACCGCCTCGCTGGCCGCGCACCGGGGCAAGGTCGTGGTCATCAACTTCTGGGCCTCCTGGTGCGCGCCCTGCCGGGCCGAGGCGCCGGTGCTCAAGGAGGTCTCCGCCGCCAAGAAGGCGGACGGCGTGACGTTCCTCGGCATCGACTTCAAGGACCGCAAGGCCGACGCCCTCGCCTTCGAGCGCGGCCACAAGCCCGGCTACCCGAGCATCTTCGACCAGCCCGGCAAGGTGGCGCTCTCCTTCCAGGGCACGGTCCCGCCCGCGGCCATCCCGTCCACGCTGATCATCGACCGTCAGGGCCGGATCGCCGCCCGCGCCCTCGGCGCGGTCACCTACACCGACCTCCTGGAGGCCGTCACCAAGGTCGGCGATGAACGATAACCGCTCGCGCCTCCCCGTGACGGCGGACGGACCCGCCGTTACCGCCCGGGCCGCCGTTACCACCCCGTCGGCGGGACACGGTCTCGCAGGTCTCACACCGGGAGCCCGCCATGGGCGTTGACCTCGCCGGTACGGTCGCCGGCGGCTCGCTGGCGCTGGCGCTGCCGATAGCGGTCGCGGCCGGGCTGGTCTCGTTCCTGTCGCCGTGCGTGCTGCCGCTGGTCCCCGGCTACCTGTCGTACGTGACCGGCATGAGCGCCGACCCCAGGCGGGGGCGCATGGTGGCCGGGATCGTGCTGTTCGTGCTGGGGTTCGCCACGGTGTTCGTGGCCGGGGGCGCCCTGTTCGGCGGGCTGGGCGCGGCGCTGTTCGGCAACGCCGGGATCATCACCCGGGTGCTCGGCGGGCTCACGATCGTGCTCGGCCTGGCCTTCATGGGGGCGATCCCCGGGCTGCAGCGCGACGTCCGCATCCGCCGGCTCCCGGCCGCGGGGCTGGCCGGGGCCCCCCTGCTCGGCCTGGTCTTCGGCCTCGGCTGGACCCCCTGCATCGGCCCCACCCTCGCCGTCGTGCTCACCCTCGGCCTGAACGAGGGCAGCGCCGGCCGCGGCGCCGTGCTCGCCTTCGCGTACGCGCTCGGTCTCGGCCTGCCGTTCGTGGCGGCGGGACTGGCGTACAGCAGGGCCCTGCGCACGTTCAAGGCGGTGCGGCGGCACTCGCAGCTGATCACGCGCGTGGGCGGCGTCATGCTGGTCGTCGTCGGGGTGCTGCTCGTCACCGGGATCTGGGAGCAGCTCGTCGCGGCCATGCAGGGCTGGGTCGGCGGATTCGAGCCGGTGATCTGATGGAACGCACGGGTCCGGTGATGGAGGAGGAGCAGACGACGGCGGAGGCCGCGGTGGATCGGGGGCGTCCTGCCGGGCTCGGGGTCGTGGGCTGGGCGCGCTGGTTCTGGCGGACGCTCACCTCCATGCGGACAGCGCTGATCCTGCTCTTCCTGTTCGCCCTGGCCTCCGTGCCCGGCTCGATCTGGCCGCAGCGCGGCGTCTCCGACGCCAAGGTCGCCCAGTACTTCGCCGACGACCCCGCGCTGGCCCGATGGCTGGACCGGTTCTGGCTGTTCGACGTGTTCCAGGCGCCCTGGTTCGCCGCGATCTACCTGCTGCTGTTCGTCTCCCTGATCGGCTGCGTGCTCCCGCGTACCGCGACCCACCTGCGGGAACTGCGCAGGAAGCCGCCCGCGGCGCCGCGCAACCTGAGCAGGCTGCCGCACCACGCCTCCTTCTCCTCCGGCCTGACCGTCGACGAGGCGGCCGCGCGGCTGCGCGCGAAGCGGTTCCGGGTGACCACCGGCCCCGGCTGGGTCGCCGCGGAGAAGGGCTACCTGCGCGAGAGCGGCAACCTGCTGTTCCACGTGGCCCTGCTCGGCCTGCTGCTCGCGGTCGGGGCCGGAGCGCTGTACGGCTACCGCGGGAACGTGCTGGTCGTGGAGGGCGAGGGGTTCGCCAACACGGTCGCGGCCTACGACCGGTACATGCCCGGCCGGCAGGTGAGCGCCGAGTCGCTGGAGCCGTTCTCCTTCACCGTCGAGGACTTCCAGGCGACCTACATCGCCAAGGGAGACAAGGCGGGCCAGGCCCTCGACTACGCGGCCAGGCTCAAGGTCGAGGACGCCCCCGGGGCGGCCGCCCGCGAGCACCTTCTCAAGGTCAACGAGCCGCTGGACGTCAACGGCACGCTGAGCTACCTCATCGACCACGGCTACGCGCCGACCTTCAGGATCACCGACGGCAAGGGGCAGGTCGCCTTCGACGGTCCGGTGGCCTGCCTGGTGGTCCAGCCCGCCACCTTCACCTCCGAATGCGTGATCAAGGTTCCGGACGCGCAGCCCGAGCAGCTCGGCGTACTGGTCGCCTTCCTGCCCACGGCCGTGCCGATGGGCTCGGAGTGGGTCTCGGTCTTCCCCGGGGCCGCCAACCCCACCGCCCAGGTGTACGGTGCCTTCGCCGGTGACCTCGGCCTGGAGAGCGGCCGCCCGCAGTCGGTCTACGAGCTCGACCCGGCGAGCCTGAAGAAGATGAAGCCGCTCGTGATGAAGGCCGACCCGTTGCAGGTCGGCGGGAGGCTCGCGCTGCCGGGCGGAGCCGGCTCGATCGAGTTCACCGGGGTCAGGGAGTGGATCGCCCTGCAGGTCGCCTACGACCCGGGCAGGATGCCCGCCCTGGTCTCCGCGGTCCTCGCCGTGGCCGGGCTCGTGCTGACCCTGACCGTCCGCCGCCGCAGGGTGTGGGTACGCGTCCACGAGGCGTCCGGTGGGGCGGGCGGTGACGGGCACCGCGTCGAGGTGGGCGGCCTCACCCGCACCGAGGGCGGTGACTTCGGCGAGGAGTTCGACGAGATCGTCTCCGCCCTGAACACGGAACCCCGGGACGAGGGGTCCCTGGAACCGGCGAACACGGAGCCTGCGACCCCGGAACCCTCCACCCCGGAACCTTCGACCCCAGGACCTTCGAACCCAGGAGTGCAGGATGCCCGCTGAGGTCGATACCGGCCTCGCCACGTTGAGCGACCAGCTCATCCTGGCGACGGTGCTGCTCTACGTCTTCGCAATGATCGCTTACGCCCTGGACCTGGCCTTCGGCCGGCCCGCGGAGGCACCGGCCCGCGCCGCGCGTCCGAGGCTCGCTCCCGTCGCCGCCGGTGTCGGTGCCGCCGGTGCCGCTTCCGGCGTCACCGGCAGCACCGGCGGCACCGTCGGCACCGATGCCGACCGGGACCCGGCCGCGACGGGGACCGCGCGGGGCGACGGACCGTCCGGCGGGCCCCCCGCCTGGACGAGGTGGGCGGGGCCCGCGGGCGTCGCGCTGAGCTGGCTCGGCTGGGCCGCCAACCTCGCCTCCCTGCTCACCCGGGGCCTGGCCGTGGGCCGCTGGCCCTGGGGCAACATGTACGAGTTCGTGGTCGCCATGTGCTTCGCGGCGATGAGCGCGTTCCTGTTCATGCAGCTCCGCTACCGCGTCCGGTTCCTGGGCGCGTTCGTGGCGGTCGCCGCCGCCCTGGGGCTGGGCTTCGCCGTCCGCTACCTGCACGTGCAGGCCGGTCCGGTGGTGCCCGCGCTGAACTCCTACTGGATCGCGATCCACGTGTCGGCGGCGATCATCGCCAGCGGGCTGTTCATCCTGGCGGGCGTCTCCGGCATCCTCTACCTGGTCAGGAAGGACGGCTCGGTCCGCCTGCCGTCCCGGCCGGACCTGGAGCGGGTCGCACACCGGGCCATCGTGATCGGCTTCCCGATCTGGACCTTCGCCGTCATCGCCGGGGCGCTCTGGGCCGACAAGGCCTGGGGCCGCTACTGGGGCTGGGACCCCAAGGAGATCTGGGCCTTCATCACCTGGATCGCCTACGCGGCCTACCTGCACGCCCGTGCCACCGCGGGCTGGAAGGGGAAGGCGGCCATGATCGTTCAGCTCATCGCCTTCGCGTGCCTGCTGTTCAACCTGGTCGGGGTGAACATCTTCCTGGGGGGCCTGCACTCCTACGCCGAGGTTCCCGGCTGAGTCGTGGCCGTCGAAGGTCCCGGCCACCGGATCCCCGGCCGCCGGGACGTGGTCGCGGGTCAGTCCTCGTCGCGGAGCCTGCGGTCGAGGTCCTTGAGGAAGTCGGGGTCGTCGTCGGGTCCCTTGGGGGCCGCGGGGCGCGGGGGCCTGTTCTGCGACGGCAGCGATCGGGGTGCCCGAGGGCCGGTGGGGCGGCCGAGCAGCAGCCAGAAGACCCCTCCGGCGACCGGCATCAGCACCACGATGACCGCCCAGAGCAGCTTGGGCAGGTTCCTTGACTCCTCGTCCGGCGTGGTGATGACGTCGAACAGGCAGTAGAGCCAGAAGGCGAGTATCGCCAGACCGACAAGCATGGGCATGCCCGAACTGTAAGCCATTGCGAGAACCACTGCGGTCGGCCCGCGGTTACGGGTGACCGGCGGGGGGACCACCCCGTACCGTAGGAGCGTTGCCACTTCCCCAGGGGGTGTGATGGCACATTCGGGCGACAAGGGCCGCCATCGACGGCGGTGGTGGCAGCGGAGTCCGGCTCCGCGTGCGGAGGGCTCCCTCCGCGGGGCTCCGCGTGAGGTCCCCCGCGAGGCCGAGCGCGGGGTCGGTACGGTGACCGCCCCGGTGGTCGACCGCCCGCAGTACACCTGGAAGGACTTCGAGCTCGACGACGAGCGTCCCCGGGCCCAGCCCAACTCCCCCGACACCCCGGACCTGGGGGACGGCCTGCGCCACTGCGGGCGGCTGGAGCGCATCCTGCACCGCCAGTGGGACTCCCGCCACGAGGTGCCCACGCCGGAGGTCGTGCGGGCGGTGGAGAGCCTGGCCAGGCTGCCCGACGCGCTCAAGGACAAGCTGGCCGACGGCCTGGACGGGATCTACGTCGGCGCGGGCGGCGTACCGGACCTGGACGACATGGGCTACCTGCGCGGGGCCCCGCTCCCGTCGGGCCGGGCGACCTGGGACGTCTGCGCCGGGGCGTACGGCGACCGGAAGATCGTGGTGGGGGACCGGCCCTCGCCCACCCCCGACGTGATGATGCACGAGGTCGGGCACGCCCTGGACGACGTGGACGCCCCGCACGGCGACTGGGTCTCCGACTCCCCGGAGTTCGCCGTCCTCTACGACAGGTGCGTTCCCAAGCTGGCCTCGGGGTTCCACCTGCAGTCCGGCGATCTGGGACGCAAGGAGTTCTTCGCGGACGCCTTCGCCGCGATCGTCTCCCGGCAGCGTCCCGCGCTGGTCGACATGCTCGGCGGTGACACGCGGATGGCGCTCGACGTCATGTTGTTCTTCAACCGGCGCTACGGAATCTAGGTGATCTGGGATGTACGTCGTCAGGCTCGCTGACGGGACCCTGCGCGTGCCGCAGACCCTGGCCAGCGAAGACGGGCGTCTGATCGGCAACGCCTACGTGGAGGTGTCCCCGGGCGATCCCGACTACGAGCGCTGGCTGGCCGAGTCGCTCACCGAGGAGGAATGGGCCGATCGCCGCAGGCGCTGGCTGAAGGAGAACGACGAGCTCGAACGGGAGTTCCTGGCCTTCAAGGCCGAGCAGGAGACCTGGACGGGCCGTGACCCGCAGGAGCCGGGCCGGATCACTCCGGGCGGCTCCGGGGGCGGGACGCGGTGATGGGGGAGGTCACCGTCGAGGTCGATCGATGCCGTCGGGGGTCGTCGTTCAGCGTTGTTCGTCGTTCAGCGTTGTCGGGGGTCCCGGTCGTGTCGCGTGACGTCTAGGACGACTCCACGGTGACCCTGCGGCTTCCGGGTAAGGCGCGCAGGATCACCGATGGTGTGACGTCCTAAGTCGTCAAACGCGCGGGGACTCGCCTGCCGGCCGTTCGGCCGTCAAGACGTCCTCTCCACGCAGAAGGGCGTGCACTTCCGACTCGCGGAAACGCCGGTGCCCTCCGGGGGTACGGATGCTGCTGATGCGGCCTGCCGCGGCCCAGCGTGTAACCGTCTTTGGGTCGACCCGAAAGAGGGCGGCAACCTCTCCGGGCGTCAGCAGACGCTCGCTGCTACTCTCCACAATCTCTCCCCCTCGCATCCCGCTTCCTGCCAGCGGGCGGACAGGTAACCAGTGTGCCGAGCGAAGCCTGATTTATCCGTGGTTTTCAACAAAGATCACGGGTTGTTATCGACTGCCTGCCCGATTGTTATATGATAGAGCCTTTTTGAGACGCTCGTGGGTGTTTCTTTACGAAACTGATCTCTTGTGAAGACTAGCAGCGCTCGCAGTCGATGCGAAGAGCGTCCGCATGGTCACCCCGCGATCGTGCCTGGAGGAACGGCGTGACGTAACCTCGATGCCGTGCATCCCGTCATCGTTTACACCGCGTCCCGGGCCGGCCTGCTGATCGTGAGCCTGGGAGTGCTCTATATCCTCGGCCTGCGCCAGCCCCTGGTCCTGCTGATCGCCGCATTCCTGGTCAGTGGGGTGGCCAGTTACGTCCTGCTCTCGAAGCAGAGGGACGCGGTGAGCGAGCGAATCGCTAAGAATCGGGAGTGATCGGCAACGGGAACATGCCGACTCGGGCATGGTACTCGTGACCAAGCCGGGTTGTGTCACTACCAACGAGTAATCCGTCCCGATGGGCCAGGAATGCCTTGACTCCGATTCCTGGATCGCGGGTGGGGTTCCATGTCAGGGCCCTGCCGGTACGCGGATGGATCGCCCCGATCCCCGGCCGCGCCACCGCGCCGGGGCCCGCCGAGTCGCGTCCGCGGGGATTGTCCAGCCAGCGCTGGTGCCCGCCGACGTAGACGGCGGCCCCGGTCGCGGCCACCGCGTAGAGCGAGTCCCCGCCGGTGTGGTTCACCCAGGCCGGCTCCACCCGGCCGGTCGCGTCCGTCCGGAAGCTCGCCGCGGTGTCGCACATCCGGTCCGGGCCCATCGGCCCGCCGGTGGTCACGACGGCGAGGTGGCCGCCACCGGGGGCGAAGTCCAGGCCCCGCAGGTAGCCGGGGAAGTCCGACCGGCACCTGCCCCGGTAGGCGTCGGTCCGCCAGGGCGCGACCGCCGCCGGTGAGGCGGTCACGTCGACCAGGCCGAGCTGGGAGCGCGGCAGAGCGCCCAGGGTGCCGAAGTCACCGGCCACCGCCAGCCGGGTACGGCTCAGGGCCAGCGCGTGGACCCGGACGCGTCCGCCCCTGGGCACGGCCGGTTCGACGGTGAACGCCGGGTCGGCCGCACCGGTCACCGCGTCCAGCCTGGCCAGCGCGGTGCGCGGGACGTCGCCGACCGCGGTGAAGTCGCCGCCGGCGTACAGGGCGCGGCCGGACCTGACCAGGGCGGTGACCGTGCCGCCCCGCACCCGGGCGCCGAAGCGGGCCACGGCCGAGCCGTCGGAGAGCCGCAGCAGGGCCAGGCCCCGCGTCCATCTCCCTCCGGCCGAGGTGAAACGGCCGCCCGCGTAGACGGTGCCGTGCACGCCCGGGGCCAGCGCCCGTACCGGGTGGTCGGGCTGCGGCGCGAAGCCGGGCAGCACCCGGCCGGTGGCCAGGTCGTAGGCGAACAGGTTGCGGCGCCGCAGCACCCGGGAGCCGCCCGCCTCGCGCACCGCGCCGAACGCGCCGCCGACCACCACGGTGCCGTCCACCAGTGCGAGGGCGTTGACGATCCCGTCGAGCACGTGCGGGGTGGTGTCCACCGGATCGGCCGAGACGACCCGGGGGTGCCCGACGCCGCCGGCGTACCGGCCGGGGATCGCCGACGCGGCCGGGACGGAGGCCGTCGGGACGGCCGAGGCGGCCGGGACGGTCGGGATCAGGGTGGTGACCAGGGTGGCGACCGGGATGAGGACACTGCTGGCAAACATTTGACAATTTTTAGCACGCGAAGGGTGACCGGACCGCTACTTTTGGTGGATCGTCCGCGCGGGCCTAGTCTTGGTCCATGACGCGCGCTTCTCTGGACAAGCAGCCGCACGAGGTCGCCGCGATGTTCGATCGCACGGCCCGGCGGTACGACCTGGTCAACGACGTGATCTCCCTGGGCCAGGTCCGGCTCTGGCGCAAGGCGACCGCCGCGGCCGTCGACGCGGGCCCCGGTGAGCTCGTCCTCGACCTGGGAGCGGGCACCGGCACCTCCACCGACGCCTTCACCGCCCTGGGCGCCCGCGCGATCGCCTCCGACTTCTCGCTCGGCATGCTGAGCACCGGGGTCCGGCGCCGGGGCGGCTCGGGGATCTCCGGCGGCGGCGTCCGGGGGGTCAGCTTCATCGCCGGGGACGCGCTCCGGCTGCCCTTCGCCGACGAGGTCTTCGACGCGGTGACGATCTCCACGGCCCTGCGCAACGTGCACGACACCGCCGGGGCGCTCCGCGAGATGTACCGGGTTGCCAGGCCGGGCGCGCGCCTGGTCATCCTGGAGTTCTCGCACCCGACGCCCAGGTCGTTCGACCTCGTATACTCGCGGTACCTGATGAAACTGATGCCGCAGGTCGCGAAGGTCCTGGGTTCCAACGACGACTCCTACGAGTATCTGGCGGAGTCGATCCGGGCCTGGCCGGACCAGGCGGGGCTGGCGAGGATCATCCAGGGAGCGGGCTGGGAGCGGGTGGCCTGGCGCAACCTGAGCCTCGGCATCGTGGCTCTTCACCGGGCGTACAAGCCCGGGCCCGAGACCGCGTAGAAGGTTGCCGATCCGTAGCCGCACCCGCCTGACACTTTGCTCCGCAAAGGCGTTAGACTTCGGCGCGACAAGTTTGTGAAGACCTTCACAAAGGAACGAAAGGCCCCTCACCCCGAGGCCCCCACAGCGTGTAGGACAGGACAGGTCCCGTGACCGTGCCAGCCGTCGTACAGCGAAAGATCGCTGAGGCTGACGCCGACGTCATCGTCGTCGGCGCCGGGCCTGCCGGTTCGACGACCGCTTTCCATCTCGCCCAGGCCGGACTCGACGTCCTGCTGCTGGAGAAGACCACCTTCCCCCGCGAGAAGGTCTGCGGCGACGGCCTGACCCCCCGGGCCGTCAAGCAGCTCATCGCCATGGGGATCGACATCGACGCCCCCGGCTGGGTCCGCAACAAGGGCCTGCGCGTGGTCGGCGGCGGCATGCGCTTCGAGCTGGACTGGCCCGAGCTGGCCAGCTACCCCGACTTCGGCCTGGTCCGCACCCGCCAGGACTTCGACGAGATCCTGGCCGGCAACGCGGTCAAGGCGGGCGTCCGGCTGGTCCAGGGGGTCAACGTCACCGCCCCGATCCTGGACGAGCGCAGCGGGCACGTCGTCGGCGTGGTGGCCAAGCGGGAGGGCGAGGAGGTCTCCTACCGCTCCCGGCTGGTGGTCGCCGCCGACGGCAACTCCACCCGGATCTCCCTGGCGATGGGGCTGCACAAGCGCGAGGACCGCCCGATGGGCGTCGCGGTGCGCACCTACTTCGAGAGCCCCCGCCACGACGACGACTACCTGGAGACCTGGCTGGAGCTCTGGGACGGCGACACCCTGCTGCCGGGCTACGGCTGGATCTTCGGCGTCGGCGACGGCACCTCCAACGTCGGCCTGGGCCTGCTGAACACCAGCGAGTCCTTCAAGGGCATGGACTACCGCGACCTGCTCAAGCGCTGGGTGAAGGGCATGCCCCCCGAGTGGGGCTACGTCGAGGAGAACATGACGTCCCCGATCAGGGGCGCCGCGCTGCCGATGGCCTTCAACCGCCAGCCGCACTACACGCGGGGCCTGGTGCTGGTGGGCGACGCGGGCGGGATGATCAACCCGTTCAACGGCGAGGGCATCGCGTACGCGATGGAGAGCGGGCACATCGCCGCGGAGTCGATCGTCCAGGCGCTCGGCAGGGTGACCCCCGCCCAGCGCGAGCGGGTGCTGCGGGCATATCCTCGGACGCTGAAGGACGCCTACGGCGGCTACTTCACCCTCGGCCGCGGGTTCGTGGAGCTCATCGGGCACCGCGGCGTGATGAACTTCGCCACCCGTCACGCGCTGCCGCACCCCCGCCTGATGCGCTTCGCGCTCAAACTCCTTGCTAATCTCACCGACCGGCGGGGTGACGCGTCCGACCGCATCATCAACGCCCTGTCCAAGGCGGCGCCACCGGCATGATCATCAATCGGCGTGCCCGACGGCACCTGCGACCCGGGGCGATGATCGCCCTGCCTAGACTTCCGGAACACACCGACATGCAGAGCTACGCGCCGGCGCGCGTGGAGATGGGAGAGGAGGCGTAGCGATGGAGTTGTACGCACCCATCCTGGTGCTCGCCGTGCTCGCGGCGGGATTCGCGATCTTCTCGGTGACGATCGCGCCCTTCACCGGTCCCAAGCGCTGGAACCGCGCGAAACTCGACGCCTACGAATGCGGCATCGAGCCGACGCCCCAGCCCGTGGGCGGAGGACGTTTCCCGCTCAAGTACATGATCACCGCGATGCTGTTCATCGTGTTCGACATCGAGATCATCTTCCTCTACCCGTGGGCGGTCGCCTTCGACCAGCTCGGCATCTTCGGGTTGGTCGAGATGCTCCTGTTCATCGTCACCGTGCTCGTGGCCTACGCGTACGTGTGGCGCCGCAAGGGTCTGGACTGGGACTAGATATGGGTCTTGAAGAGAAACTTCCGAGCGGATTCATGCTCAGCACGGTCGAGCAGGTGGCCGGCTGGGCGCGCAAGAACTCCGTCTGGCCGGCGACCTTCGGTCTCGCCTGCTGCGCCATCGAGCTGATGTCCACCGGCGGACCCAAGCACGACCTGGCGCGCTTCGGCATGGAGCGCGCCTCGGCGTCTCCGCGCCAGGCCGACCTGATGATCGTCGCGGGCCGGCTGTCGCAGAAGATGGCCCCGGTGCTGCGCCAGATCTACGACCAGATGGCCGAGCCCAAGTGGGTCATCGCCATGGGCGTCTGCGCCTCCAGCGGCGGCATGTTCAACAACTACGCGATCGTGCAGGGCGTCGACCACGTCGTGCCGGTGGACATCTACCTGCCCGGCTGCCCGCCGCGGCCCGAGATGCTGATCGACGCGATCGTCAAGCTGCACGACAAGATCCAGAACACCAAGTTCGGCGCGCACCGCGCCAAGCAGATCGACGATCTCGAACTGCAGGCCCTGCGGACGCTGCCGCTCATCGACCAGGGAACCGTCAAATGACGACCGAACCCACCGGCAACCTCCCCGAGGTCCCCGAGGTGCCCGAGCAGCCGGTGACCCGCCTGGGCATGTTCGGCGCCAAGGGCAGCGGTGACACCTCGGGCTACGGCCGTCTCGTCGTGCGGCGCAAGCCCGAGCTGTCCAGCGTCCGCCCCTACGGCGGCTACTACGACACGATCGCCGACGAGCTGGAGCGCGCCCTGGGCGCCTCCTTCGGCGAGGCCGTCGAGCGCGTCGTCGTCGACCGCGGCGAGCTGACCTTCCACGTCAGGCGCGAGCGCCTGCCGGAGGTCATGCGGGTGCTCCGCGACGACCCGGCGCTGCGCTTCGAGCTCTCGCTCGGCGTCTCCGGCGTGCACTATCCCGACCTCGAGGGTCAGGAGCTGCGCGCGGTCTACCACCTGTGCTCGATCACGCACAACCGCCGGATGCGCGTCGAGGTCTCCTGCTCCGACGCCGACCCGCACATTCCCTCCACGGTCTCGATCTACCCGACGAACGACTGGCACGAGCGGGAGACCTGGGACTTCTTCGGCATCATCTTCGACGGCCACCCGGCGCTGACCCGGATCATGATGCCCGACGACTGGGACGGCCACCCCCAGCGCAAGGACTACCCGCTCGGCGGCATCCCGGTCGAGTACCGCGGCGCCGAGATCCCCGCGCCGGACCAGAGGAGGTCTTACACATGAGCGCCCCCTACGAGGAGGCCACCGAGGCCACCGAGGGCAGGGTCTACACCGTCTCCGGCAACGACTGGACGGAACTGGTCGAGACCCTCAGCGGCCAGCAGGACCAGCAGCTCGTCATCAACATGGGCCCCCAGCACCCGTCCACGCACGGCGTGCTCCGGCTGGTGCTGAACCTGGACGGCGAGACGGTCACCGAGGCCCGCACGGTCATCGGCTACCTGCACACCGGCATCGAGAAGAACCTCGAGTACCGGACGTGGACCCAGGGACCGACGTTCGTCACCCGGATGGACTACCTCTCGCCGATCTTCAACGAGACGGCGTACTGCATGGCCGTGGAGAAGCTGCTCGGCATCACCGACCGCGTCCCCGAGCGGGCCCAGGCCATCCGCGTGATGATGATGGAGCTCACCCGCATCTCCTCGCACATGGTGGCCATCGGCACCTTCGGCATGGAGCTGGGTGCGACCACCCCGTTCCTGTTCGGGACCCGCGAGCGCGAGCTGGTGCTCGACGTGATGGAGTACATCACCGGCCTGCGGATGAACATGGCCTACGTCCGGCCGGGCGGCGTCTCCGTCGACCTGCCGGCCGGCTCCGTCGACAAGGTCGCCGAGCTGCTCAAGATCATGCCGCAGCGCATCAGGGACATGCGCAAGATGCTCGACGCCAACCCGGTCTACCTGGCCCGCACCCGGGACGTCGCCTACCTCGACCTCACCGGCTGCATGGCGCTGGGCATCACCGGGCCGATGCTGCGGGCCGCGGGCCTGCCCTGGGACCTGCGCAAGTCGCAGCCCTACTGCGGCTACGAGACCTACGAGTTCGACGTGCCGACCGAGAAGAGCGCCGACGTCTACGGCCGCTACCTGGTCCGGGTGGCCGAGATGGAGGAGTCGCTCAAGATCATCGAGCAGGCCCTCGACCGCATCTCCGGCCCGCTCAAGAACGGCCGGGTCATGATCGACGACAAGAAGATCGGCTGGCCCGCGCAGCTCGCGCTCGGCCCCGACGGCCTGGGCAACTCGCCCGACCACATCGCGCACATCATGAGCGGATCCATGGAGGCGCTCATCCACCACTTCAAGCTGGTGACCGAGGGCTTCAGGGTCCCGGCCGGACAGGTCTACTGCCCGGTCGAGTCGCCCCGCGGCGAGCTCGGCGCCCACGTGGTCAGCGACGGGGGCACCCGCCCCTACCGCGTCCACTTCCGCGATCCGTCCTTCACGAACCTGCAGGCCGTGCCCGCGACGTGCGAGGGCGGAATGATCGCCGACGTCATCTCGGCGGTGGCCTCGATCGACCCCGTGATGGGAGGTGTCGACCGATGAGCGCGACCACGCGCCCGGCCGACGAGCCGGACAACAGCTCGCCCGGGGACGCCGGCGCGTCCACCGGCACCGGCCTGACGGGCGAGACCGCCCTGAGCACGAGCACCGGCACGGGCGGCGAGCCCTCCAACGCGGGCGCCCCCGGCACGGGCCGCCAGGAGAGCGCGGCCCAGGCCGGGACGTACGGCCCCGAGGTCCGCGAGCGCCTGGAGCGCGACGCCAAGGAGATCATCGGCCGCTACCCCAGGCCGCGGTCGGCCCTGCTGCCCCTGCTGCACCTGGTGCAGTCCCAGGACGGCTACGTCTCCGACGCCGGCCACGAGTTCTGCGCCGAGATCCTCGGCCTGAGCAAGGCCGAGGTGGTCGGCGTGTCCACCTTCTACACCATGTACAAGCGCAAGCCGATGGGCCAGTACCACGTGGGCGTGTGCATCAACACGCTCTGCGCGGTCATGGGCGGCGACCAGATCTGGGACGAGCTGACCGAGCACACCGGCGTCGGCCACGACGAGACCACCCCCGACGGCAAGGTCTCGCTGGAGCGGCTGGAGTGCAACGCCGCCTGCGACTTCGCCCCGGTCATGATGGTCAACTGGGAGTTCTTCGACAACCAGACCCCCGCCTCGGCCAAGCAGCTCGTCGACGACCTGCGGGACGGCAAGGAGATCGCGCCGACCCGCGGCCCGAAGAGGCTCTGCACGTTCAAGGAGGCCTCGCGGGTGCTCGCGGGCCTGCCCGACGGCCTGGCCGGTGACGGCCCCTCGGCGGGAGACTCCTCGCTGGAGGGGCTCAGGATCGCCAAGGCCAACGGATGGAAGGCTCCCGAGGCGTGAACGGGCGCAACGAACGAGCCGGCATGCACGGCACGACCCCGTCGCCCGGCGACGGGCTGCCAGGCGAGGAGACGAAGTGACCACTCTCACCCCGGTTCTCACCGCGAACTGGGACCAGCCGAACTCCTTCACCCTGGAGGGCTACGGCGACTACTCGGCGGCCAAGAAGGCGCTGGGCATGGACCCGGACGCCGTGATCCAGGCGGTCAAGGACTCCGGCCTGCGCGGTCGCGGGGGCGCGGGCTTCCCCACCGGCATGAAGTGGGGCTTCATCCCCCAGGGGGACGGCAAGCCGCACTACCTGGTGGTCAACGCCGACGAGTCCGAGCCCGGCACGTGCAAGGACATCCCGCTGATGATGGCCAACCCGCACGCGCTGGTCGAGGGCGTCATCATCACCGCGTACGCGATCCGCGCCAACCACGCGTTCATCTACGTGCGCGGCGAGGTGGTGCACGTCGTGCGCCGCCTGCAGGCGGCCGTGGCCGAGGCGTACGCCAAGGGCTTCCTCGGCCGTGACCTGTTCGGCTCCGGGTTCGACCTGGAGCTCGTGGTGCACAGCGGGGCCGGCGCCTACATCTGCGGCGAGGAGACGGCGCTGCTCGACTCGCTGGAGGGCTACCGGGGCCAGCCCAGGCTCAAGCCGCCCTTCCCGGCCGTGGCGGGCCTGTACGCCTCGCCCACCGTGGTCAACAACGTCGAGTCGGTGGCCAGCGTCCCCTCGATCATCGCCAACGGCGCCGACTGGTTCGCCGGGATGGGCACGGAGAAGTCCAAGGGCTTCGGCATCTTCTCGCTGAGCGGCCACGTCACCCGCCCCGGCCAGTACGAGGCCCCGCTCGGCATCACGCTGCGCGAGCTGCTGGAGATGTCCGGCGGCATCCGCGAGGGCCACACGCTCAAGTTCTGGACCCCCGGAGGGTCGAGCACCCCGATCTTCACCGCCGAGCACCTGGACGTCCCGCTGGACTTCGAGTCCGTCGGCGCCAAGGGCTCGATGCTCGGCACCCGGGCACTGCAGATCTTCGACGAGACCACCTGCGTGGTGCGCGCCGTACTGCGCTGGACCGAGTTCTACGCGCACGAGTCCTGCGGCAAGTGCACCCCCTGCCGGGAGGGCACCTTCTGGCTCAAGCAGGTGCTCAAGCGGCTGGAGAAGGGCCAGGGCACCGAGGAGGACCTGACCACGATCACCGACATCGCCGACAACATCCTGGGCCGGTCCTTCTGCGCCCTGGGCGACGGTGCCACCAGCCCCATCCACTCGTCGGTCAAGCACTTCCGCGACGAGTACCTCAGGCACTTCGAGATCGGCGGCTGCCCGTTCGATCACGCCCCCTCCACCGTGTGGGCGGCGAAGTGAACGCGCTCAGGCAGCCAACCGGCAAGCACAGCACCGTCTCGGTCGCCAGGCCGACGGAGGAGACGCCATGACCGTCGAAGCCACCACCCCGGCGCAGGCGCCGGTGGACCTGGTCACCGTCACCATCGACGGCTTCCAGGTGAGCGTCCCCAAGGGCACGCTGATCATCCGGGCGGCCGAGCTGCTCGGCATCCAGATCCCCCGGTTCTGCGACCACCCGCTGCTGGAGCCGGCCGCCAACTGCCGCCAGTGCCTGGTGGACATCCCCGACGCCGGCAACGGCCGCGGCTTCCCCAAGCCGCAGCCGTCCTGCGCGATCGAGGTCGCCCAGGGCATGGTCGTGCAGACCCAGCTCACCTCTCCCGTCGCGGAGAAGGCCCAGCGCGGCGTCATGGAGATGCTGCTGCTGAACCACCCGCTGGACTGCCCGGTCTGCGACAAGGGCGGCGAGTGCCCGCTGCAGAACCAGGCCATGTCCAACGGCCAGGGCGAGAGCCGCTTCGCGGAGAAGAAGCGGACGTTCGAGAAGCCGGTGCCGCTCTCCACGGAGGTGCTGCTCGACCGCGAGCGCTGCGTCCAGTGCGCGCGCTGCATCCGCTTCTCCGACGAGATCGCCGGTGACCCGTTCATCGACTTCTTCGAGCGCGGGGCCAAGGAGCAGGTCGGCGCCGCGGACGGCGAGCCGTTCGAGTCCTACTTCTCCGGCAACACCGTGCAGATCTGCCCGGTGGGCGCGCTGACCAGCGCCGCCTACCGCTTCCAGGCCCGCCCGTTCGACCTGGTCTCCACCCCCACCGCCTGCGAGCACTGCGCCAGCGGCTGCTCGCTGCGCACCGACCACCGGCGCGGCAAGGTCACCCGCCGCCTGGCCGGGGACGACCCCGAGGTCAACGAGGAGTGGAACTGCGACAAGGGCCGCTGGGCCTTCACCTACGCCACCCAGCCCGACCGGCTGCGCACGCCCCTGATCCGTGACGAGCAGGGCCGCCTGGTCCCGGCCTCCTGGCCGGAGGCGTTCGCCGTCGCGGCCAAGGGCCTGGCCGCGGCCCGCGGGCGCGCGGGCGTGCTCGTCGGCGGCCGGGTCACCGTCGAGGAGGCGTACGGGTACGCCAAGTTCGCCCGGCTCGCGCTCGGCACCAACGACATCGACTTCCGCGCCCGCCCGCACTCGGCCGAGGAGACGCTGTTCCTGGCGCACGCCGTGGCCGGCAAGGGCATCGAGGTCCGCTACGCCGACCTGGAGAACGCCCCGGCGGTGCTGCTGGCCGGGTTCGAGCCCGACGAGGAGTCGCCGATCGTCTTCCTGCGGCTGCGCAAGGCGTGGCGCAAGAAGGGCCTGAAGGTCTTCTCGGTAGCGCCGTTCGCCGGCCCCGGGCTGGCCAAGATGGGCGGCACGCTGATCCCGGCCGTCCCGGGCACCGAGGCCGCCGTGCTGGACGATCTGGCCGCCGCCGACCCGGCCGCGGCCGCGGCGGTCCGCCTGCCGGGCGCGGTCATCCTGGTCGGCGAGCGGCTCGCCACCGCGCCGGGCGCGCTGTCGGCGGTGCTGAGGCTCGCCTCCTCCACCGGCGCCCGGCTGGCCTGGGTGCCGCGCCGCGCCGGTGAGCGCGGCGCCCTGGAGGCCGGTGCGCTGCCGAACCTGCTGCCGATCGGCCGCCCGGTCGGCGACGACGGCGCCCGCGCCGAGATCGCCCGCGCCTGGGACGTCGCATCCCTGCCCGAGGCCGAGGGCCGCGACACCACGGGCATGCTGGCCGCCGCCCTCGACGGCGAGCTGGACGCCCTGGTGGTGGCCGGGGTCGACCCCTACGACCTGGCCGCGCCGCACGCCGCCCTGCTGGCCATGGAGAACACCCCGTTCATCGTGAGCCTGGAGCAGCGCGCCAGCGCGGTCACCGACCGCGCCGACGTGGTGTTCCCGGTCGCCGTGGTCGCCGAGAAGTCCGGCACCTTCGTCGACTGGGAGGGACGCGGGCGCACCTTCACCGAGGCGCTCACCGTCCCCGGCGTCATGAGCGACCTGCGGGTCGTCTCCGCCATCGCCGACGCCATGGACGTCCACCTGGGCCTGCCCGACGCCGCCGCGGCCCGCCGCGAGCTGGCCTCGATCGGCGCCTGGCGCGGCCCCCGTGCCGCCGCCCCCGACGCCGTCGGCCGCCCGGCCGTCCGTCCGGAGGCCGGGCAGGCCGTCCTGGCGAGCTGGCACCTGCTGCTCGACGACGGCCGCCTGCAGGCCGGCGAGCCGTACCTGGCCGGCACCGCCCGCCCGGCCGTGGCGCTGGTCTCCCCGGCCACCGCGGCCGAGACCGGCCTGACCGACGGCGGCCAGGTCACGGTCGGCACCGAGCGCGGCTCGCTGACCCTGCCGGTGCGGTTCGCGGCCCTGCCCGACCGGGTGGTCTGGCTGCCGGCCAACTCCGCCGGCCGCTCGATCACCCGCGACCTGCGTGCGGTCCCCGGCGACGTCGTCACGATCGCCGCCTCCCGGACCGGCACCGCGGACGACCGGTCGGTCGCCCCGGCCGCGGCGAGCCCGGCCACGCCCGCCGCGGTGAGCACCGTCGCGGGCACCGTCGCGGGTACCGTCACCGACGGTGCCACGGGGGTCATCACGGGCACCGTCGTGGGCGCCGGAGCCGGTCCCGACGAGCATGCCCCCGGCACGAGGGCCGGCGAGGCACGTGCCGCCGGCGAAGCCAACGAGGAGCGGTAATGAATGCCCGGACTCTTCTAGCGGCCGATCCGACCCTCGCCGACTTCGGCAAGGACCCGCTCTGGATCAGCATCATCAAGGCCGTCGTCATCTTCATCGTCCTGATGCTGGGCGTGCTGTTCGGCGTCTGGTTCGAGCGCAAGCTCATCTCGCGCATGCAGAACCGGTACGGCCCCAACCGCGCGGGCAAGTTCGGGCTGCTCCAGTCGGTGGCCGACGGCCTCAAGATGGGGCTCAAGGAAGACCTGATGCCCCGGACCGTCGACAAGGTGATCTACTTCATCGCCCCGGTCGTGCTCGCGGTCCCGGCCTTCCTGGCCTTCTCCGTCATCCCGATGGGCCCGAAGGTCTCGATGTTCGGCGTCCAGACGCCGCTGCAGCTCACCGACCTCCCGGTCGCGGTGCTGCTGGTGCTGGCGATGGCCTCCATCGGCGTCTACGGCGTCGTGCTGGCCGGCTGGGGCTCGCGCTCGCCGTACTCGGTCCTGGGCGGCCTGCGGGCCAGCGCCCAGGTGGTCTCGTACGAGATCGCGATGGGACTGTCGTTCGTCGGCGTGTTCCTGTTCGCCGGGACGCTGTCCACCTCCGAGATCGTCGCGGCGCAGGCCGGCGGCGGGACGCTCACGCTGGGCGGGCTGCAGCTGCCGATGCCCTCGTGGTACATGATCCTGCTGATCCCGTCCTTCCTGATCTACATCGTCACCATGCTGGGCGAGACCAACCGGGTCCCCTTCGACCTGCCCGAAGGCGAGGGCGAGCTGGTCGGCGGCTTCCAGACCGAGTACTCCAACTCGCTGAAGTTCGCGGTCATCATGCTCGCCGAGTACGTCAACGTCTTCGTGGTCTCCGCGGTCTCCATCACCCTGTTCATGGGCGGCTGGCGGGCCCCGTGGCCGATCTCCATGTGGGACGGGGCCAACGCCGGCTGGTGGCCGCTGCTGTGGTTCTTCCTCAAGATGGTGCTGGTCTTCTCCTTCTTCGTCTGGTGCCGCGCCTCGCTGCCGCGCGTCAGGTACGACCAGCTCATGGCGCTCGGCTGGAAGATCCTCATCCCGATCAACCTGGCGTGGATCCTGCTCGTGGCCACCGTCAGGGCCCTGCAGCTGCCCGAGGTCAACCGGGCGCTGGTGCTCATCCTGGCCGCGCTGGTCATGGTCGCCTGCCTGGGGATCTGGTGGCGCTTCGACAGCGTGCTGCAGAAGCGCAAGGAGGCCAAGGCCGCCCAGGTCGAGGCCGAGTTCGAGCAACTCCAAGCCGAGCCCGCCGCGGGTGGCTTCCCGGTTCCGCCGCTCGACCTGCCGCACTACCACGGTGTAGCGCGCAAGGAGGTTCCCAGTGGGAGCAACTGATTGGCTGAACCCCATCAAGGGGTTCGGCGTGACCTTCCACACGATGTTCAAGAAGGTCGAGACGGTCAACTATCCCGAGGAGCACAAGCCCACGGCTCCGCGCTTCCACGGCCGGCACCAGCTCAACCGCTGGCCCGACGGCCTGGAGAAGTGCGTCGGCTGCGAGCTGTGCGCCTGGGCCTGCCCGGCCGACGCGATCTTCGTCGAGGGCGCCGACAACACCGACGAGGAGCGGTTCTCGCCCGGTGAGCGCTACGGACGCACCTACCAGATCAACTACCTGCGGTGCATCCTGTGCGGCCTGTGCATCGAGGCGTGCCCGACACGGGCGCTGACGATGACCAACGAGTACGAGCTCGCCGACACCAGCCGTGAGAGCCTCATCTACACCAAGGAGATGCTGCTCGCGCCGCTCGGTCCCGGCATGGAGATCCCGCCGCACCCCATGCGTCTCGGCGAGACCGAAGAGGACTACTACCGGCTGGGACGCAACAATGGGTGAGACCGTCACGTTCTGGGTCCTGGCCGTCGTCTCGGTGGCGGCGGCCCTCGGCCTCGTCTTCAGCCGCAAGGCGGTCTACTCGGCGCTCATGCTGGGCGTCGTCATGCTCTCGCTGGCCGTGCTGTACGCCATCCAGGACGCCCCCTTCCTCGCCGCGGTGCAGATCATCGTCTACACCGGCGCGGTCATGATGCTCTTCCTGTTCGTGCTGATGCTGGTCGGCGTCGACTCCGCCGACTCGCTGGTGGAGACGATCAAGGGACAGCGGCTCTGGGCGGCCGTGGCGGGCCTGTCGTTCGCCGCCCTGCTCGCCCTGGGCGTCGGCAACGCGGCCTTCTCCGCGCCGGTCGGCATGGACCAGGCGGTCCAGGCGGCGGGCGGCAACGTGCCCTCGCTGGCCCAGCTGATCTTCACCAGGCACGTGTTCGCCTTCGAGGTCACCTCGGCGCTGCTGATCACCGCCGCGCTCGGCGCGATGGTGCTGGCGCACCGCGAGCGGATCCGGCCCAAGGCCACCCAGCGCGACCTGTCCCGTGCCCGCTTCAGCGGCCCGCAGCCCTCGCCGCTGCCCGGCCCCGGCACCTACGCGCTGCACAACGCGATCGACATGCCCGCCCTGCTGCCCGACGGCACGGTCGCGGCCAAGTCCATCAACCGGGTGCTGGCCCGGCACGAGATGGAGGACGGCTTCGCGCCGACCGACCCGGCCAAGGCGGCGCTCATCAAGCAGGTCCTGGAGAAGGACGCGGACACCGACCGCGCGCCCGGCCCGGACACCGCGCCCGTCCAGGTGAAGGACCCGGCGCTCCCGCAGGAGGACGGCAAGTGACCACTCACTACCTGGTGCTCTCCGCGCTGCTGTTCGCGATCGGCGCCGTCGGCGTGCTGGTGCGGCGCAACGCGATCGTGGTGTTCATGTGCGTCGAGCTCATGCTCAACGCCTGCAACCTCGCGTTCGTCACCTTCGCCAGGCAGCACGGCAACCTGGACGGCCAGCTCATCGCGTTCTTCGTGATGGTGGTGGCCGCGGCCGAGGTCGTCGTCGGCCTCGCCATCATCGTGATGATCTTCCGAACCCGCAGGTCGGCGTCTGTGGACGACGCCAACCTGCTGAAGTACTAAGAGGTGGCCGTGGAACCCGCTGAGATCATCCAGCATTCCGGGGGCGCGATCGGGGTCTCCTGGCTCATGATCGCGCTCCCGTTGCTCGGCGCCGCGGTCCTGTTGCTGCTCGGGCGCCGCTCCGACCGCTGGGGGCACCTCCTCGGCGTCGCGATGTCCCTGGGCGCCTTCGCGGTGGCCGTCGCCGTCTTCCTCCAGCTGCTCGGCCTCAACCCCGAGCAGCGCCGCCAGGGCGTCCCGCTGTACGAGTTCATCCCCGGCATCGCCGACATGGGGCTGCTGATCGACCCGCTGTCGATCAGCTTCGCGCTGCTGATCACCGGTGTGGGATCGCTGATCCACATCTACTCGATCGGTTACATGTCGCACGACCACGACCGGCGCAGGTTCTTCGCGTACCTGAACCTGTTCGTCGCGGCGATGCTGCTGCTGGTGCTGGCCGACAACTACATCGCCCTGTTCATCGGCTGGGAGGGCGTGGGCCTGGCCTCGTACCTGCTGATCGGGTTCTGGTACGTCAGGCCGCGCGCGGCCACCGCCGCCAAGAAGGCGTTCGTCGTCAACCGCGTCGGTGACTTCGGCCTCCTGATCGCGATCTTCACGATCTTCACGGTGTTCGGCACGGTCGACTTCCAGTCGCTCACCAAGGTGGCCGTCGGCGGGGCGATGCAGGCCGGCGCGGTCTCGCAGACCACGGTCACCGCGATCGGCCTGCTGCTGCTGCTCGGCGCCTGCGGCAAGTCGGCCCAGCTGCCGCTGCAGTCCTGGCTGCTGGACGCCATGGAGGGCCCGACCCCGGTCTCGGCCCTCATCCACGCCGCGACCATGGTCACAGCGGGCGTCTACCTCGTGGTCCGCTCCGGCGCGTTCTTCGAGAACGCCCCGACCGCGCAGCTCGTCGTGACGATCGTCGGTGTGGCCACGCTGCTCGCCGGTGCGATCATCGGTTGCGCCAAGGACGACATCAAGAAGGGCCTGGCCGGCTCGACGATGTCGCAGATCGGCTACATGATGCTCGCCGCGGGCCTCGGCCCGGTGGGCTACGCGTTCGCCATCGCGCACCTGATCACGCACGGCTTCTTCAAGGCCAACATGTTCCTCGGTGCCGGCTCGGTCATGCACGGCATGAACGACGAGGTCGACATGCGCAGGTACGGCGGGCTGTTCCCGATGATGAAGGTCACCGCGATCACGTTCATCATCGGCTACCTCGCGATCATCGGCTTCCCGCTGCTGTCCGGTTACTTCACCAAGGACGGCATCATCGAGACGGCCATGCACCACAACGCGATCCTGGGCTGGCTCGCGGTGCTGGGCGCCGGCATCACCGGCTTCTACATGTCGCGGATGGTCTTCATGACCTTCTTCGGCAAGCGGCGCTGGGCCGACGACGCCCACCCGCACGAGTCGCCCGCCGTGATGACGATCCCGCTGGTCGTGCTCTCCATCGGCTCGATCTTCCTGGGCGCCTTCCTGATCCTGGGCAACCGGTTCATGCTGTTCATCGCCCCGGCCGTCGGCCGTCCCAAGGACCTGCCCGCGTTCCACGCCCTCAGCGTCCCCGGCCTGGCCACGCTCGCGCTGGTCGCCGTCGGTGCCGCGTTCGCCTGGTTCCGCTACGGCGCCGCCGAGGTGCCCGCGCTCGCCCCGCGCGGCTCGTTCCTCACCACGTTCGCCCGTCGTGACCTCTACGGCGACACGCTGAACGAGGCGCTGTTCATGCGCCCGGGCCAGTGGCTCACCCGGATCGCGGTGTTCTTCGACAACCGCGGCATCGACGGTGTGGTCAACGGCCTGGCGGCGGGGATCGGCGGCTCCTCCGGCCGGCTGCGCCGCATCCAGACCGGCTACGTACGGTCCTACGCGTTGTCCATCCTCTTCGGTGCCGCCGTGGTCGTTGGCGCGCTGCTCTACGTAGGGAACATGTGATGCCCTGGCTCTCGACCCTGATGGCCGTGCCCGTTCTGGGCGCGGTGGGTGTCTCCCTTGTCAAGAGTGACAAGCTCGCCAAGCAGCTGGCCATGGTGGTCTCGCTGGTCGTGCTGGCGCTGACCGTCGCCGTCGCCGTGCAGTTCAACCCCACCTCGCAGACCCGCTTCCAGTTCGCCGAGGTCTACGACTGGATCCCGCGCTTCGGCGTGCACTACGGCGTCGGCGTGGACGGCATCGCGCTGGTGCTGATCGCGCTCTCGGCGGTGCTGGTGCCGATCGTGATCCTCGCCTCCTGGCACGACGCCGACGGCACGGTCGTGACGGTGCCGGGCGAGGAGCCCAGGACCGTGACGCCGAAGCGGTCGGTGAAGACCTACTTCGCGCTGCTGCTGGTGCTGGAAGCGATGATGATCGGTGTCTTCGCGGCCACCGACGTCTTCCTGTTCTACGTCTTCTTCGAAGCCATGCTGATCCCGATGTACTTCATGATCGGGTCGTACGGCGGGGCGCAGCGGTCCTACGCGGCCGTGAAGTTCCTGCTCTACTCGCTCTTCGGCGGGCTGCTCATGCTGGTCGCGGTGATCGCCCTCTACGTGGTCGCCGCCAAGGGCACCTTCATGTTCCCCGAGCTCATCGGGGCCGTGCAGGACCCGACCACGCAGAAGTGGCTCTTCGCGGGCTTCTTCATCGCCTTCGCCGTCAAGGCGCCGCTGTGGCCGTTCCACACCTGGCTGCCCGACGCCGCCGCGCAGGCCCCGGCCGGCGCCGCGGTGCTGCTGGTGGGCGTGCTGGACAAGGTCGGCACGTACGGCATGCTCCGCTTCTGCCTGGAGCTGTTCCCCGGGGCGTCGAAGTTCTTCACCCCGCTGGTGATCGTGCTCTCGGTCGTCGGCATCGTCTACGGCGCGATCGTGGCCATCGGCCAGACCGACATGAAGCGCCTGATCGCCTACACCTCGATCTCGCACTTCGGCTTCATCGCGCTGGGCGTGTTCGCGATGACCAGGGACGGCGGCAGCGGTGCCACCCTCTACATGGTCAACCACGGCTTCTCCACGGGCGCGCTGTTCCTGATCGCGGGCTTCCTGATCTACCGCCGGGGCTCCAGCAGGATCGCCGACTACGGGGGCGTGCAGAAGGTCGCCCCGGTGCTCGCCGGCACCTTCCTGATCGCCGGCCTGTCCGGGCTCTCGCTGCCCGGCCTGTCGACGTTCGTCAGCGAGTTCATGGTCCTGCTCGGCACCTACGAGCGGTACGCGATCCCGGCGATCATCGGGACGACCGGCGTGATCCTGGCGGCCGTCTACATCCTGTGGATGTACCAGCGCACGATGAACGGGCCGACGGCCGAGTCGGTCGCGACCCTGCCCGACCTCGACCGGCGTGAGAAGTGGGTGATGGCGCCGCTGATCGCGGTGATCCTCATCCTGGGCTTCTTCCCCAAGCCGATGCTCGATGTGATCAATCCCGCGGTGGACAAGACGCTCTCCAGCGTCGGCGTCGAACCGTTCACCCCCGCCGTGGCGGAGAAGGGGGCCGGTCAGTGAACGGCACCATCCAAGCCCCGACGATCGAATACGCGCTGCTCTCACCGATGCTGCTCGTGTTCGGCGCGGCGATCGTCGGTGTGCTCGTCGAGGCGTTCGCGCCCCGGTACCTGCGCAAGTCGATCCACGTGCCGCTCACCCTGCTCGCCCTGTTCGGCGCGTTCGTGACGACCGTGCTGGCCGCCCGCGGCGGCCTGCCGGACGCCCCGGCGGCCATGGGCGCGGTCGCGGTGGACGGGCCCTCCCTGTTCATCTGGGGCGTCATCCTCATCCTGGCCCTGGTCAGCACCCTCCTGATCAACGAGGAGGACCAGTTCGTCGCGCAGGCGGCGGCCGTGCCGGGAAGCCCGGACGAGGAGGAGGCGATCCTCGGCGGGTACGCCCAGACCGAGGTCTACCCGCTGCTGCTGTTCTCGGTGGGCGGCATGCTGCTGTTCGCCGCCGCCAACGACCTGCTGGTCATGTTCGTCGGCCTGGAGGTCCTGTCCCTGCCGCTGTACCTGCTGTGCGGCCTGGCCCGCCGTCGCCGCCTGCTCTCGCAGGAGGCCTCGGTCAAGTACTTCCTGCTGGGCGCGTTCTCCTCGGCCTTCTTCCTGTACGGGACGGCCCTGGTCTACGGCTACGCCGGTTCGGTGGACCTCGCCGCCGTCAACACCGCGCTCGGCAGGGTCAGCGGCCAGGAGACGCTGCTGCTGATCGGCACCGCGATGCTCGGCATCGGCCTGTTCTTCAAGATCGGCGCCGCGCCCTTCCAGGCATGGAAGCCCGACGTGTACCAGGGCGCGCCCACCGCGGTGACCGCCCTGATGGCCTCCACCGTGCTGGTGGCCGCCTTCGGCGCGCTGCTGCGGGTCTTCTGGGTCGCCCTGGGCGGCCTCCAGTGGAACTGGCAGCCGATCATGTGGGGTGTCGCGATCCTCACGATGGTCGTCGGCGCGATCCTCGCGATCACCCAGACCGAGATCAAGCGGATGCTGGCGTACTCCTCGATCGCGCACGCGGGCTTCCTGCTCACCGGTGTCGTCGCGATCGGCGCCGCCGAGCAGAACGCCCAGGCCCTGTCGGCCATCCTGTTCTACCTGGCCGCGTACGGCTTCACCACGGTGGGCGCCTTCGCGGTCGTCACCATGGTCCGCGACGCGGGCGGCGAGGCGGGGCACCTGTCGCGCTGGGCCGGTCTGGGCAAGCGGTCCCCGGTCCTGGCCGGCATCTTCGCGTTCTTCCTGCTGGCCTTCGCGGGCATCCCGCTCACGAGCGGCTTCTTCGGCAAGTACGCGGTGTTCTCGGCCGCGGTCGCCGGGGACGCGCTGCCGCTGGTCGTCGTGGGCGTGGTCACCTCGGCCGTCGCCGCGTTCTTCTACGTCCGCGTGATCGTGCTGATGTTCTTCAACGAGCCCTCCGCCGACGGGCCGTCCATCGCGGCGCCCACGGTGGGGACCTCGGCTGTGGTGGCCCTGGCGGCAGCGGCTACGGTAGTGCTCGGGGTCTTCCCGCAGCCGGTGCTCGATCTCGCGGATCAGGCTGCGTCCGCGCTGTTCATTCGCTAGAGGAGTAATGGTCCATGGCTGCGCCACCGGTTGTTGATCTTCCGTTCGTCGACGAGCGGCTGGCGCAGGATGTCGCGACAGGGCTGGCGGAGGTCGAGAAGCTGCTGCGGTCCTCGGTGCAGAGCGACGACGCCTTCGTCACGGAGGCGTCCAAGCACCTCATCGAGGCGGGCGGCAAGCGGTTCCGCGCCATGCTGGTCCTGCTCGCCGCCCAGTTCGGTTCGCCCGGCGCCCCGGGCGTGGTGCCCGGGGCGGTGGTGATCGAGCTGACCCACCTGGCGACGCTCTACCACGACGACGTGATGGACGAGGCCCGGGTCCGCCGGGGGTCCCCGTCGGCGAACGCCCGCTGGGACAACACCGTGGCGATCCTGACCGGTGACTACCTGTTCGCCCAGGCCTCGGAGATCCTCGCCGACCTCGGCGCCGACATCATCAGGATCCAGGCCCAGACCTTCTCCCGCCTGGTACGCGGCCAGATCCGCGAGACCATCGGCCCCCGTCCCGGTGAGGACCCGGTGGCCCACTACATCGGGGTGCTGGCCGACAAGACCGGTTCGCTGATCGCCACCTCCGGCCGGTTCGGGGCCCTGCTCAGCGGGGCCTCGCCCGACGTGGTCGAGCGCGTCACCCGGGCGTGCGAGGCCATCGGGGTCGCCTGGCAGCTCAGCGACGACCTGCTGGACGTCGCCGCCGAGTCGGTCGAGTCGGGCAAGACGCCCGGCACCGACCTGCGCGAGGGCATCCGGACCCTCCCCGTGCTCTACGTGCTGGCCTCCGACGGCCCCGAGAGCGCCCGCCTGCGTGAGCTGCTGGCCGGGCCGGTGGCCGAGGGGGACGTCGAGGAGACCCTGCGCCTGCTCCGCGCCGACCCCGCCATGGAGCGGGCCCGCGCCGAGCTGCTCGCCTGGACCGACCGGGCCCGGCAGGACCTGGCGGGCCTTCCCGACATCCCGGCGCGCGCCGCCTACCTGGCCCTGTGCGACTACGTGGTGGAGCGTTCGGGCTGACACGTCGTCCCTCCGGGCCGGGCGGTGGTCCGGCCCACAGGGGAGTCGCCGGATCGCTACATGCCTGTGCAAGCAAATGTTGCACGTGCATGTAGACTCCTGTTGGATAGGAAATCCAGGAGGAATCACCATGTCGTGGGACCATTTCGCCCTCTTGCACGCCCGGGTGGAGGCGGAGCTGGCCAAGGCGCTCCAGCGAGGGCACGGCCTCGGCCTCTCGGAGTACCGTGCCCTGGGACGGCTCGCCACCGCTCCCAAGGGCTGCATGCGCATGCAGGAGCTCGCCGAGGCCGTGGGCCTCAACCAGAGCTCGGTGACACGCCTGGTCGCACGCCTCGAAGAGGCCGGGATGACCCGGCGCGACCTCTGCTCGGACGACCGCCGGGGCGTCTACTCGCTGATCACCGACGAGGGACGCGCCCGCCTGGCCGACGCGACGCCCACCTACGAGCGCTCGCTGTCCTCGGCACTGGAGCAGGCCGGCATCGACCCCGTCCTCACCCCGCTGGTCCACGCCGTACGCGGCTCCTGAGGGCGTCGCCTTCGGGGGCCGGGTCTCTCTCGCGGGGCCGGGTCTTCCGGGGCGGGGGCTTATGGAGGAGAGGGCTTCCGGGAGCGGAGCCTCCCGAGGACGAAGGCCCGTGAGGGCGAGACGCGTTCGAGGGCGGTGTCCCGCCCCGGGGCGCCGGTCAGGTGCCCGCGGTCACCGGTGTGGCGATCGCCGCCTGACGGGCCCGTCCGGCCGCGCGGAGGCTGTCCCAGGTGAAGACCGACAGTGCCAGCCAGATGATGACGAACCCCACCCAGCGGCTGGGCGGCATCACCTCACGCGCCACCAGAACCCCGCACAGGAACTGCAGGATCGGGGCGATGTACTGCAGCAGGCCGATCGTGGTGAGCGGCACCCGGATCGCGGCGGCGGTGAAGCACAGCAGCGGAACGGCGGTGACCACCCCCGCCCCGGCCAGCAGCAGCGCGTGCCCCGCCCCCCACTGCCCGAACGAGCTCGTCCCCTGCTGCCCCAGATAGGCCAGGTAGCCCAGCGCGGGCAGCAGCAGCACCAGCGTCTCGACCGTCATGCTCTCCGCGGACCCCACCCCGGCGATCTTCTTGATCAGCCCGTAGGTGCCGAAGCTGGCGGCCAGCACCAGCGCGATCCAGGGGAGACGCCCGTAGTCGATGGTCAGGACGACCACCGCCACCGTGCCCAGCCCCACCGCGACCCACTGCCACGGCCGCAGCCGCTCCTTCAGCAGGAAGACACCGAAGACCACGCTGACCAGCGGGTTGATGAAGTAACCCAGGGCGCTCTCGACCACGTGCCCGGTGTTGACGGCGTAGATGTAGACGCCCCAGTTGAGCGTGATGACCGCCGCGGCCAGCGCGAGCAGGCCGAGCTTCGCCGGGGTGCGCAGCAGCTCGCGGAACCAGGACCAATGACGGCGTACCGCCAGGATGACCACGACCGCCACCAGGGACCAGGCGATACGGTGGGCCAGGATCTCCAGGGCGTCCGACGGTTTCAGCAGGGGCCAGTAGAGCGGGAACAGGCCCCACATGGTGTAGGCGGCGACACCGTACAGAACTCCCCGACGTGCTTCAGGCATGACCCCCATCTTCGCTGCTTACATGATTTAACGCAATTTAGTAGTGCTTTTCCGGTTGTTAAGCGTTCCTTACGGGAACATCGGCGGGCCTCCGCCGGTTGCCACCTGGTGAGAACGCGTCAGAGGAGGTCTCACGATGGGCTGGCTGTTCGGCAACAAGACCACGATGGTGTCCCCGGAGAACGCGCTCCCGGGCCGCCCTGCACCGATCACGGTGCCCGGCCGCCACGCGGTCCTCGATGCCCCGCTCGCCCCGCCGTACCCCGAGGGAAGCGAGATCGCCGACTTCGGACTCGGCTGTTTCTGGGGCGCCGAGCGCATCTTCTGGCAGACCCCGGGTGTGATCACCACCTCGGTCGGCTACGGGGGCGGCCACACGCCGAACCCGACCTACGAGGAGGTCTGCACCGGCCGGACCGGCCACACCGAGCTCGTCCGCGTCGTCTTCGACCCCACCAGGGTGTCGTACGAGGAGCTGCTCCGCGTCTTCTGGGAGGCGCACGACCCCACCCAGGGCATGCGCCAGGGCAACGACGTCGGCACGCAGTACCGCTCGGCGATCTACTTCCACTCGCCCGAGCAGGAGAAGTCGGCCCTGACCTCGCGTGACGCCTACCAGAAGGTGCTCACCGACTCCGGCTACGACCCCATCACCACGGAGATCGCCCCGGCCGGGGAGTACTTCTTCGCGGAGGAGTATCACCAGCAGTATTTGTTCAAGGTCCCGAACGGCTACTGCGGGATCGGCGGTACCAACGTCAAGCTGGGTGACCCGTCCGAGTGGGGCGCCTGCCAGACGGGCCTGACCAGCTCGGAGCAGTAAGCACGTAGGGAGGAGACCCTCGTACGGCTTCAGGGCCGTTCGGGGGTCTCGTTCGTTTCTGGGGCGACGAAGGATCCCATGCCGGGCGTGGTGACGATGAGCCCTTCCTCGCGGAGCCTGGCGGTCACCTTGCGGATGGTCACGCGGGCGACGCCGAACTCGACTTCGAGCTTCACCTCGGAGATGAGGGACCGAGGTGGGTATTCGCCTGATTCGATGCGTGCGCGTACGACCTCGTAGATCTGCACCCACTTGGGTCGTGTCGGGTCGTAATCGATCATGTGAGCAACTGTAGGTAGCCACATACGGCCAGTCATAGAAGCTCATAGCTATAGACAGGCATATACAGGGTCGGTAGCGTTTTACGCATGACGACGCTTGAGGAACTGGCAGCCCGCTTCCCCGAGTGGGCGATCTGGCGCAGCCGGACCGACAGCGGGGCGGGCGACTGGTACGCGACACGACGGGCCTACCGGATCAGCCAGACCGAGATCAACGCCGGCGTCTGCATGACGGTGACCGCTGCGACCCTGGAAGCGCTCGACTCTGTCCTTGCCGAGCAGGCTGAACGCCAGGCCGCCGTAACGCCTCTGCGATGACGGCGGTGGACCCGGCACTGCTTGCCTGGTGTGACGATGCGGACGACTCCTCGGACTCGACCTGTCCGGGCATCGCCGTCCACCCTGGCCGCGCATTACCCAACCGCACCGCCCTGATCTGGCATCCGCAGCCGCGCGGGCCATACCGGGTGATCGACTACACCTGCTGCTGCCAGGCGGTCTACTACGAACTGATCAGCGTCGGCGGCATCTACCAGATCCACAAGGTCATCCAGTCTGACCCACCGGGACACCTTTACACGGGTGGCTGGAACAGGACGCATGCCGCCGTGTGGTGGATGCAGATCCTCATCGGCGCCGCTCGATGAGTGCCTGATTGCACACGGAAGCTGGCCACGATGTGAGGGGCTCCTCGCCCTGCTTGCGTGGTAGATGCGGGTCGGTGGCGTGTGTTCGTGTCCAGCTCGAAAACGTCCACCGGCGTCCGTAGGTGTCAAAAAGCCCTGCTCAGAACCGTCCCGCACTTGATCGTCTTCTGTAGATGTCCACTCGCGTCCAGGGACGGTGTTAGCACTTCCGTTAGCAAGGTCACGCACGGCGTGCAGGCTCTGTCGGACCCGGTCGATACTCTCCCGCCATGACGGTTCCCGAGGTCATCCCCATCGGCTACGAACCCGAGTATCGCACCGGCGACATCGGCCACTGGGACGGTGGTCAGTTCCTCGGCTCCGTCGTTGCCGCCTTCCCTGAGGGTTACACGCACACCGACGATTGGCAGGCGCACAAGCACTGGTATGCCGTCCTGCACACCTTCGATGCCGCCGGCCACCATCTCGGCTCCCGCGTCGAGTGCACCGGGACCGACGACGATCACTGGGCTGCCGTCACCGCCGCACGCGACCGGTTGAACGAGTGGTTCGGCGCGCTCCCCGGGCTCCGCTTCGGCGACATCGCCATCCGCCCCTTCCGCCACGACGTCGACGGCGTGCTCTTCGGCCTCGTCGTCGAGACCTTCGAAGGCACCGAACACGCCGAGCTCTACCCGAACACCATCGGCTTCTACGAACCCTGGGACGGCTCGTACAGCACCTGACCACCAAATCCGTAGGGAAGGGCAGATGCCTCGTCAGCGGCGTCTCGCCCTGCTCAGGTGGTGGTTGCGGGTCGGTGGAGGGCGATCCTGTAAGGCGGTGTTGCTGTATCGACTGCTGTACACCACCTCCGTCGACGCAACCATGGACAGAGCCGTCGGCCGCGGAACCGCTCGGGACGGGCCAGGAACGCCGCCTTCAGCGTGGCGACCCGCCGGACATGGATCTCGGCTCTCTCTGTCATGCTCCTGAGAGAGGGGAGCGCTTCATGCCTCTGAGTTGTTCACAAGGGGCCTGCCGTGGCTTTGAATCCAAAGATCATTCACGCATATCCCATAGAGGCTGAATCAGCATTGCCCCCTCCCGGTCTTCTCCGTGCCGTTGTCCTTCGTTCAGGGAAGGGGATACACGGCGGCCTGCCCGGAGGACTTGCCGTGGAAAAGAAAGATCGACATATTTGGGCGGTGGAATCGGACAAGATGTCTTCTGAACCCAGGGTACGCGGATCCCGGGCCGGTATCCGCGGCATTGTGCTCGCGGTCGTCGCCACCGTCGCCGCCGTGATGTTGAGTGAAGCGGTCGGCGCCGCGAACGAGCACCCCGCCCGCGTCCTTGCTCAAGCGTCTCCGCCGGTCGAGCCCTGGGCCAGTGGGCAGAAGTTGTCCCCGCCACCGGACGGGCCCTGGCCGCAGGGCGCGGAGTTCACTCTCTTCCTGTGCGGGTCTGATGATCCGTTCGACAACTGTCGCAAGCGGGCGATCACCGCGAAGCAGCGGCGCACGCTCCGGGCGAGCCTGGAGGCGATGCCGCAGGTAACGGATGTGAGGTTCGAGTCCCGTACGCAGGCGTGGAAAAATTTCAAAGAGCGCACCGATGACGAGACTCTGACCTCGGCGATAGAGCCGAGTGACATGCCGGAGTCGTTCAGGGGCATGCTCCGGCGGCGGGCTGACGTTGTGCCCTTCCGGACTGTAGCGAAGAGAACACCAGGTGTGTCCAATGTCTTTGTCCAAGGTCTTCGTTTCTGGAAGGGCAAGGCGGACGTCAGCGTCACACTGTGCGGAGGAGAAAAACCGTATGACGGCCCTTGCGCCAAGCGCGGGTCCGTCACCCGGCAGGAGAAGGCCACGATCGAAGGCCGGCTGAGCGGCATGCGGCAGGTCCAGCAGATCTACGTTGAGGATGCCGCGCACGCCAAACGGGTGTTCGAGTACTTCTGGATGAACGGGAAGTTCAGAACTTCAATGTTCCCGGAGAGTTACTACATCAGGCTCACGGATCCTGATGACGCGCGGAGGGTGATCGAGGCCGTCAAGGACATGCCTGGTGTCCAGGGAGCCTACGCCGTCGACACCGATTGATCCGCGCAGGAACCAAGTTTCATGAGCCTCTGTACATCGAGATCTGATCCGTGATGGCGACTGACCTGCGGTGATCTTCTGAAAGGCGTTCTGAGCTGGACTTTTGGTGTTCGCTGGTTCTCATCGTTTCGCGCTGCTTCTCGTGTTCATGTGCCCTAAGTGTGCCCTGTGCTCCCCGATCTGGAGGGCCGCCACCGCCCGGGCCCGGCCGTGCGAAAACCGCTCGATCATGAGGCTGAGCGATGGCTACGCTGGCGAGTATCTCGCATCACCTGTCGCTGTCTTCTGTGCTCGTACGGAGCAGGGACGAAACAAGGCAGGAGGCCGGTTCCGTGGCTATCCCCAAAAAGGGCTCCAGGCCAATCAGCGTCGACGGCACCGCCTATCGCTGGCGGATCCGCCACAAGCCCACGTATTCCCAGGGAAACAGTTGGGGTCCGTTGACCTACGCGGTGGAGCTGGCTGAGGGGCGAGGGCGGGTTCTCCTGGTGGAGCTCCCCTGCTCTCGACCGGACGCCTGGCTCGGGGAGCGAGCGATGACTGTACGGCCGGCTCTCGTGGCGGCGACTATACGGAGAGCCCTTGACCGTGGCTGGGATCCATCGCAAGCGGGTAGCGCCTTCACCTTCAACCTCAACGAGGATGAGCTGAGCGATGTGATGAACGGCCATCCGCCCTCTCATAAAATCACCTTTAGACCCCTTTGGCCGATTTAAAGGACATCCGCTTTAGGAGAGCGAGGATCCCTAACGTAGCTCGCATGTCCTGACGTGCACGGATCCTTAATGGGGCGAGCACGGGAGGCTTGGTCATCCCGTGCATGTCCCGCGAGTCGCGGAGCCGGAGCGTTCCGCGTTCGCCGGAGGTGACGAGCAACGCACTCGCGAGAACATATCGGATTCGGCCTCGCTCGGCGCCGGGCTCGACTGGAAGACCTCGCTGCAGGAGCTCACCGCCTCGGAGTCGCTCGGCGTGCCCGAGTACCACGTCGAGGAGAGCGGGCCCGACCACGCCAAGTCCTTCACCGCGGTCGTCCGCGTCGGCGGCGAGGCATACGGCTCAGGGTCCGGACGCTCGAAGAAGGAAGCCGAGCAGCGGGCCGCCGAGGCCGCGTGGACTTTCCTGCGAGAGCGCCGGAGCGAGGGCGATCACGTTTCACGGGACTCGCCGCCGCCGACCGCGGAGCAGCCACAGCCCGCGATGGAGGTCGCACTGCGTGATGCGACCAGCAACCACGCGAAGTACGGCTTGGCGGTGAATCCAGAGCTCATGCCCGTAACGATCTATCTCGCGGATGAGTCCGGCAGCTTCATCGCAGAGGATGCTGCGAGGGAGATCTTTCGCGCGTTCGGCCTTGATGAGGTCGGGCGCGAGCCGACCGTCCGCGGTTCGTGGCTCCAGTCGATCTTCGCCAGGGGTAGGGATCTGGCCACTCCCGAGACCGGGAAAGAGATCGGCAGCGAACTGCGACGAGCCGCGGAGCCGCATAGGATACACGCGGTTCAGGCTGAGGTTGACGAGAGGAAGTGCGCCGCGGCTGCCGGGCTGATCACTGCTCTCGACAGCCAGCCGCGAGCCGCCGTCATGATCGAATCGATCTTGATGCTCAAGGACGGCGAGATGCTTACCGTCCGAGAACTCACGCAGCGAGAGCTGATCCATCTGGAGCGCAATCCGCTGCTACTTCGGGACCCGAGCGCTCTCCTCCTCGCTTTCCAAAGCATTCCCGATGAAGAACCGCCCCGCATCGGAGGAGTGTCTTAACCAAGCGACAGGCGCCCAAAGCTCCTTGATAAGGGGTGGATTCTCGGCTCGGCGGGTGCCAACGAACCATCCGCCCAGGCCATGTGATCGATCATCGATCAGAGGCCGCTGGCGGTCCCACCGCCCGCATCTTCGCTGTTCACGTGGACGGCGGATGGCGTATCGATCAGCACCGGTCCCAGCGACGGAATGAAGCGAGTTGAACGTCGTCCTCTTTCACGGTCAGGGCGCCGTCGGCCCTATCCCAGAGAGCAGCCCGGCCGTTCGCGTCTCCGAACAGCACCAGAGGACGGCTCGGAACAGGTGCCGTGCCCTTGAAGGCGATTTTCTCGTTGACGGGTACAAGACAGACTGCCCTCGGCTCGATCCCGTGGAAGGCTTTCGTTGTTCCCGTGGCCCGCAGTTCTCGTAAAGCAATGGTGCCACTCCGGGCTCCCTCTCGTATCCCGAGGACGCAGGGAAAAAGAACCGCGACCGTCAATGCGAACAGCGTGACGAATGTGACCATCCAGAGAGGAACGATCAGGTTCACGTGATAGCCCCATCCGAGAATCGCCAGGGAGGCCAGGGCCAGCAGCAGCGTGAGACCGGTCAAGGACCATGACGGTCGCAATGCCTGCCACCACGGCAGCTCGATGTCATTCGCGCCAAGGCCGAACATGCTGAGATAGGTCTCGTACGTCAGCTGCCCGTAGACCATGGGCAGCGGTATCGCGATGGTCACCAGCATGGGCAACAGCCACGAGAGGGCGACTTTCAGCGACGTGTAATGGAAGAAGTGGCGAACTCCGGAGACGATGGCGGGCGTCACCAACACCAGACCGGCCAGAGGAATGGCGTCGGGGGGCGGATCCGTGGCGAGGATCCACCCCAAGAACGCCATCACCGGAGGGAGCGTGCAGCCCAGCAGCCAGGAGCGCGTTAACCACCTGCAGGGAATGACCGACGCGACCACGAGTACGAGCGCGACAGCGGCCCACGATTGGCTCGACCATGTTTGCCCCAGGATCACACCGCCCGCCAAAGGCGCGAGCAGGGAGAGCGCACCGCCAGTGGCGATCGTCGCCGAACGCGGCGGCTTCGCCGAGCGATGTTTCGCCTCCAAGCGCCGCAGCTCATCCTCGGAGCTCTCGCCCACCGCTTTGCGCACCAGCAGCGTGCGGCCGTTGAATTCCGCGGTGCGACTGCTCGCGAGGGCCTCCGCATCGGCCACGGACTGCGCATGGATTTCGCCGTTGACCGAGCGTCCCGTCAAGGAGTCAAAAAGTCTGTAGCGGGCGTCAAAGGTTCCCGGCGGTCGACGAAGGTGAGTCCACCTGATGCGAACGGAGATTCCATCCTGGATGCAGGAGCGCAGCAGGTGGCTCCTTCCCGCACTGAGCGCTCCGATGTGCGATCCGGCGATCGGCACGTCGGCCTGAAACCGCGACCCGTCTGTGGAGCGACGTACTCTCCACCCGCGCGACCCGCACATCAAAGGCACCAGCTCGGCATCCTCGGCCGGGATTTCGAACTCCACTCGCACCGTGTGGTCGTATGGGTGCGGCGCACTGGCCTCGACCCAGGATTCCCAGATCGTCTCGTATGGAACAACAAGCTTTTTCGCCGGTTTGACCTTACGGTTTCGAACGGCCAGCACAACAACCAGCACAAAAAAATTCCAGACAGCCACCTCAGGAGTGTCAAGCGGAGGCGCCAAGGACCGGCGCCGTTCTTCGCAACCTTCATCGAATCGTGAGACTGGACAAGGCCGGGAGCACGCCGGTTCAGCGGGAGCGAAGCCGTGTGTTGTGATGTGACATGGTCATATGGATCCTGTGGACCAAGCCGCCGCTGCGGGAGCCTCCCAAGTGAACCGTAGTATCAACGGCGGGTGAAAACTGACCCCGTGGCGACGACCGCTGGAATTTCCCCTAGAACCCGCCCGACGCCAGGGGGTCAAGATTCAGGCGTCGTTGACAGTCTGATCAGGGCTTCACCGCAGGTCAGAGACGGAAAGGGCGGACGAGTCGGCCTGTAGGCCGGGTTCTAATCCGGCGTGCTCACGACCTGCACCCCGGTTAGCGTCCTGCCTTCTGGCCTGCGGGAATGCTGCCGTCTTTTGACGTTGTTCTCCGTCGCTTTCCAACGTCATGTGCCCCCAATGTGCCCTCGGGGCATGCCGGTCAGATGCACGGTTAGGCTCAGCCCGCTGCCGCCTTGGCGTGAACCGACTGGTGCCACTCCAAGGCCTCGGGAGCGTCCCGGTACTCCAAAAGATGCTGGCCCGCGATCTTCTGCAACAGGTCTCTGACATCGGCGGGCGTGGCGTGGAAGAACTCCCGACGGAGGTTGACCTTGTTGACGCGCCGGTCGTTCAACGCGGCGTGCAGCCGCCCTTCAAGCCCGACCGCGTCGTCACTGAAGATCAACGCGTGCGTGTCGAACTTGAACGGCACCGAGGCATCGCCCAACTCTCGAACGCGATCCTCGGGCTCCAGGCGACGGGTCATGCCGATCTTGACGACGTCCTCGCCGAACGCGCCGATGTTGGAGATCACGTACACGTAGCCGGCCCGGACATTGGCCTCTCGCGCTTCGACGTCACTGACCGCCGCGCCGATCTCCTCCAGCTTCGCCTTGAGTTCCTCCGCCCCGGCTTCATCCCCCTTGGCCAGCAGCTTCGACAGCGCGGAGCGGTAATGGGATTCCTCTTTGCGGAGCCTGGCCTTCTCCCTCTCGAACTCTCGTCGTGCGGCTTCCTCCTCGCGCTGCTGCTCCCGCTGAGCACGAGTACGTTCCTTCTCCTCCTCCTGCTTGGCCAAGTAGTCCGCGGTCAACTCCAGCTCGTAGACCCGCAACCGGTGGTAATCGCCGCTGACGTGGATGCTCATCGTCTTGCCAAGCTTGACGATCATCTCCACCGCCTTCTCCAGACGATCGACAGCTGATTGCAGCTTGTACGGGCGCATCGTGCGCACGCAGTTGTCGGCCTCGGCGTTGTAGGCACGCAGCATCAGCTTGGAGAAGTCGCGCACCATCCGGCGCCCCTCGGCCGCCGACCCGTTGACCTGCCAATTGGTGGAGCCCAGCACCGCCTTGCCGTCCTTGGACAACTCCTTGATGCGTGCCTTGACCTGCGCCAGCCGCTCCTTGTATGCCACCGCGTCACTCAACGGGTGCCGGTATTCATAGACGCCGGCCTCTTGCAACAGCACGGTCTCCTCGGTCTGCACGATCAGCTGCTCAACCTCACGAAGACGCCGCGTGGCATCCGCCACAGCCGTCTGTAGTCCCTGATGCTCGACATGCAGCGCCTCGGTCATCGCGGAGACGCGCATAGCGTCCAGACCACCCAGCCGGTCGATCCACGTGCGCAACTCGGCGTTCTCCGCCTCCAGCTTCTTCTTGCCGCCGAACAGCCCCCCGCCGCTGCGCTCCGGTACCGCTGGAACGGGAACTGGAGCGGGCTGCGACTGAACAGGAAGTGCAGGAGGCGCAGGCGACGGCTGTACAGGAACCCAGAACTCCCAGCCAGGTGGCGCCGGAGGCCATGACGGATTCGGCTGCCATCCCTCCGGGGGTCGCCAGCCCATAGGAGGAACCGGCCATCCAGGGGGTGAATTGAACCGGTACTCCATCGTCACGCCCTCCTCCACCACGTGCGCCGTCGCGGCACATGTCACAAGAAGACAGCCATCTTGGCTCATTGGTTTACAACAGCCTCAATAATTCGCAGGCATGCCCTCCAACGGCAGATGCCAGGCAGAAAGGATCGGATAAGAATCCCTCCAGGCTTGACCGGTGAGCTGCAGAGAGTCACGAAAGCACGCGCAAAATAGGATGATCGCGGACTTTTGGTGCAAAAACAGCAAAGTGCGTAGCAAATTTATATAAGTCTCATCGTTCCCGCTCGACACGAGAGAGTCGGATGGGATAAAACACGACTGGACTTTTCCCGCGACTGGCCGGCACTCGCCGTGCTTCCCTCCTGAACGGAGCCCGGTGAACCAGCACATGCCGGCAACCGCTGCTCTCCAGCCGCTCACCGCCGAGGATCCGCTGCAGATCGGTCCGTACCGCCTGGTAGGACGTCTCGGAGCTGGCGGTATGGGGGTCGTCTTCGCGGGCATTGACAATCGCGGGGTTCGCGTAGCCGTCAAACTCATTCATGCTTCATACGCGAGCGACCCGGAGTTCCGCGCACGATTCGCTCGGGAGATCTCCGTTCTCGGCCGCGTCAACGGCGCCTGCACCGCGCGCATCCTTGACTCTGACGGGAACGCGGCTCGGCCATGGCTGGCTGCCGAATACGTGCCAGGGCCAACGCTTGAGGGTCATGTCAGGATTCACGGGACGCTCCAGGATGACGCGTTGTTCGGGCTGGCAGCCGGGCTCGCCGAAGCATTGGTGGCCGTGCACGCGGCAGGCGTGGTTCATCGTGACATCAAGCCATCGAACGTCATCCTCTCGCCGAGCGGCCCCAAGCTCGTCGACTTCGGCATCGCCCGCGCACTCGACGCGAGCGTTATGACCCGCACCGGCACTCTCGTCGGATCGCCGGGATGGGTGAGCCCCGAGGAGTACAACGACGCACCGGCCGGGCCACCCGCCGATGTCTACGGCTGGGCGATGCTGGTCGTATACGCGGCTACCGGCGTTCCACCGTACGGGGCCGGGCGTCCGGAGGTCCTGGCCCTCAAAGTGCTGAATGAAACCATCGACACCTCGGCGCTCCCCGACCTTCTACGTGATCCGGTCACCAAAGCACTGGCCAAGCTCCCTGAAACACGCCCTTCATCGCGCGAGCTGCTGGACATGGCCGCTGAAGCCTGGCGAGCGCGCCAGGGAACCCAGACGATCGACAGTTTCGATGCGGCCGACAGTGTCACGGTTCGGTTGGACCGAACATGGGTTCTCCCCGTCCAGGATCTAAGCTGGCCTGTCTTACCGGCTATAACACGGAAAGCCTCGAAGAGTCGTCGAACAGGTGCGGCGATAGCGATCGCCGTTGGACTCGCGGCGATCATCGCACTGAAGGTGCTACCGGGCGATACAGATGAGCGGAAGCAGCAGTTCGACGTCGCCGCCGCCCCGACCAGCCATCCGAGTTCAATGAACGCAAACCTCACATCGACACCCACCGCTACAGCAGCCGTGAAGACCGAGGCTTCGCCGCCCAAACCAGCCCCGCCGCCGCGCACGGTTACAGAGCTGGCCGCCGCGATCGAGCTCGCCCTGGAGACCACTCCGGCGGGAACATTCAGCTTCGAGGGAGGATTCACTCAGAGCAACGCCGGCGGAATAGCCACCGGACAATTTATGAATCATCTGGCGTACGACGATCTCGATGTGAAGATCAAGTCTTATGAGGACTTTAGTCGTCGTTATGTAGTCGTGAGCAAGACGGTCTATCCCAAAAATCAGGGTTCAGACGGATCACCCATTGAGAGCCTAAATTCGACCAACCCGGACTGGTATGGGCTTGTCGTTGCCGGTACGGCCGGACCGTCGATCATCCGGGAGGTCGTGGCCAACTCCGCTCGATTGAAGCATAAGGGGCGCAACTACTCCGGGACCCTCGCCATCGAGGACACCAACGGCTCGCTTCGACAGTTGCTCAACTCGTGGACGGGCGGCGACGTCACCAAGATGAATGCCGACTCATACATCACTTTTAAACTCATCATCGACAATGAGGATCGACCAAAGAAGTTCGAAATCGCCTGGTGTGTACCAATAACCGACGTAGAGATCTACAAATCCGTCTTTACGACAACATACAAGAACTGGACAACTAGCCACAAGATCAAAAAATCGTAGCGGTGACTGATGCACTGATCATGGTCCAGCCGAGTGAGCAGGATGGTGTGCCGCCACTGTTGAGCCGGTGGACAGGTCTTGCAGAGAGCGCTTCGATCAGGCTGCCACCACGCAAGGCCCTTCAAGTTCCGCAGCCACAATCGACAACCGCTTTAGGAAGGCGGTGGTGCTGGCACCCATATACGGTCTGCTACCTGCGGGAACGTCCTTACATTAACTCGATGGCCACAAAATCATCCCAGGAGTATCCCGCGTCTTGGTGAGCCTGTATCGTCGTCGCCAACTCTTGTATGGGAGTCCACCCTGACCTTCTCGCCTCTGGCGCCGGGCGCTCAATAGATCCGCAGGACCGTCTCATCCGAGGTAGCCCGGGTTGGTTTGGCACTGTGGTCTGTTCCGAAGGTGCATGGGCGCCCATACGGTGTGCAAATATCCTCCACCCTCCATTTCCGGGGCTACGGACAACCCGGGGAAGGGCTCCGGCTGGGACCGCGGCCCCCGCACCACTCGCCGGGCTAGCTACCTCTGCTCAGTTAGCCAGCCGAGGCCATCGCCCGTGCAACTTGCTCAGGCCGGATGCCGGGCAGGTAGGGCAGGACCGCGCCCGAGAGCGCCGGGGGATCTCTGGCAACAACGTGAGCTGTATGAGCACCACGAGGAATAACTCACAGTATCCAGTACAGGGCCCCACCATAGCGCCGTCCCACGTTCTGTTTCAGTTCTCTAACTTCTGGAGGATCGCTTCAGAAGACCGCCATGTCTTCCAAGTCGAAGCATCTAGGATGCTTGAGTGGCGTCGGAGGAAGATTTCAGCGGATGGGGCAGACTGGCCCGCGTACGACGAGTTGTCGCTGATGGGTACCGAGTCTACGTCGATATCTCCACAGGCCAAACCGGCTGGATTGACACAAGCGAACCTGTCGATTTTGAACCTGGAGATACTGTTCTACTTGGATCGAATCGCGAAATTGAGCTAGTTCCGAAAGAAGTATGGTCTGAAGATTCATGGGTTGCCGTAGTACGGATTAAGAATTCAGATAAGACGGTGGTGGAGTCTGGAGGAAACGCAAGAATTATCCCTACTCGGAACGACATAGAATATCAACCAGGAAACACCGTCGAGGTCACAACGGCTGGCGTTCAGTCGGTGTTATCGGAACGGCCGATCAGGATGTTTGACTTGCCGGAAGTGGATGATTCTTTCGTAGAGCCGTATATCTACGATGTTTCAAAAATTACTGAAGAGTTCAGCGATTTCGCCGGCTTGCAGGAGGTGATCACTCGCGCGAAACGCCTGATAGAGGTTCCCCTCCGACACGCAGATGAGCTAGCGGAGATCGGAGCTAGAAGAGTTAAAGGTGTCTTGTTCACTGGAGACCCTGGCACTGGAAAGACAATGCTTGCGCGGATCATCGCACGTGAGAGCGGCGCTACCTTCTATCAAATTAGCGGTCCTGAAGTAGTCAGCAAGTGGCATGGCCAGACTGAAGATATCCTGCGCCGACTATTTGCTCATGCAGAACGCCAGGAACGCGCGATAATTTTTTTTGATGAGATCGACAGTATCGCTTCACAGCGAGATGAAGATGCGCATGAAGCCTCGAAGCGGACCGTCGCTCAACTCCTCACGCTAATGGATGGATTCAACGCAAGCAACGTTGTAGTGATCGCTACAACCAACCGTCCGCAAGACATCGATCGTGCTTTGCTAAGGCCTGGTCGCTTCGACTGGGAGATCACCTTCCCACTTCCGGACCGAAATGATCGCGAGGCGATTCTCCGGGCGGGAGCGCGGCGAGTCAAAACGCATGGCGATCTTCCGTTCCAAGAGATTGCCGACAGGACTGACGCGTGGTCGCCGGCTGAATTAATGCTCATATGGGCAGAGGCAGCTTTGCTTGCAGTGACCGATGGACGTCGTGTGATCATGTGGGAAGATTGTGTTGGAGGTTTCGAGCGCGCATCAACCCAAAGAGCTCGGCCGGTGGATGCTCCACCCAGTTAAGGTAAATGATGATATTTAGAAGAGTCCTTGCAAGATATAAGCGTCGAAAGCGAATCAAGAACGCGAAGGCAGCGAAAGCGCCTTTACGTGAGTTTGTGTATTTGGACGAGGTAAGCGTCTACAGTCTTCTAGCTTCTCGCCAAGGTGCCCTTGCCTCTGAATATACCGAGAACCAAACGGTCACTAGTACAGCCGAAATCGGCTCCGCCATAGGTGCTACAGCAGGTGTACTAAAGGGCGATTTGAACTCTAAAATGTCAAGTGCCCAGACCAAGAGTTCGCAGGTTCTCAAGAAGTCCACCATCCAATCAGCCTTCAAAGAGTTGCACGACTGCGAGGAAGGCCGACTGGCGATTCACCCCGTTAGCCCTAAAGCTTCACCTCCAAAGCTTGAGTCGTGGAAAAATTCACATCTTTCTTTCACGCAAGCAATCTTCGACCAGTGGGTCATAGACACGGCGAAGTTGAAGCGAGGCGACCTGGTAGAGCTTGAAGTTGAGGTAGGCGTTCACAATGTGTTCAAAGTCACGTCTATCATCGCCGCGCTCGGCGAAATTATAGAAGACAGTTCCGGCATATTGCCAGTGCCAGGTCAAGATAAGTTTGGACAGGCAATGGCAGTTAATCGCATTTTTGAGAGGTTGATGGTCGGGCTCGTCCCAATCGAGTGCAAGCTAACCGAATACAAGTCGGTAATACTCGGCGGCCGCGAATATCTTGTGCATGCGCGACTACTGGAACAGTTGCCCGACGCGGAGGGCGAGATCAAAGATGTATTTGTAGTTGGCGTAACGGAGCAACGTCTGTACTGGAAGGATCTTCGACGAGTGCTTTTTTCTGGAGCACGTTTTCGGATCATGTGCCGATTGAACTATCGCGGCCTCAAGGACGACTGGGTTCCCGTTAAGCTCGCTGATATGCTGAGAGATCTTACGCCTGGACTCGAAACACAAATAGCAGAGTTCGGTCATATTGCCTTCGCGAAGGCGCAGTCACCAGAGTCGTCAATAGCTCCTGCGGATGCCGGAATGGCGCAGGCTCTGATAACTTATGGCATGCTTCTTGTCGCGCATAGCGGGGTCTCACTGGAGCCGGATCAGAAAGCTCGCCTTGTTGCACTCGCCCAGGACCAGGGGAAAACCAGCCAGGACTTTGCAAGTCGAAAGAATGCCTTCGATGAAGTTGGTGGGCTCATGAAAACGTTCACTGCTATCGAAATAGACCCAGTGGTCGCCGCGCAATTTCGAGTTGACGCACTTGCTGCATCAGATGTTGGCTTTGATGGCAATGACACAAGGCAGAAAACCGCTGGTGAAGTGCTTCCAATCCCTGAGTCCCGACGCATCTTGGATACAGAGATAGTTGCTTTGTACTGGTGAGATTAAAACGGAAATAACGTCGTTCGAGGGGGCTTTTTCTCGACTTCGTCACATCGCGGACTTTGTCCGGGACTACTGTGGATTACCTGCTCCCGGTGGATCGTCAATGACATCGCCGGTCAACAGTGTTGTCCCTTTCCCCTTCTTCTGCTTGACGCACTCGAGGCTGCGCCGCCGCCGGGCCGTCGTGTCGGCCGCCGCGCGTTTGCCGTCGCCTGTGAGGGTGACTTCCTCGCAGAGCTTAGCTTCCCCCCGTAGCATCGCCATCTCACTTGAGTTGCCCTTGTGTCGGTTGGGAAGGAAGTGCTTCCGTCCGTGCTCTCGGTGAAGGTCATCCGGGCGGAATTGACCTGCCGACCTCGCGCTTTTCAGGTTCGACAATCTCCCTGCCGATCTACCAGGAACGGGATAGAGAGTGTCGATGCTGTCTGACGCGCGGCTGTGGCGGATATTGCTGTCAGCCGCCCTCGCTTGCCCGGTGGCAAGGCCTGAGGAACGAAGGCCGCGGCAGCCGATCGCCCAACCGGCTACGGCCATCGCCGAAGTGGGCGATCGTCACGGCAGCTACCCAATGACACCGGCAAAGAGCTTTTTGATCTCTCGTACTCTGCCGCATGGTGATCTAAAGCGCGTGGGCGGTGCTGGTCGCGACCGGCCGAAGAGCCGCAGCGCGGCCAGCAACCGCCCGACGCGTGCAGGCCGCTGCAGGCGGACTGCCTTGAAGGCGAACAGATAAGTTACGTTCGATCTTGGTCGTCTGCGGTGACGGATCCAGGGCGTACTGGGTGACCTGCGCTTTTGTTCATTTCTCTGTACGGGGACGTCATTGGGCATGGCGATCATGTGTGAGACGTCCTGAAGTCGTCCCTGCTGGTGGTGATCGCGTCCGTCTCTTCAGTTGCACCCTGATGTCGCTTGGCGGCAGAAGGGAGAGCGGAAGGAGGCAGGCGTATGCGGCGAGGGGAGGATCCGGAAAGACGGCACTGCGCGATGGGCGGTCGCGGTGGAGGGCTGTTCACCGGTGCGGGCGCGTGAATGACGAGATGCGTGCGCGAGTGGCGGCGTCTCGGGCGGCGCAGGGACTTCCACCGGTGATCGAGGATGTGGCGGTGCTGGAGCGAGTGGCGGCGGTGTTCCGGCTCGTCGCTGAGGATGAGCCGGTACGGCTTTCTGCGGTGGCTTAGGCGATCCAGTCGACGGTGAAGCGGTCGGGATCCCATCGCTTGCGAGGGTCGGCGGGAGTGACGGTGATCGTACGGATGACCGCGGCGACGATGGCGCGTTGCTGGGAGACGTTCATGGCGTTCCAGCGGGTGAGCATCTCCTCCAGGGGGCCGACGAAGGAGATCAGTGGTGAGGTGCGAGACAGGCCGGCCAGGTGAGCGCGGTTCTTGTCCAGCCGTACCTCGATGGGGGCGCGGGCGGCCATCCACTCCATGCGGCTGATCTCACGGGCGGCCCAGGCTTGGGCGAGTTCTTCGAGCAGTTCCTCGTCGGCGCGGATGTCCTCGACGAGGGTGTGGTCCTCGCCTGCGTCCTGGTGGATGCGCTCGGAGAAGGCGGGGGAGTCGAGTGCGGTCAGCAGCATGTTGCGGATGTGCTCGTCGGTGCGGGCGGCGTTGGTGGCGACGCCGCCGCATGCTCCTGAGCCTGGGACGTTCGGGCACACATACCGGGGGACACCTGAACGGGGGCGGCCGTTCATTCGATGTCCGCACCGGCCGCAGCGCAAGAGCCCGGACAGGAGATAGGTGCGTCCGGTGGCGGCCTGGCGGCGGTAGTCGCGGGCCGGGTCGCTCAGCAGCGCGCGAAGCCGGTCGGAGTCGACGGGGTTGATGATCGCGGGCCAGACGGCGTCGGCGACGATCTCACCCAGTAGCGGGCGGGTGGTGGTGAAGCTGCCGCGTGGGGTGTGCTCGCGGCGTCCGCTGATCCGTGCTGAGGCCAGCAGGCGGCGTAAGGTGGTGGGCAGCCAGTAGCGGCCTTTCGGGGTGCGGATGTCTCGGGTCTCGAAGTCCCGGCAGATGCTGGCCAGTGATTCACCGGCCAGGATGCGGCGTGTGGCCTCGCGGATCACCTCGGCCTCGTTCTCGATGATGGTGATGCGGTCCTCGGCGTAGCCGTACGGGCGCATGCCGCCGCCGGAGACCTTGCCGGCCTCGGCGTTCTGGCGGCGCTGGCGCTTTTGCCGTTCGGCCTTGTGCTCGGCCTCATGTCGTGCGGCTGCGCCGAGCATGCGTGCGATGAGCCGTCCGGTCGGGGTGGCGAGGTCGATCTCCCCGGTGACGGTGGCCAGTTCGATGCCGTGTCGGTCGGCCAGGTCGATGACGTCTTCCAACTCGCGTGGGGAGCGTGTGAGTCTGTCCACGTGCCAGCACACGATCGCGTCGATCGCACCCGCTTCGATGTCGGCCAGCAGGCGCCGCCAGGCGGGGCGCGGGCTTCCCGAATAGGCGCTGACGTCGTTGTCGGAGTAGACGCCTATGACCTGCCATTCCCGGCGTTCGACCAGCGCTCGGCAGTCGTCTTCTTGGCGGGCCACGCCGAGTCCGGCGCCCGCGCGGTCCTGGCTGATCCGGCAGTAGATCGCTGCTCGTGTCATAGGTCACATAGATACACGTTCGTAGGGACCGGGGTCTCGTGCCCGGTCGGTCTGACCTCGGGCGAGGCGTAGACCTGCGGATTCAGCCAGATCCTGGCCCTTGATCGCCCGGCGTGTCCGGTGACGATCTTGGGCCAGAGCCGTTTTCGGCGACAAGTGTCGCTACTGGTGAAGGGCGTACCGCCTGGGCCGACCCGCCGTGCGTGGGCGGTCACCGGTCGTGGCCGGCATCGCCCACGTGCCGACACCGCCATGGAAACGATCGTGGACGCGACAAGAACATCACCGACCACGGTAAGCCGTGCGAAAGGCACCTATCCGGCAGAGTCCTGCGGGCCGACTCGATTCATCACATCCGGAGCGTGAACAGGCCGACAATGAGCCCATGGATCTCCAGCACGCGGTGACGCACTACAGGCGCCTGATCAAAGAGGCCGGGTGGCTGGAGGAGGGGATGGCGTGGACCGTCATCCTGCCTGTCTCGGGGAGACTTTCCGTGCGGGAAACCGCGACACGCCTGACCGGCGACAGCCGTACAGAAATCAGCGAACTCGAACCGGGCTTTTCCGGTGTCGTCTCCTTCGGCCGGTCAGGAGCGGCGATGATGATCTTCGAGGTGGACGGTTTCAGTCATGCCGGATATCCCCCCGTCCTGGAGCGGCTCAGCGAGAACGCCCGCGTATGGCACGTGTCCTGGAACATCGCCGGCAGACGCATGCTCAGGTACGCCGCCCATGGGAAGGTGTTGGCCCAGATGCTCGATTTCGACCCTGACGAACTCCATGGCATCGACCCCGGTTCTTTACGGGAAGAGGCGGCGATCCTCCGCGGTATCGGCCGGTACAGGCCGCCGAACAGGTACAAGACCAGGGTGATGGCCATGGTGGAACACCACACCGGAGCGCGCCTCGACAGGCGATGGCTCGACCGGCCTCAGCCCGCGCTGTCCATCGGCTGGCCGCCCGCCGAAGACATCCAGCCCACCTGATGCATCCATCGAGGATCGCGTAACGGAAGCAGGTATCCACTCCGTCCGGCCGGATCGGGGAACGCGCCCGAGACCGTCATCGGCACCGGAGGCGGCGACGCGGTACGACCTTCCGCTCTTCCGGTGGAACGATCATCCCGCTCGGCTGGACGAGCCTGTTGTCAGGAAGATCTGTGACGTATCGTCACACTGTCGATCAACTCGGCACGCGCGGCACAGGGCGTGAATGTGACGCTTACCGATCGGGAGGAACCTGAGATGGCGGGTTCTTCGTCGGCCTAGGGTGCTCCACCATTTTGGATCAGGGGGACGAGAGATGGGAGGGGCGTCGGCCGAAGATCTGGCTGAACTGCTTACCGAACTGAAGCAGCGCAGCGGCCGCAGCTACGAGGCACTGGCACGCCGTACCGGCATGAGCCGATCCACGGTGCACCGTTACTGCCGCGGCGAGATCGTGCCGGACACCTACGGGACGGTGGAGCGCATCGCCAAGGCGTGTGGTGCGAGCAAGGCCGAGCTGGACGAGCTGTACCGGCGCTGGAGGCGCGCGATCGCCTCTCTGGAACAGAGGGCGGCGGAGGCACCCGAGTCCGTGACGTCGCGTCCTTCCGCGGATCCCGATGAGATCGGGGCCGCCGAGAACGCGCCGGCCCCGGACCGGCAGGTCACGGAACGAGACCCACGAGGCCGGGGGGCGGACGGGGAAACTCCGGACTCACGGGACAGGGAGGCGGCCCAGGAGACTCCGGAGCCGCCGGCGAGCGGTGTGACCTCGCGGCGAAGGCCCATCGATGTGCGGCCCAGGACGTTCCTCGGCATGGGACTGGTGATCCTGTGCGTGTTCGTCCTGACCGCGGGCTCGTCGCCCGCGCGGCAGCCGCCCCGGCAGGCGCAATGGGTGAGCGGTCCCTCGTGGACCCTGCCCGAGACGTCGGTGCCGCGCACGCTCTTCGGCGTCACCATCAACACCGGGACCGGGGCCATGCCGACGTTCCGGGTCGGCGCGGTGCGCCTGTGGGACAGCGGGACACGCTGGGCGGAGATCCAGCCTGAGCGGGGCACGTTCGACTGGGCGGTGCTCGACCGGCACGTCGACGGCGCGGAGAAGGCCGGGCTCCCCGTGCTGTTCGTCGTGGGAGGCACTCCCGCGTGGGCCAGTCCCGCGGGTCCTCTGTCTCCCTATCCGGACGGCACGCGAGCGGCGCCGCCCGACGACCTGGACGACTGGGACGCGTTCCTGCGCGCCGTGGCGAAGCGCTACGCGGGACGCATCCAGGCCTACGAACTGTGGGTGCTGGGCAACGACCGGCGATTCTACGCGGGCAGCATGGAGACCCTGGTGGAGATGACGCGCCGGGCCGGCCGGATCATTCGAGCGGCGGACCCCGAAGCGACCCTGGTATGCCCCGGCATGGGGCAGTTGTGGACCGCAGAAGGCCGTCGGATGTTTCAGCGGTTCACCGCGCTCGGTGGGTACGGCCACTGCGACGTCGCCGGGATCAAGCTTCACCAGCGCACCCCGTCCGACCCGCCGGAGAGCATGCTGGAGCTCGTGACCACCGTCGACCGGGCGTTCCACCGGGCCGGTATCCATCCCCGGCTGTGGAACACCGGCACCACCTACTCGATCCGGCTGCAGGGGCCGCTGGACGAGACCAGGGCCAGGAACCACGCCGTGCGCTTCTTCCTCACCGGTCTGTACGCGCGCAACCTCAACCTCGAACGCATGTACTTCTACAACTGGGGCGGCACCAAGATCCCGATCGTCCTGCAGGCGGTGGGAGGGGGCCCCACCGGCGCCGCGCTGGCGGTGGAACAACTGCAGCGGTGGCTGGTCCACGCCCGCAGCCGTTCGTGCGGCCACGGGACGGCCATCAACCTGCCGGAGAACGTCTGGCAGTGCGAGGTCACCGTCGCCAAGCCCGGGGATCACCACGAGGCTTCGATCCGCTGGACGATCGGCGGAACGGCCGAGACCACGGCCGGCCCGCGCGTCCGCGCGGTGCGCCGGCTGGACGGCACCACGGAGACCGTCCGGCCGGGAGACGTGATCACGATCACCGAGGAGCCGATCCTCATCGAATCCCGGTCCTAGGAACAGCCGCCGTCCGTGCCCTCGTACCGGTTCCGGCCGTGCCGGCGGGCGTCGATGCCCGCGCCTGCGGGCGAGCACGTCCGTCGTGCCGCGTGCGGGTGGGATGCCGGAGGGATGACGGCCACGGCGTGCCGGTGGAACATCCCATTTCTCTGGGTTCATGCAGGTGGGATGGGGTCCTTCGTCCCAGTGTCCCAGGAGCGTGCCAGGGCGTTGCCGGTGGTGGTGGGGGCTGTCACTGTTTCTCACGTCACGGGGGACGGGCGCCGACGCGGTTCGCGAGCGAGTAGGACGCATTGCGCGTCGGCGCCCGACGTGATCGTCGTACCCCAGCCCTCGATTAAGGACCACACATGGCACCGGGAAAGCACCGCTTGGTCCGCTACCTCGCCGTCTCCTTCGCGTTGGCCGTGTCGGCCGTCACCTTCCAGCCTCCGATCGCGGCGAACGCCGACGACGTGCCCGGCGTCCAGGCGCCGCGGACACCGGGCCCCGATGACAGGCCTGTCAATCTTCAGCCGAAGCCGCTGGACGCGACCCCGCTGCGGCCCGTCCCGGACGCCGGCACCACGCTGCGGACCCCGGATGCGGCGGACGCCGCGGCCGTGGAGTGCTGCGGTCTCGTCATCCGGTACAACAGCATCCAAAACCTCGTCGTCGCCGCGAACATCAACGCCGGCAACGTCGGCAAGGGGGGCAACTGCAACATCTGGAACTGGAACGGAGGCAACGTCTGGAGCCCGGTGAATCCCGGACGCAACTGCGACACGCGGAGCATGAACGGCCACACCTACAGCTGGAACATCTGGGCCGACACCGACGCGTTCACGCTCCAGTACGAGGACTACTGGCTGAACTTCCACGGGTCGTGGCGCAGGATCGGCGCCAACGTCTACACCAAGATCAGCAGCATCGAGACGGCGAAGTGCTACCGCGAGTCGGACGGCGTCAACTGCTACGTCGTCTACTGACGCCGGGCCACCGGGACCGGACGCGCCGCCGCCGCTCACGGGGTCCGTCACCGGGCGGCGGCAGGTACGGATGACGCACGGCCCCTGACCACACGCACTCCGGTCAGGGGCCGTGCCTCGTTCGAGGGCCCGGCGGCCGGCCGTTCGGCAAGGGCGTCGTCATGGGGCAAGCTGATGACGTGAGTGTCCATGTGTCTTCGGACGACGTCGGACTCCCGCGGGCGCAGGCAGACCCCAACCCGCAGCACCTGCTGACGACCCTGCTCGGCGAGTACCTCGACTCCTCGGACGCCGACCTCCCGTCGACGGCGGTGGTCGCGATGCTCGGGGAGTTCGGCATCAGCGAGTCCAGCGCGCGGGCCGCGTTGTCCCGGTTGACCAAGCGCGGCCTGATCGCCGTGCGGGGAACCGGGCGGCCGCCCGTGTACCACCTCACGCCTCAGGCGATCGCCAGGCATCGCTCCCGGATGGACCACTTCCTGAGCTTCGGCGCACATGCGCCGCGGTGGACCGGCGACTGGGTGACCGTCTCCTTCTCGATCCCGCCTTCTCACGTCCGGCAGCACCGGCAGCACCGGCAGCACCGGCGTCGTGCGCCCGGCGCCGTGACCCCGCGGCCGGGTCGCGGTCATGGCGAGGCCGGTGCCGCCGCGCCGGACGTCAGGGCCGCCTGCACGATGCGGATCGCCTCACCCGTGTCGATGCCGACGCTGGCGATCACGGCCGCGTAGTCGGCGGCGGCCCGGAGGGCCCGCTCCCGGCCCTCCTCGCCCGCGGCCGACACGAACGAGCCCGCCCGTCCGCGTGTCTCGATCAGTCCCGCCTCCTCCAGCTCCCGGTAGGCCCGGCCGACCGTGTTGACGGCCAGGCCGAGGTCTGCCGCGAGGTGGCGGATGGTCGGCAGCCTGGACCCCACGGCCAGCGTGCGGTCCTGGATCTGCCGGGCGAGCTGGGCCCGCAGCTGCTCGAACGGCGGTACCGGCGAGGCCGCATCGATGACGATCATCGGACGCTCATGACCCGCCGGGCCACCGTCGCGCACGACGGCGTCCTGGCATGGAGCGCGATGCACGCGGCCAGGCTCAGGATCATGTAGGCGACCGCGGCGGCTCCCCACCAGCCGGGCGCGGTACCGAACAGCACCACCGGCAGCGTCCACTGCACGCTCGGCGTGGTGAGCTCGCGGGCGTCCTCGACGCGCATGATGACGTCGGCGGTCAGCGACTCCTCGTCCTCCGCCACGACCGGCCGCCTGAGCAGGTGGCGCAGCTGCATGGCGGTGATGGCCGTCGCGCCGAGCAGCCCGATCAGCACGACGACGGCCAGCCGCCGCACGGTGGGGTCGGGAACGGTCAGGGTGCTCGCGGCCAGCACCATCGCGCCGGCGAACGTGGCGACCGTGAAAACGGCGTACGGCCGGCCGAGCACGGTCCGCCAGCCGGGCTGGATCGAATGGGCGGCCCTGCGGGCCAGCGTCGCGCCCGCCCGCCGGTCGACGCGTCGCACCCACCGGTCGAGCGACCACTGTGCCAGCAGCAGCCCGGCCACCGACGCGGTCAGGGCCAGCAGCGGTAGCGGGTGATCCGGCGGGAAGCCTCCGAAAGCGGAAGTGGCGACGAAGGCGCTCACGATGATCAGCACGGCCAGGATGACGTAGGTGGCCAGGCGGGCGCGTTCCCGGACCGCCAGCCGGCCGGCCAGCAGCGGGGTCGGGCGGGCGTCGGCCAGGCCGTGCCCGGCCAGCCACGCGCTCGCCGATCGCAGATCGACCGTACGCGCAGGCGAACCGGCGTCCGGTGACGGGTCGTGGATCATGGCACCTCCTTTGTCGCAAGGTTTGTATCAGCATGTTGCGTCATACCTTGCGACAAAGTCAATGCCCCGCGGGCTCTCGTCGTCCCGGTGGGTACGAGCCCGGCTCGGCGGTGTCCGTGGGCCATCGCGTGGACGGCGGCCGGTTCCGTCACCCCTTCGGGCGTCTTCCCGGTGGCGGCGGCTCCGAGGACGCGAGTCCTTGATCACTCAGCGCGGCCGGTGTATCGACGACGAGAACCGTCACGGCGAGGAGGACGCGGCCCGTGCCGGTCGCGCGGTGGGGACCGTGAACGGTGCCAGCAGACCCGGTACCGCCTCCTCGGCGAAGGTCAGTCCCTGTCCGACGCCGACGTCCTTGATCCGGTGGGTGCCCGCGGACGTCGCCGCGGTGAGGGTCATCAGGCCCCGGCGGCGTTGTGCCGGAGATCTGCCGACCGTCCAGCCGATGACCGCGTCCGTGCGCAGCGCCGTCGTCCTGCGGGCGATCGCGCCGTGGCGGGTCAGCAGGTAGCCGCCGGACATGCCGTGGCCGAGGCCGCGGTAGGCGTCGGCCGCCAGCAGCAACGTGACGGGCAGGCAGGCCGGGGCGAGCAGCCACAACCCGTCCGGGAGCCGGCTCGCCCACGTCCCGAGCCAGGCCAGCGGCACGGCCGGCAGCGCCACCGCCCAGACGGCGCGTGACAGGCGCAGGCGCAGCGCGGCCCGCGGGTGACGGCGCAGCCGGGTCGCCAGCACGGGGGCGCCGAGCACCCGCGCGGCCACCCGCAGCGCCGCCTGCCGGGGCGCGGGCGGCAGCAGCGCCGCGGAGGTCCGCTCCTCGCTGTCGTCGGGGTTGACGCCGGCCACCAGCGCGCTCAGGCGGGCGCCGCCTCCCCAGCGCAGCGGCAGCGGCTCGGCCAGCCGTACGCCGCGCAGCCGGCCGTCCTGGAGCGACAGCGACCGGGTGCCGAGCAGACCCCGCCGGATCCGGTAGGTGCCGTCGGTCCCGCGCGTCAGCCGGAAACGCCACCACACCTCCACATGGAGCAGCAGCGCTCCCGCGAACCCGATGGCGAGCACGGCCGCGAGGGCCGTCCCGGCCACGACCGGCCAGGAGAACCGGGACGCCGTGCTCCACGCCTCCCGCAGGAGACCCACCTCGGCGGGTTGGAGGCCGAGGATCTCCAGCGCGCGGAAGAGCGCGCCGAACGGCGCCAGGCCGATGAGCGGTGTCCAGCCGCTCAGCAGGGCGTAACCGACCCAGGCGGGACGCGCCGTCACCGTCTCGCTGTCCGCGGGCGTCCCGCCCTCCGGGCCGAGCAGCAGGCGCAGCCGCTCGGCCCGGGCCCGGGAGACCGCGTCCAGGCGCAGGTCCGCCTCCTGCTCGCCGACGCCGACGCGCACGACGGCCACGCCGAACAGGCGGTGCACCGGCTGCGCCGTCACGTCGACGGTCCGTACGCGGTCGCGCGGGATCGAGCGGTCCCGGCGGAACACCAGCCCGGATCGGTGCTCGAGTCGCTCCCCGGTGATCCTGTACCGCGTGGTGGCGTGGCGCAGCACCCCCAGGGAGGCGATCCCGGCGAGGACGAGCAGCAGGACGGCGAGCGGGATGACGGTCCGCGGCGTGGCCCCCAGCGTGACGACGGCCACCGTGGCGGGGATCGAGGGGCCGGCCAGCCAGCTCAGGCCGACCGCGACCGTCCGCGCGTCGAGCCGCTCCCAGGCGTCCTCGCCGCCGCTCATGTCGCGTCCCCGGGCACGGCCTGCGCTCTCGCGGTGAGGTGCTCGACGAGGTCGGCGGCCAGGTGCCGGTCCAGCCCCTGGATCCTGATCGATCCCGCGGCCGAGGCCGTGGTGACCTTCACCGCGGACAGGCCGAAGACCTGCTGCAGCGGGCCGCGTACGGTGTCGACGGTCTGGATGCGCGACATCGGCGCCACCCGCCACCTGTGCCACAGCCAGCCGGAGGAGGCGTAGACCGCCTCGTCGGTGACCTCCCAGCGGTGGATCCGGTAGCGCCGGCGCGGCATGCAGAGCGCGTACCCCAGGCCGGGGACCGCGACGAGCAGCGCCGCCGCCAGCAGCCACGGCCGGGCGGGCGGGATCAGCGCGGCCAGCAGGGCCGGGACGAGCACCGGCGGGAGCACCCAGGCCAGTGCCTGCGTCGTCCACCAGCGGATCGCCCGGGGCTCGACGGGGTGGCGGGGAGGCCGCAGGTTCACCTCCATCGGTCCTCCTTGCGGGTGGCGCGGTCGAACAGACCGGCCAGCTCGCGGGCGTAGGTGTCGAAGTCGAGGTCGTCGTAGGCGGCCATCAGCAGGAGCACGCCGTCGACCGCCTGCTTGACGGTCACGGCCATCACCCGGGTGGAGAACTCGCCGAACTCTCCGGTGGCCTGGCCGAACCGCAGGATCTGCTCGACGTCGCCCATCTCGTTCTCGTTGTCGCGTACGCCGAGCCGCTGCCTGCCGTCCTGGGTGCGCAGGTTCGTCCAGATGTCCAGCAGGGCCAGCATGTGCCGCTGGTGGGTGCGGTAGAACTCCACGCTCGCCTCGATGTAGACCCTGAGCATGTCCGCGGCCGTGGTCTGCGCCTCGACGAGGGGACGGACGGCGGCGTCCCCGGCGGTCATCGCGTCGTCGACGATCTGCTGGACCAGCTCGTCCTTGCTGTCGAAGTGGTAGGAGATGACGCCCTTGCTGATGCCGGCGTGCTCGGCGATCCGGGCCAGCGACGCCTGCGCGTAGCCGATCTCGGCGATCACGTCGATCGCGGACCGGACGATCTGGGCACGGCGTGCCGTCTCGATGAACGAACGATCCTGGCCACTCGCCTTATTTTCTGACCGCATGGCCAAAAAATAGCACAGTTGTCTGGCATTTTGTCGGCCGAGAGAACCCTCTTCGCCCGGTACGTCCTCACCCTGGCCGGGCGGACGCCCCGAAGGACCCGTCCCGGGTTCCCCGCGAAGCGATGTCGCCGGTGGTCCCTCCCGGGTGGCCGTCGCGCCGCGGGGCCTCGGCCCCGCGCGTATCAGCGCCTGGACGTCCCGTCTGCGACGCCATCGCGTACGGGAGCGGCGACACCGTCGGTGAGGGCGTCCAGTACGGCCTGCGAGGCGGGGTCGGCGGCACGGTAGATGACGAGCCGCCGGTCCGGGTCCCCCAGCGGGTTCAGCACCTCGTAGTCGACGGAGAGCGGGCCGGCCGTGGGGTGCAGCAACCGCTTGCGGCCCCGGCCGTTCACCTTGACGTCGCGGCTCGCCCACAGCCGCGCGAACTCCTCGCTCCCCGACCTCAGTTCCGTGATCAGTTCGTCCAGGAACGCCTCGCCGGGACGCGCGGCCCACGCCGCGCGCAGGTCGGCGATGCACTCGCGGACGACCAGCTCCCGGTCCCGCCAGAAGTCGCGGTACTCCGGGCGGAGGATGCACAGCCGGAGCGTGTTGTGCTGCTCGGCCGGCAGGCGGTCGAAGTCCAGCATCAGCCTGGTCATCTCGCGGTTCGCGGCGAGGATGTCGAACCGGTGGTCGACCAGCATGCACGGCAGCGGCGACAGGTCGTGGACCAGCCGGGCCAGCGGGCTCGGCGCCCAGCCGGTCGCGGACGGCGGCCGGCTCACCGGTCGCTGCCGGGCCAGGTCGAACAGGTAGGCCCGCTCGTCGTCGCTCAGCCGCAGCGCCCGCGCGAGGGCGTCGAGCACCTCGGCCGAGGGGCGCAGCCCCCGTCCCTGCTCCAGGCGTACCACGTAGTCGACGCTGACCCCGGCCAGCTCGGCGACCTCCTCCCGGCGCAGGCCGGGGGTACGGCGCGGGCGCCCGTGCGGGGAACGCGCCAGGTCGTGGGGGGTCAGTCGCTCACGGCGGGTCCGCAGGAACACCGCCAGCTCGTGGGCCAGGTCCATTCCGCTGCTCACCCCCTCGATCGTAGCCACGGTCCGCCTGGGACGGTCAGTCCCAGGAAAAGCCCTCGCTGGTCCCCCTCCTCCGGCGGCCGCACGATGAGCAGGCGGCTCGCTCACGGCGGCGGTGCGAGCCCCGAACGAGATCGTCACGCCGCAGCACCGTGCCTGGAGACCATTGTGACCGGAACTGTTTCGCTTGACCGCTACCGCCTGCTGGGCCGCTCCGGCCTGCGGGTCTCACCGCTGGCGCTCGGGGCCATGACCTTCGGGCAGGACTGGGGATGGGGCGCCGACAAGGACGAGTCGCGCCGGATCTTCGACGCGTACGTGGACCGGGGCGGGAACTTCGTCGACACCGCCAACCAGTACACCAACGGGACGTCCGAGCAGCTGCTCGGCGAGTTCATGCACGGCCGCCGCGAACGCGTGGTGGCCGCCACGAAGTACACGGCCGCCACGCGCCCGGGGGACCCGAACTCGGGAGGCAACCACCGCAAGAGCATGGTCGCCTCGGTCGAGTCGAGCCTGCGGCGGCTGAACACCGACTACATCGACCTCCTCTACCTGCACGCCTGGGACTTCACGACCCCGGTCGAGGAGGTCCTGCGGGCCATGGACGACCTGGTCCGCGCCGGAAAGGTGCTCTACCTGGGCATCTCCGACACCCCCGCGTGGCAGGTCTCCCGGATGCAGGCGATCGCGGACCTGCGCGGCTGGTCACCGCTGGTCGCCCTGCAGATCGAGTACAGCCTGGTCGAGCGGACGGTGGAGCGCGAGCTCATCCCGATGGCACGGGAGATGGGGCTCGGCGTGATCCCCTGGTCGCCGCTGGCGAGCGGTGTGCTGACCGGCAAGTACACCCGGGCCGACCTGGACCACGGCGTCTCCGCCGATCCGGAGGGGACGCGCAAGAACGTCGCCGCGGCCAACGGCTCGCTGACCGAGCGGGCGCTGGACATCGCCGACGTGGTGAAGGAGGTCGCGGCCGGCAAGGGCACCACCCCGGCGCGGGTCGCGCTCGCCTGGACGCTGCTCGACCCGGCGGTCACCGCTCCCATCGTCGGCGCGAGGACCCTCGCGCAACTCGAGGACAACCTGGCCGCCCTGGAGGTGACCTTCACCGAGGACGAACTGACCGCCCTCGACCGGGCCGGCGCCGTCGAACAGGGTTTCCCGCACGACTTCCTGAACCGTCCGATGACCCGTCAGGTGATGTCCGGCGGGACCGTGATCGAGCCCAGGCGGGGATAGGGCGTCCGGGCGGGGGTACGGGGGCTCGTCATCGGTGGTGCCGGACGGGACGACGGCGGTCGTCTACGCTCTGCGCAGATCCACCGAGGGGAGAGGGGGCCTCCATGGCGGAGGAGTTGTCGAGGCTGACCGGTCTGCTGTACGAGATGGGGCTGCTCAAGCGGTACAGGCGCACGGGCTGGCTGGTGGCGGGGGTGCGGGACCCCGAGAGCGTCGCCGACCACTCCTTCCGTACGGCGATCATCGCGAGTGTGATCGCGGCGCTGGAAGGCGGAGACCCCGAGCGTGCGGCGTTCATGAGCCTGTTCCACGACACGCAGGAGAGCCGCATCACCGACATCCACCACCTCGGCAGGCTCTACCTGAAGGCGGCCCCGAACGAGGAGGTCACCGCCGACCAGGTGCGCGGCGTTCCGGCGGTGGTGGCGGAGATGGTCAGTGGCGCGGTCGGGGAGTACGAGGAGAAGACCAGCCTGGAGGCCGTCTGCGCCCGCGACGCCGACAAGCTCGAATGCCTCATCCAGGCCGTCGAGTACCGCGAGCAGGGGTACCGGAACATCCAGCCGTGGATCGACAGCTCGCTCGCCGCGCTGAAGACGGCCTCCGCCAGGCGGCTCGCGGACGAGGCGCTCGCCACGGGCTCGCTGGAATGGGTGAAACGCGTCCTGGACGGAGACTGAGCCCCCGGCCCCCGGCCCCCGCGGGCCTCGTCGAGGTGAGACGTCGTCCCCCGTCGCGTTCCCCCGTCGCGTTCCTCCGGCCGTGCGGGGGTGCCGACGGGCGGAGCACCGGCCGTCGGCCCTTCGCGGACGCGGTGTCAGTGGTCGGGGGAGTGGACCCAGCCCGTCCGGTGGTGTTTTCTCACCAGCGACCAGGTCCGGTCGTCGCAGGCACCGGCGCGTCGCCGGAAGTCATGGTCGCCGATGAAGTACGGGGCGTCGAGATCGAGCCAGCTGTCCTTTCGCGCCCGCCGGTCCCAGTGGGCGGTGGGGATGCTGACACAGTTCATCCGATGGGATTTGTCCTGGCTCGTAATCTTCAGGACCTCCACGCCATTCGAATGGGTGCGAATCACCAGGCACGGCCTGACCTTCCCGCCCGAGCCGTCCGCGAACGGCACACCGGCCCACCAGATGTCGCCGGGACGCGGACGTGAATTCCAGTCCGGGTGCGGTGGCGCCTCGTGCACCTCGGGCTGGGACCGGGGGGCGAGGAGCTGGCGAATGACGCGGACAAAGACATATATTCCTGCGATCAGCAGCCCGAGGATCAGTAAATCGCCGGCTTCTCCAAGGACGTCGAGCATGGCTCACAACCTACTCGACCTACATTGAACTCCACCCTTGCTTGGATATTTTCGGATTCGAGTATGAGGTGGGGAAAGCACGGGAAGGCCACCGGCGCGGTGAGCGCCACCCGGTACGCCTAGATCGCCTCGGTGAAGCGGGCGAGCAGATCCCGCAGGGTGTCGCGTTCCTCTGGGGTGAAGGCGTCGGCGATCCTGCGCTCGATGACCACGGCCGCCGCGTCCGCGGTGCGCAGCGCCTCGCGTCCCGCGTCGGTGAGATGGGTCTCCAGCATCGTGCGGTGCCACTGGTGCGGGCCGCGTTCGATCAGGCCGGCCCCCAGCAGGTTCTTCAGCACGACGGTCATCGCCTGCGGGGTGACGAGGCACTCCCTGGCCAGGGCGGCCGCGGAGATGCCCGGGTTGTCGGCCAGCACGAGCAGGGCGGCGTACTGCGGCACGGTCAGGCCCGCGGTCCTCACCGCCGCGTGCTTGGCCGCCATGAGCCGCTGTTCGGCGCGTTTCACCGGCAGGCCGAGCCGCTCCTGGGCGGGCATGTCCATGAGCGGAGCTTACAAGCCGTCACGTGTGGCAAGCTTCTTATGACTATCAAAGCTTTGATAGCGTGCCGCCATGACCGTGATTCCCGAGAGCCACCTCGACCTGCTGACCCGCCCCCTGTACGCGCACCTGGCGACCCTGATGCCCGACGGCACCCCGCAGGTGACACCGGTGTGGACCGTCTGGGACGGCGAGTTCCTGCGCCTCACCACCACGACGGACCGTCAGAAAGGCCGCAACGCGAGCGCCCGCCCTCGGGTGGCGCTCTCCGTCAACGATCCCGAGCAGCCGTACCGGTACCTGGAGGTCCGCGGCATCGTCGAGCGGATCGACCCCGACCCCGAGGGTGCCTTCTTCGACGTGCTGGCCAGGCGCTACGGGCTGGAGTACGAGGCGCCGGTCGCCGACGCCGGGCGCAGGGTGGTCCTGGTCGTGCGGCCCACCCGTACCACCAGCCAGTGACGCGTTCTGGGCGCGGGCCGGGTCCCGGGCCGGTGAGATGATCACGGCGCTTCCGGCGGCGCCGGGGCCGGGCCGGGTGCGGGATCGGGGTCCGTCTCCGGCGGCACCGGATGCCGGGCACGGAGACGTGCCGTCGAGACGGCATCGTGATCTTTGATTGGAAGAATCTCCTTCCCCTCCGGATGGTGAAGGAAACCACATGAAACGGATCACCGCGGGCGTCGTCGCGGGCCTCGTCCTGCTCGCGCCGCTGCCCGCCCGTGCCGCCGCCGTCGTCGCCGATCCGGTCAAGGCGCTCCGTGCCCAGGTCGTGCCCGGCCGAGGCGTCACCGTCTCCCTGGTCACCCGCACGTCGCCCGACGGCAGGCGGTTCGCCACCACCCGGACCGACCGGATCGTGGGGTTCCGCAAGGGGGGAGTGGTGGAGACGGACGACACCACCACGTTCTACTCGGCGATCAGCTCCGAGGGCCTGAAGGAGGACACCCTCTTCCCGTCGCTGCTCGTGCGGGTCAAGGACGCGACCTACGCCTCCGGGGGCGAGCTGATCGGCAGGCTGCCGCTGAACAAGAACTGGGTACGTCTCCGGGAGCCCCGCCCCGTCGCCGCCGACGGCGCGATCGACCTGTTCACCCCCGGCACGCTGCGGGCGCTGCTCGCCACCGCCTCCTCCAAGGGCCCCCGTTCCGCCCGGGGCACGATCCTCGCCTCCGCGATTCCGGGCCGGCCCTTCGAGGGATGGACGGGACGCGGCGAGAAGGTCGCCTGGGCGCTCTGGTTCGACGCCGAGGGCAGGGTCACCCGTCTGGCCTCCGCGACCTCCCGGCACGCGAACGGCGGCGACCGGCCGAGCCTCACTTCCGACCAGCGCTTCACCGGCTGGGGCGCCAGGGTGACCGTCCAGCCGCCGCCCGAGGACGCGGTCATCGAGGCCGAGGAGCTTCCCGAGCCCGGCTCCCCGGAGGAGACGCCGGAGACGATCGAGATCCTTCCGTAGGGAGCCCGGACCCGGGGGATGCGCGCGGGCCGTGAACGGCGGACGGCCCCGTCCTCCGCCGGTGTGCCACGAGGCCCCGTACGGTGCCCCCGCGCGGTGTCCCGGTGAGGGTCACGACCCCTGGCGGTCGTTCTTCGCCATCTGCTCGGACCGGGCCTCCGCGTGCATCTCCCAGGGGGCCTGCGGCAGGACGTGCCCGGTCTCCAGGAGGGACTTGAGGTTGGCCATCACGGCCGGCCATCCGAGGGAGATCTGGTCGTAGTCGTCCCGGGTGGCCAGGTTCTCGTGGGTGACGGTGAGCCGGACGATCTCGCCGTAGGGCTCGATCTCGAACGTGACCTGGGACGGCTCGCCGAAGGTGATCACCAGCCGCTTGGGCGGCACGGTCTCCACGACCGTGCCGGTGACGTCGGCGACCCCCGACCCGTCGGTGCGCACGTGCTGCCAGGTGGAGCCGGCCTGCCAGTCCGAGACGTTGCTGTGGCCCCAGTACTCGGCGGTGAGGTCGGCGTCGGTCAGGGCGTGCCAGACCTTCTCCGGGGTGCTCTGGATGTAGGTGACGTACACGAAGGTGGGCGTGCCGGTGGTCAGCGTGTCGCTCATGTCGTGCTCCTCTGCTCGTCGCTTCAGGGCGCTCAGCGCCCGGAGGCGTGGACGCTCGAACTTGTCGATCCACCGTTCCTGGATCTCGTGGAGGGGGACGGGGTTGAGGTAGTGCAGCTTCTCTCGCCCCCGCCGGACCGTGCTGACCAGGTTGGCGGCCTCGAGCAGGGCCACGTGCTGGGTCACCGACTGGCGTGCCATGTCGAGGTGCTCGCACAGCTCGCTCAGCGTCTGCCCGTTGTGCTCGTGAAGCCTGTCCAGGAGGTATCGCCGCGTCTGGTCCGCCAGCGCCTTGAAGACCTTGTCCGTATCCGCAGCCACATGGAGAATTATGCAGGCATTTGCCTGCATAATGTCAAGCGACCACCGGTGACCGCGGCGATTCCTCCCCGGACGGGTGACCGATCAGCCGCGGACGGCGCACAGGAGGCGGTTGTCGCCGCGCTGCCACAGGCAGCCGATCTCGGTGAAACCGGCGTCGCGCAGGGCGTCGACGTGCGAGGAGAGCAGGGGGGACTCCGAACCGTGGTGGTCGGCCCCCGCGGTGGCGCGGGCGGAGTTGAGCTCGGCGAACGCGGGGTCGGCGGCGACCGCGTCCCACCACTGGCGCCAGTCCTCCGGACGCCCGTCGGCGAACAGGCGCTCGGTGGCCCGCTCGTGCACGGCGCGTTCGAGGCGGGCGATGACGGGGGCGGTGTCGTCGGTCTCCATGTGGTCGCCGTTGAGCAGGAGCCCGCCCGGCCGCAGCACGGTCGCCAGTTCGGCGTACATCTTCGGAAGGTCGGACGCGGAGATCCAGTGCAGGGCGGTGGTGCTCACCGCGGCGTCGGCCGGCCGGTCCAGGCCCAGGGAGCCCGCCCACCCGGGGGTGCGCAGGTCGAGGGAGACGAACCTGAGGTGCGGGTAGGCGGCCCGGCCGAGGCCGATCAGCAGCGGGTCGGCGTCGACCGGGACCACCGTCGCCCCGGGTATCCGTTCCAGCAGACGCGCCGACAGCGAGCCCGGCCCGCAGCCGAGGTCGACGACCAGCGGATCGGGACGGCCCAGCGCCTCGACGGCGTCGATCAGCGCGGTGAACCGCTCCTCCCGGTCGGGCAGGTAGCCCTCCTGCTGGCGGTCCCAGCGTGCGATCCATTCGCGTGCGGCATCGTGGGTGAGCACCATCGTCTCCTTGTGACTGTCATATAAGCTTTCGGCAGTCACAAACTAAAACGCGAACAGGTAACTGGTCAAGTGGATTTCAACAGTCACACCGATGCGATCGTCCGGATGGCGGTGGGTCTGGTCAACGAGCTGACCCCCGGGGAGCGGCGGGGCCGCCCCTTCCAGGCGCCGCGCGATCTCGTCGCCGCCGTCACCGAGGGCCTGCGGACCGGTTATCCGGGCCAGCGGGAGGTCACCGAGGAGGAGGCCGCCGAGCTCGCCGGGACCGCGGCCCGGCTGCGCGCGGTCTTCGAGGCCGTGACCGCGGGGGACGTCGACACGGCGGCCCTGCGGGTCAACGCCCTCCTGGACGACACCCGCGCCCGTCCGCTGCTCGAGCGGCACGACGGGGAGCCGTGGCACCTGCACTTCCACGGCCGTGGCGGCACCGTCGCCGGTGACCTGGCGGCGAGCTGCGCCACCGGGCTCGCGATCGTGCTGGGCGGCGACTTCCGCGACCGCCTCGGCGTGTGCACGGCGCCGCACTGCGACCGGGTGTACGTGGACGTGTCGCGCAACGGCACCCGCCGCTTCTGCGGCACGGCCTGCCAGAACCGCGTCAAGACCGCGGCCTTCCGCGCCAGGGGCAGGACGACGTGAGGACGCGTCCGGGGACGTGAGGACGCGCCCGGGCGGGGGTGCGTCCGGACGTCCCCGCGCCTCGGTGTCCGGGCGTCCGGACGTCCCCGTGTTCGGGCGTCCGGACGTCCCCGTGTCCGGGCGTCTGGCGCCCCGGTGTCCGGGCGAGGGTTCAGGTGCTCCTCAGGAGGGAGCGCACCAGTTCGACGACCCCCGCGGGGGCGGTCTCGGGCGTCCCGGCGTCGAACGGCGGCCGGGGCGCGTACTCCAGGCCGAGCTGGATCGCCATGGCCGTCTCCTCGTCCGCCAGCAGGGACGCGAGGTGGAGGGCCATGTCGATACCGGCCAGCACCCCGCCCGAGGTGATGATCTTTCCTTCCGTGACGAAGCGTTCGTCGACCGGCAGCGCTCCGAACCCCGCGAGCAGGTCGCGGGCCACCCAGTGGGTGGTCGCCCTGACCCCCTCCAGCAGGCCCGCCGCGCCGAGCGTGAGCGAGCCCACGCACACCGACGTGGTCCACGTGGTGGTCGGATGGGCCGTCCTCACGTACCGGATCAGCTCCTGGTCGGCCGTGCTGCGCATCACGTCCGCGGTGCCCGGCACCACCAGGACGTCGGGTGCGGGCACGTCGGCGAAGGAGGCGGTGGCCGTCAGCGTGACCCCCTGGTCGGCGACGACGCCCGGCCGCTCGGCCACGAAGGTGACCGTGGCGCCGGGGATGTGGCGCAGGACGAAGTACGGCCCCAGGGCGTCCGCGGCGTCATAGCCCGCGTACAGGGGGATGGCGATCTGCATGTCGGTTCTCCGTGGCGTGGAAACGGCGCCGGTACTCTCCCGGCGAGATCGTGAGGTGGCGCCGGAAGACCCGGTAGAGGGTCTCCGGTGTGCCGAGGCCGACCCGGACGGCGATCCGGTCGAGCGGCTCGTCGCCGCTCTCCAGCAGCCGTCTGGCCGCCGCGGTCCGCGCGTGTTCGACGTACCGGGCGGGCGTCATGCCGACCTCGGCGGCGAACACGCGTGAGAAGTGGCGGACACTCGTGTTCACGTGTTCCGCGAGGACCTGCACCGACAGGTCGGCGTCCAGGTTCTCCTCGATCCACCCCTGCAGGTCGCGCAACGGCTCGCGCTTCGGCGTCCGCGTGCTCAGCGGCGTGCTGAACTGGCTCTGCCCGCCGGGCCGTTGCAGGTACACGACCAGCCAGCGGGAGATCTCCCTGGCCAGGTCGTGCCCGTGGTCGTGGGCGACGAGGGCGAGGGCGAGATCGATCCCCGAGGTGACCCCCGCCGACGTCCACACGTCGCCGTCGCGTACGTAGATGCGGTCGGCGTCCACCCGCACGTCCGGATGGTCGCGGGCGAGCATGTCCCCCACGGCCCAGTGGGTGGTCGCCCGCCGTCCCTCCAGCAGACCGGCCTCGGCCAGCAGCAACGTGCCCGAGCAGATGGACCCGACGCGGTCCGACTCCCCGGCGAGCCTGCGGAGCTCCGGGATCAGCGCCGCGGTGCCGTCCAGGCCCGCGGGGGTGGGAAGGCCGCCGACCACCAGCAGCGTGCCGATCGGCCCCCGGACGTCCCGCAGCGGCGTCCCGGCGTGGACGGTGACGCCGGACAGGGAGCGCACGGCCCCGGCCTGGGCGGCCGTGGTCTCCACCCGGTAGGCGGCACCCGGGTCCAGCAGCCCGGCCGCGGAGAACACGTCGGCCGGGCCCGCGAGATCGAGCAACTGGAAGCCGTCGAAGACGACGATGACGACGCGGTGTGGCATGCCGTCATCCTTGGCCACCGGCGGTGACGGCCGCAAGGACACATGTCTTGCAGATCCGGCCATCGCGACGCGGGCGGGGAATCGGCGGACGACGAGGCCGAGGCTGTGGCGTCCGGTGCTGAACGGGGGACGGCGTTGCGGGCGGACGCCGCGCGCAACCGCGCGCGGGTGCTGGAGGTCGCCCGCCGGCAGCTCGCCGCGGGCGACGCCTCGCTCGACGGACGGACCGGCCTGGTCATCGGACCCGACGCGCGGCCCGTCCCGGGTCCGGGACCGCCGGAGCACGGGCTCACCGGACTCCGGGCTCGCTCGTCCCGGGGGAGGCGACGGTGAGAACGATCTTGCCGGTGGTGCGGCCGGTCTCGCCGCGCGCGTGCGCCTCGGCGGCCTGCTCCAGCGGGAGCACCGTGTCGATCTCGGCGCGCAGCCTGCCCGCCTCGGCCAGCGCGGCGATCGCCCTCAGCGCGGCGTGATCGGGCTCCACGAGCATGGACTCGGCGCGGACGCCCGCCGCCTCGGCCTGGGCGCCGAACCCCTCGGCCAGGCCGGACAGGACGAGCGACACGATGACGCCTCCCTCGCGCATGGTGCGCAGCGAGCGGGGGCCGTAGTCGCCGCCCATCGTGTCGAGCACCACGTCGACGTCCCTGACCGTCTCGGCGAAGTCCACCTGCCGGTAGTCGACGAGCTCGTCGGCCCCCAGCCCGCGCAGCAGGTCGTGCTTGGCGGCGCTCGCCGTGCCGATGACGTGGGCTCCCCGCGCCTTGGCGATCTGCACCGCGAGGTGGCCCACCCCACCGGCCGCGGCGTGGACGAGCACCCGGTGACCGGCCCGCACCGCCGCGACGTCCACCAGCGCCTGCCACGCGGTCAGCGCGGCCAGCGGGAGCGCCGCCGCCCGGACGTGGTCGATCCCGCGCGGCCTGCGGACGAACGTCCGGGCGGGGGCGGTCACGTACTCGGCGAACGCGCCGTGGCCGTACGGGTAGCGCAGCATGCCGAAGACCTCGTCGCCCGGCTTGTACACGGCCGTCCCCAGGCCGACGGCCTCCACGACACCGGAGACGTCCCAGCCGAGGACGAACGGCGGCCGTCCCAGCAGGCCGCCCGTGGCGCGGTGCTTCCAGTCGGTGGGGTTGAGCCCTGCCGCGTGCACTCGTACCAGCACCTCGGTCGGGCCCGGCACGGGCCGCTCGCACTCCACCACCTTCAGCACCTCGGGTCCGCCCAGGACGTCCTGGCTGACGGCGCGCATCGTCGATCCGGTCATGGGACAAGCATGCCAGCGGCCCGGCGGCGGCCCGCGGACGGGACGACCGGCGCGCTTACAGGGACCGCCGGTCCCGGCCGGACCCGGCGGGCAGGAACTCCGTCATGTCGCCGAGGAGGCCGGTGAACGTGGGCAGGGCCCGGTCCGTCCGCCGGATGCGCAGGGCCTCCTCGGCCACCCGGTGCCAGCGCGGCGGGAAGGTCTCCAGCGCGTGGCGGCACGCGCCCTCCTTGGAGGTGATGTCGCCCGTGGCCAGGGTGAAGTGCAGGCGCGTCACGCCGGTGACGATCCAGACGGTGCCGTAGCCACCCAGGGCGGCCTGTCCCCAGACGCTGAAGGGCCTCGACGCGCGGTCGCAGAGCCGGCGCCAGTACCGGTCGAGGTCGTCGTCGGCCCAGACGGCGAGGGCCCGCGGGTCGTGCCAGAGATCCAGTCCGGCGGGTTCGGGACCGCGCAGGGTCGTGCCGTGACCGGACAGGGTCCGCCAGGTGACGGGGCCGGCGGGAGCCGTGCCGTCGGTGCCGGGGTGGAACCGGCCCTCGTACAGGCCTTCGACAAGACCGGGGGGCTTCGTCGTCGGCCGCCCGGAGGTAGGCGGTGACGACCTCTTCGGCGAGGGCGGGCAGTGTCGTGCGGCCGGAGTCTGCCGGACGCCCCCGGCCCCCGTCCATGGCGGCTTCGTGCCCGGTTTCCGTCCACGGGACGGAAACCATCGGATCGGCAGAAACCAGGCGAAAATATTCTTGTTCGGTGTTTCACGGCCCCTAAGATCCGATCATGCGTTTTCCCCTCCTTGTGGCGATTTCTGTAAGTTTTTTGCTTGTGTTGTCAGGCGCGGCTCACGGCGCCGTCCCGGATCCGGCCCCCGGCGCCCGCTACCCCATCCGCGATTCGGTCCTGACCAAGAACAAGCTTTACCGCAGCGGTGCTCTCGAGCCGAGCGAGTGCCCGGAGCGGGAGGTGAAGCCGAACCACGCCGCCTCGGCCAAGCGGTACCTGACCTCGGTGCTGAACTGCCTCAACACCTCCTGGGGCGCCCATCTCCAGCAGGCGGGCCTGCCGTTCGCCAAGGCCCGGATCGCGTTCGGCGTCAAGCCCCGGCGGTTCTGCGGGCACGTCTGGAGCAAGAGCGCCGCGGCGCAGTACTGCGGCCGGGAGCGGCGCTTCCTCGTCAAGCTGGACGACACCCTCCTCGAGGACCCCTCCGATCTGGTCCTGTTCCTGTTGGCCGCCCACGAGTACGGGCACCACATCCAGACCCTCACCGGGATGGAACGCGCCTTCGACTACCACCCGTACAAGGGGAAGCGCGAGCTGGGGGAGCAGATCCGCCGGAACGAGCTGCAGGCCGAGTGCCTGGCAGGCGTCTTCATCGGCAGCGTCTGGGACTCCCTGGACCGGACCGAGGAGGACTGGGAGTACCTGCTGGAGCTCACCCGCAGGAACGGGGACGAGAGGTACGACACCAACCACGGCAAGGGCCGTACCATCGCCACCTGGCTCGACAGGGGTTTCCGCGCCGCGTCACCGGCGGCCTGCAACACCTGGACGGTCCCGCCGTCCAGGGTGCGCTGATCCGGGAAGCCGAGCCAGGGGGTTCGGGGCGCGCTGATCAGGATGCGTCGATTCGTGCCGGGTGGACGGCTCCGTCCGGTGCGAAGCTCGGTTGTGAGTCACCTTTTTTCGGCTTTTCCATGATGGAATTTTCCACCGGGAGGAATCGCGGGGTGAAGGGCCGCACCGGGCGGACGCCTTCCGGGTAGCGCCATAGGACCGTCGCGCCGAAGTCGTCGGCGGACGCCGCGAGCGGGCCGGGGGCCGCATGGACGACGGGCCGTGAGCGGGTCGCCTCCGGCCGCACGGTCTTGGCGGACCCGGCCGGGGCGCCTGGCGTCCGCCCGGGACGACGGGCGGAGAGCGGGAGCAGGGGGAGGACGACGGCCGCCACGACGGCGTCGATCAGCGCGTCGAACGGCATCCGCCCGCCTCCTCCCGCAGGTCGGGTACGCGGTGGCGCGGGAAGACTTCGCGGTCCGTCGTCGGAGCGGGACGGCCGGGACGGCCGGGATCGGTGGATCGTTTCACGCCCCGTTGGATGCACGCCGGAAGGGTTTCGTTCTCGGCTCCGGGAACTCGTCTCCCGGGACCTGCCCGGTGGTCGCCGTCAGCCGTCCTCGGCGGGGAAGGCGAAGAGCCGGACGAACATCGGCCGCGCGTCCGGGGAGGCGTCCTCGGCCCGGGGGCTGTGCTTTTTCAGCACCTTCATGTAGGCCTCGAAGAACTCCTCGAACTCCTGCGCGGTCATCCGGGCGATACCGCGTGACGCCTTGACCCAGTGGGGCTCGCGCTCGTAGATCTCGGGAAGGCGCTGGAAGAGCGCGAGATCCTCCTCCAGGCCGATCCGGTGGAACTCCGCGAGCACGGGACGGTCCTCGGGGGCGAGCAGGTCGGGGGTGGGCAGCCGCATGTCCCTGGGCTCCTCGGTCCTGCGCCACCAGCGTTCCCTGCCCGCCGAGTGACCGGGGACCTCTTCGACGAAGCCGTACTTCTCCAGCTGCCGCAGGTGGTAGCTGGTGGTGCCGGTCTTGGCGCCGAGCAGGTCGGCGAGGGTCGTCGAGGTCGCCGAGCCGTGCAGGGAGAGGTGGCGCAGCATGAGCCGGCGCATGGGATGCGCGAGCGCCTTGAGCCGGGCCGGGTCGTCGAGAAGGAACGAGTCCTCATCCTTCATGATGAGCAGCCTAGTCCTACAGAAGGGTCTCTGCAGGAAAGGGTTTGCAGAGACTTCTCTGCAGAGTACGTTCGGCATATGACACCTCATCTCCTCGTCGTGACCGCGGCCCTGTTCCTGTCGGCCCTCTCGCCTCCAGCGGGCCCTTCGCCCGCGGAGCCCTCACCTGCCGGGACGCCCTCCTCGGTGTCGTCGTCCGCCGGGCCTCCGCTCGTCGTTCCCGCCGACCTGAGGACGGTGCCGGTGAGTTTCGGCGGCTCGGAGGGGCTGCCGCTGCACGGCACGGTCCTGTCACCGATCGCGGCGAGACCCGGCCGGCCGGGCGTCGTCCTGGTGCACGGGGCGGGTACGGGCACGCCCCGCACGAAGCTGCTGACCGAGGCCGTCGAGTTCGCCCGCCAGGGGCTGTCCGTGCTGATCTACGACAAGCGCTCGAAGGGCTACTCGCTCTTCGAGCGGTCCTACGCGCGGCTCGCCAGCGACGCGCTCGGCGCGGTGACCGCACTGCGTTCCCAGCCGGGCGTCGATCCGGCCAAGGTCGGCCTCTGGGGGCTCAGCGAGGGGGGCTGGGTCGCCCCGCTCGCGGCCTCCCGTTCGCGGGACGTCGCCTTCGTGATCGTCGTGGGGGCGAACAGCGGCCCGCCGCTGCGCCAGCAGACCTGGGCCGTGGCGGCCGGGCTGCGCAAGGCCGGGGTCTCCGGTTCGCTCGTCGACCGGGCCGAGCCGCACATGTACCGGATGATCGCGGACGGCGGCCTGTTCCCCGAGCCCTACTACGACCCGAGGCCGGTCATCGCCGCGCTACGCCGGCCGGTGCTCGGCATCTGGGGCGTCCACGACCTGCTCACCCCGCCCGAGGAGAGTCCGCGAGGGTTCGCCGAGGCGCTGGAGAAGGGCGGCAACCGGCACTACACGTTCCGGTTCTTCGCCAACGCCGACCACGCCGCCCACCGCACCCCCGACGGGGGCGTCACCCGGCTGCCGGAGCTGGCACCCGGCTACGCGGCCCTGGTCGGTTCCTGGGTGCACGGCGTCACCGCGGGCGAGCCGCCCGGGACGCGCTGGTCGGGACCCGATCCGGTGCAGGACGCCCCGACGGTGCCGATGGATCCTCCGGCCGGCTGGGAGTCGTCGAACGTCCAGCTGGCGGCGCTGACGCTGCTCGTGGCCGCGTTCGCCGCCTATCCGGTGATCGCCCTGGTGCGCCGTCTGCGCGGCCGCTCGCGGACGCCGGTGACCCGGGCCGCCCGGCTCCTGAGCGCCGGAGGGCTCACGGCGGTGCTGGGATCGTTCTGCTACCTGACCTACCTGCTGATGACGGGAGGCAAGCTGGCCACCACCGGTCCGGTGCTGGCGGGGCGCCCGCTCGTCTGGCTGGCGCTGCAGGCCCTGGCGGTTGCCTCGGTGGTCGCGGCGATCCTCACCGCGCTGGCCTGGCGTCGCAACGCCGCCTCCGTCCCCGCGGGGGAACGGGTACGGCTCGGCCTCCTGCTCTGCGGCGGGCTGGTGTTCGTCCCCTGGTCCCTCTACTGGGGACTGCTCCTTCCCTGACGACCTGCGACGACACAGGACGGCGCAGGATGCGGGGGACGGGGCCGGGACGGGGCGTGGCACGCCCGGGAAGCCCGGCGGGCAGGGCGGCCGAAAACCCTTTCCCGGGGTCGTGGGCCCGTTGGTATGGTGCCGGAAGTGGGAGACGATCAGGCACGCCCCGCGGGGATCGCGGGGAGCGCGTCCACCGGCGGGCTCCTGGAGATCGCCTGTGACGAGTCCGGCTCGGAGGGCGAGAAGCTCATCGGCGGGAACACCGACGTCTTCGCGCACGCCGGGGTGGGGCTGAGCGTCGCCTCGGCCGCGGAGTGCGTCCAGGAGACGCGGAACAGGATCCGGTCCCCCGCGGTGGAGTACAAGGCGAACCACCTGCTCCGCGAGAAGCACCGGGCCGTCCTCGAATGGCTGCTCGGGCCGTCGGGGCCGATTCACGGCAACGCGCACGTCCACCTGGTCGACAAGGAGTTCCTCCTCGTCGGCAGGCTCGTCGAGCTGCTGGCCGGGGAGATCACCGGGCAGGCCGCCCGGCCCGTGGACGGGGGCCCGTACCGGGACCCGCGCGCCGGGCAGGCGGCCCTGGTCCTGTACCGCGACGGCCGGGAGGTGTTCGGCCGGCGGCGATGGGACGCCTTCCTGGAGTCGTTCAACGACCTCGTGCGGGCCAGGACGCCCGCCGAGGCGTTCTTCCGGGCGGCGGACGCCCTGCGGTCCGCCGCCGCCCCGGAGCCGGTGGCGGGGATCGTGGCGTCGCTGGCGCGGGCCGGGCCGCACGCGGACCTCCTGCGGGGGCGGCCCGCGGGCGACGCGGCGATGCCGGTGCTGGACCCGCTGATCCCGGCCATCGTCCAGGCCGTCCTGCACTGGGGGCGGGACGGGGCGTCCGTCTCGATCGTCCACGACCGGCACAACGCGCTGACGCCGGAGCGGGTCGCGCGGCTCACGGAGCTCACGGAGCTCACGGAGCTGGCGCGGTCGGCAGAGCTCGCGGGGCTCGCGGAGCTCGCGGGGACGCCCGGGGGTCCGGTCGTTCCCGGCCGTTCCGGGGCGGTGCGGCCGGCCGGTCTCAGGCTCGTCGACTCCATATCGGACCCGCGGGTCCAGGTGGCCGACTTCCTGGCCGGCGTGGCGCGCAGGGTGGCGTCGGACGAGCTCAACGGCCGGGGCGACACCGGCCTGGTGACGCTGCTGCGGCCGTACGTGACCCCGTCGTCGATCTGGGGGGACCCCGGCAGCCGGCTGCTGCCCGCGCGGGACCGCGAGGAGACCGGCCGGGCTCGCGCGGGGCGGCCGTGACCTCGACGGGGAGGCCGGCCGGGTTCGCGCGGGGCGGTGGTGACCTCGACGGGGGAGGCCGGCCGGGTCGTGACCTGTCCGGGGAAGGTCAGGCGGGTTCGCGCAGGGCGGCCGTGACCTCGTCGGGGGTGAGCCTGCGGGAGGCGACGTAGTACAGCACGGCTCCGGCCGGGAGCAGGGTCTGCCAGCCGGGGTTGACCAGCAGGGTGTCGCCGTCGCGCGCGGCGAGCAGGGTGGCGCCGTACCGCCGGCCCAGGGCGATCTGGCAGCGCTCGACCGGGACCGTGCCCAGGGCGCCGGGCAGCCGCAGCGAGTAGGTGTCGGCCCCGCCGTGGGTCATCAGCTGCGTGTAGACCTCGGTGATGCCGGGGTCCTTCAGCTCCTCGGTGATCATGTGAGGGCTGTGCCACTGGACGCACCGCACCCGCTCGTCGACGTAGCGCATCTGCCGGATCCTGCCCAGGTCGCGCAGGGCCACGACCAGGTGGGCCCCGTCGGCGACGTGGGCGGCGGTGATCGCGATCGCCAGGGCCTCGTTGTCGTCGCGGGCGTCGACCAGGACGCTGTGGGCCCGGTGCACCCCGGCCCGGCGCAGCACGCCGTCGTCGGTCGGATCTCCCCGTACGAACGTGATGTCGCGGTCGGGCATCGGATGGGCGGGCACGTCGTTCCCGGCGCAGAGCACGATGCGGGTCGAGCCGTCGGCGGTCAGCTCCTCCACCATCTGCTCGGTCCGTCCGGGCGTGTAGCCGAGCAGCACGATGTGGCCGGAGGAGTCCGCCGTGAGGGAGCCCTGCATCCTTCGTCCCTTCGCTCGTTCCAAGGTCGCCGACAGGCGGGTGAAGACCGTCGTCAGTGTCGCGATGCCGCCGATGATGACGTAGACGCCCACGACGTGCCCGAGGGCCGACTCCGGGTACAGGTCGCCGTACCCGACGGTCGCGGCGGTGACGACGAAGTACCACCAGTAGTTGGCCGGTTCGACGATCGGGCTGCCCGGGGGCTCCGCGAGCGCCATCAGGGGCCAGCTGGTCACGAACACCAGGCTGAAGACGAGGACCGGGGTCCACCACGTTCCGAGCAGCCTGAACCTGACCAGCAGGCGGGCTAAGAAGATCGGCACGCTTCCTCCGTCGGGAAAGCTCGGGTGCCGTCACCTTAACCGGACAAAACCCTTGAGGGGTGATTGGACCCGTGGATAGGTCCCGGATCGAGACATCGCAGGTGGGAGGGGGTGTTCCCGCTCGTGGGGGCCGGTGGGTCCCGATGCCGCGGGAGCGCTGGCCGTTCCTGTCGTCCGGCTCTGTCGATCGGCCCGCGCGGGCCGGTGACCGTGGTGCGGCGGGGGCGACGAGCGTCCCCTCACGCGGTCCCGCGCGGGCCGATGGGCGATGCCGCGGTGCGGCCGGAGGCGGCCACCGTCTCAGGAGGCCTTGCGCAGGCCGGCGAACTGCAGCGCGGTGAGGCCGGCGACCGCCACCGCCTGCGCGATCACCAGGGCGGTGCCGAGGCCGGTCAGCGGGAACCAGCCGGCCACGAGCGACTCCACGCTGGCGGCCACCCAGGCGACGTTGACGGCCATCGTGACGCCCACGGCGACCCTGCTCACCGCGGGTCGGGAGGCGATCAGGAACAGGACCGCCGCGAAGGCGACCAGGAAGGCCCCGGCCGGGTAGAGGAAGGCGGCGGGCAGACCGAACAGCTCGCCGAAGACCGCCGCGGCGGCGACGTAGAGGACGCCGTTGGCGCCCGAGGCGATCGCGTCCGCCTTGAGGGCGAGACGCAGCATCCCGGCGTCGGTGACGGTCCTGGGGGTGCGGGTGATACCTGCGGTGGCCATCTGGAGGTCCCTTCGTGGTGCGAAAGTGCTGATGACCATGAAATTACGCGGGTCCGCCCTCGCCCGAATCAGTCATCGTGACGGTAGGTTCCTGACCGTGCTGTACGGACGGGCGGGTGAACAGGAGCGGATCGAACGGCTCCTGGCCGAGGCCGGGACGGGCCGGAGCGGCGTCCTGGTCGTCCGGGGCCAGGCCGGCATCGGCAAGTCGGCGCTCCTGGACCACGCCGCCGCGCGGGCGCGGGACATGCGGGTGCTGCGCGGCGTCGGCATCGAGTCCGAGGCCGAGCTGCCCTTCGCCGCGCTCCACCTCCTCCTGCGCGGCGGGCTCGACCGCGTGCACGCGCTGCCCGCCGCCCAGGCCGCCGCGCTCCGCGGTGCCCTCGGCCTGGACGACACCGCCCCGGAGAACCGGTTCCTGGTCGGGCTGGCCACGCTGAGCCTGCTCTCCGAGCTGGCCGGGGACGGCGCGCTGCTCTGCCTGGTCGACGACGCGCAGTGGTTCGACCGGGCGTCCCTGGACGCGCTGGTCTTCGCCGCCCGGCGCCTCGACACCGAGGGCGTCGTCATGATCTTCGCCGCCCGCCCGGAGTTCCAGGCCGCGGGCCTGCCCGAGCTGACGCTGGGCGGGCTGGACGGCGAGGCCGCCGCGGCCCTGCTGCCGCCGGGGCTCCCGCCGCAGGTGCGCGAGCGCCTGATCGAGGAGTCCGGCGGCAACCCGCTGGCGCTCATCGAGCTTCCCGCCGCGCTCACCGCCGAGCAGCGGGCGGGGCGGCTCTCACCGGTGGGGGCGATGCCGGTCGCCGACCGGGTCAGGGAGGCGTTCCAGGCGCAGATGGCCGCGCTCGGCGAGGAGGCGCGCACCGCGCTGCTGATCGCGGCGGCGGACGGCTCGGGCGAGCTCGGGACGGTGGTGGGCGCGGGCGCCTCCCTGGACGGCCTGGAGTCGGCCGAGCGGAGCCGGCTGGTCGAGATCACCGGGACGACCGTCGGGTTCCGCCACCCGCTGATCAGGGCGGCCGCCTACCAGAGCGCGCCGGTGACCCGGCGTCTGGCCGCGCACCGGGCCCTGGCCGGAGCCCTGGCCGGATCGGCCTCCGGTGGCGCGGCCGACCGCCGGGCCTGGCATCTGGCCGCCGCCGCGCTCGGCCCCGACGAGGCGGTGGCGCGGGAGCTGGAGGAGGCCGCGGAACGGGCGCGTACCCGGGGCGGCGGCGCCGCGGTCGCCGCCGCCTACGAGCGGGCCGCCGAGCTCACCGCCGATCCGGTACGGCGGTCGGCGCGGCTGGCCGCCGCCGCGCTGGCGGCCAGCGACGCCGGGCTGATGAGCCGTGCCGCCGCGCTCGCCGACCGCGCCGCGCCCGACGTGGACGACCCCGGGGTGATCACCGCGTTGATCCAGGTGCGCACCCATCGCGAGTTCGAGTCGGGTACGCCGCTCGCGGCGGGCCGGATCATCATGGACGGGGTCCCCCGGGTGGCGGCCCGCTCCCGGGAGCAGGCCACCTGGTTGCTGGTGGAGGCCGTCCGCTGCGCCTGGTTCGCCGGTGACGCGCGGTCCGCCGAGGAGGCGGCAGCGAGCCTGCGCGCGCTCCCCGCGGTCGAGTCGTCGCTGGTCGACGGGGCGCTCGGGCTGGCCCGGCTGCTGGGCGGTGACGCCGGGGGCGGGATCGAGCTCATGGGCCGGGCGGTCGACGACCACGCCGCAGAGGGACTGGGGGTGCCGGGGCTGACGTTCATCGCCTCCCTGTGCCTCCCGCTGGACCGTCCCGGCCGTCACGAGGAGATCGCCGGGCGGATCGTGGCGGACTGCCAGCGGAGCGGGATGATCGGCTGGCTCCCCATGGCGCTCCACGACCAGGGACTCGCCCAGGGGTGGCTCGGCCGCTACGGCGAGGCCAGGGCGACGTTGAACGCGGGGCTGCGGCTGGCCGCGGACCTGGGACACGAGCACCGCCTCACCCATCTGACCTGCTCCCTGGCCTGGGTGCTCGCCCACCAGGGCGAGACGGAGGACTGCCGCGCCCTCGCCACGCGGGGCGTCGCCAGGGCCGAGCGGCAGGGGCTGGCGCTCGCGGCGGTCGTCGGACGCTGGGCGCTCGGCGTGCTCGACCTCGGCCTGGGCGATCCGGAGGCCGCCCTGAGGCGGCTGGAGGAGATCCCCCCGTCGCCCGTCGCCGCCCCGGCCGCCGACCAGGTCGAGGCGGCCGTCCGCGCCGGCCGGCCGGAACGGGCTCGGGAACCGCTGGCCCGGTACCTGGCCTGGGCGCGGCACGTCCACCGGCCGTCGTCGGACGCGGTCGCCCTGCGCTGCCGCGCCCTCGTCGAGGACGACGAGGCGCACTTCGCGGCGGCCGTGCGCCTGCACGAGCGGGACGACCGGCCGTACGAGCGGGCCAGGACGCAGCTGGCCTACGGCGAGTGGCTGCGGCGGGCGCGGCGGCGCGCGGACGCCCGGGCGCGCCTGCGCGAGGCCCTGGAGACCTTCGACCGGCTCGGCGCGGAGCCCTGGGCCGAGCGTGCCCGCACCGAGCTGCGCGCGACCGGGGACGTGCCGGCCGCGCCGCGCAGGGCGGGCGACCCGCTCAGCGTGCTCACCCCCCAGGAGCGCCACATCGTACGGCTGGCGGCGGAGGGCGCCTCCAACCGGGACATCGCCGCCCGGCTCTTCCTCAGCCCCCGGACCGTCGGCTACCACCTCTACAAGGCGTTCCCCAAGCTGGGCATCACCTCCCGGGGGCAGCTGGCCGGCCTCACCCGGCCCGTGGACGGGCCCGGCGCGGAGGGGGACACCGGGCGCTGATCCGGGGCCGGGGGCTCGCAGGCCGCGGCGGGACGGGCCGGTGGCCGGGCGCGCCGGTCAGGTCGCGAAGATCTGCGACTCGTCGGCGAACGCCTTGAACTCCAGGGCGTTGCCGGCCGGGTCGAGCAGGAACATCGTCCACTGCTCGCCGGGCCGTCCCTCGAAGCGCAGGTAGGGCTCGATGACGAACGCGGTGCCCGCGGCCCGGAGCCGGTCGGCCAGTTCGTGGAACCGCGGGACGTCCAGGATCAGGCCGAAGTGCGGGACCGGCACGTCGTGGCCGTCGACCGCGTTGTGCGCCCGCCGCGCCGGGGACGGGGCGAGGTGGGTGACGAACTGGTGGCCGCGCAGGTTCCAGTCGATCCAGGTGTCGGACTCGCGTCCCCGCTCGCAGCCCAGCACCTCGCCGTAGAACCGGCCCGCGGCCCGAAGGTCGTCGACGGGCACGGCCAGGTGGAACCGGGGGATCGATGCGTCGGCCGTGGTCATCGGTGCTCCTGCCTTCCGAAGGACCGCTCGCGCGTCGGACGCGGGCGCTGCCCACATGGTAGACAGCCCCGCTCCCGGGGAGCGGCCGCCGTCCCGGGGCGCGAAAAAGGCCGTGGGCCTTCCGGGTGACGGAAGGCCCACGGCGGGGGGTGGACGCCTGATCAGCGAGGAGAGCGCTGTTACCACCGCTGATCAGGCGGGCTCGGGGTCTCTCAGGGGTAAGAGGCGATCTTGGACGGGATGGTCTCGACGCCCTGGGCGGGGCCGCCGACGCCGTTGATGACGTGGTTGATCCGGCCGTTGCCGCCGAGGGAGACGGTGAGCAGGCTGTGGAACTTCACGCCCGGCTTCACCGGGGTCTCGAAGGCGTTCTCCACCTCGATCGTCGGGTCGACGTTGAAGTAGACGTAGCTGCCCATGCCCCAGCCCTCGTGGACGTCGACCGCCGGGCCGACCTTGTAGGCAGCCCATCCCTTGGTGCTGCCGTTCATGTAGGCGGCCTGGTTCGGCGGGTCGTAGGCCTTCTCGTTCTGGAAGAAGATCGTCCGGCCGCGCTCGCCGTACCACTCGACGTCGTACTTGCGGTAGTGCTCGACGAACAGGCCGGTGGCCAGGACGTCGTCACCGTTGACGATCAGGCCGGTCTCGGCGGTGTTGACGTCCCAGCCGATGCCCTCGCCGTGGTCGCCGCGCCAGAGCCAGGTGTGGTCGATGATCACGTCATCGCTGTTGATCACGACGCTGGTGGTGGCGTTGCCGGCGAAGGCGCCGCCGATGCGGACGAAGACGTCCTGCAGCGTGGTCGGGTTGGCGGCGTGGTCCGCGCTGGAGCCCTGCGGGCCGACCTCGATCAGCACGTCGGACTTCTGCGGGCCCGCGTCGACCAGGAAGCCGGCGAGCTTCACGCCGTCCACGTCGGCCACCTTGACCGCGCTGACCCCGTTGCGCGGGATGAGCGTCGCCAGGCCGAGTCCCAGGACCACGGTGTTCGCCCGGTTCACGGCGATCGGCTGGTCGATGTTGTAGATGCCGGGGGTGAGCAGCAGGTGCAGGCCCTGGGCGAGCGCGGCGTTGATCCGCGCGGCCGTGTCGGAGGGCTTGGCCACGTAGAACTGCGACAGCGGGATCGAGGTGCCGGGGGTGGACCCGTTCGCCCAGCTCACGCCGCGCGCGTTCGTCCGCTTGGCCGGGACGAACACCCGGTACTCGTTGCCGGAGACGTACAGGTAGGGCTTCTCGCGGCTGATCGGGGTGGTGTCCAGCGTGGTGTAGGACTTGCCGAGGAAGTCGGTGGCGGGTGCGCCCTCGACCCCGGAGAAGACCATGTTCCACACGCCGTTGACCCAGCCGCCCACGGAGCTGTCGCGGGTGTACCACTGCTGCTGGGAGTACGGGCCGACCGCGCCGTCGATCTTGCTGTCGGCGATGTAGCCGCCGCTGGCCCAGCCGTAGCCGGTGGGGGCCAGGTTCAGCGCGCCCTTGATGTGCATGCGGCGGAACGGCGCGGCCTGGGAGACGGCCCACTGGTTGGTGCCGCCGGGGGGCTGCACCGACAGGTTCTCGGTCGAGCGCCAGAAGTTCTGGGTCGCGTTGCCGCCGAACCAGCCCGCGTCCACGGTCACGCCGTTGAGGGTGACGTCGTCGGGGTTCTGGCCCAGGCCCACGATCGAGGTGTAGAAGCCGACCTTGGCGTTCACCGGGTAGGAGCCGGGCTTGAACAGGAAGGCGTGCCGCCCGGTGCCGAACTGCGCCGACTCCTGCTGCTGGAACACGCTGTCCAGCCGGCTCTGGATGGTCGCGGCGGGCGTCGACGGGTCGAAGACGTGGACGTTCGGGCCCAGGTCCCCGCCGCCGGGGATGACCGGGTCGTCACCCGAGGTGGTGTGCACGGCGAACTCCCACAGTGAGTAGCCGTAGCCGGTGGCCCGCGCGGTGCCGAGCATCCGCACGTAGCGACCGGAACCGCTGACGTCGTACGACTGCGTGCCGCCGGTCGCGCCGGTGACCGACTTCAGGTCGGTCCAGTTGGTGCCGTCGGCCGAGGACTGGAGCTTGAAGGCGGACGCGTACGCGGCCTCCCAGCGCAGGTCGATCCTGCAGATGGTCCGGGTGGAGCCGAGGTCCACCCGGACCCACTGCGGGTCGGCGGCCGCGCTGGCCCACCGGGTGCCGGTGTTGCCGTCGAAGGCGGCGCTCGCCGGGGTGCCGGCGTTCTCCGTGGAGGAGGCGGTGGCGGCCTTGTTCAGGGCGGCGTTGGCGGTCCCGCAGCCGGGCACCGGGTCCGAGGTGCCGCTGTAGACCTGGAACTCCCACAGCGAGTAGCCGTAGCCGGTGGCCCGCGCGGTGCCGAGCATCCGGACGTAGCGGCCGGTGCCGCTGACGTCCCAGGTGTCGATGCCGCCGTCGCCGCCGGTGACGGTCTTCAGGTCCGTCCAGGAGGTCCCGTTCGGGGAGACCTGGATCTTGTAACCGCTCGCGTAGGCGGCCTCCCAGTTCAGCACGACCCTGCTGACGGAGGTCGAGGCGCCGAGGTCGATCTGGAGCCACTGGGAGTCGGTGGCCGCGCTGGACCAGCGGGTCGCGGTGTTGCCGTCGACCGCGAGGGCCGGGGCGGTGCCGCCGTTCTCGGTCGACGAGGCCGTCGCGGTCTTGCCCTGCGACACCAGCGTGTCGGCGAATGCGGGAAGGGGCGGGGCGGCGATCAGGGCCGCCAGGACCGCCGATGCGGTCCATAAGGCGGCAGGTCGGAACAGACCTCTCATGCGTGTCTCCACAGTGGATCCGGGGGGTGAAAAATCCAACGGCAGATGAGGCGCGACTTACGTGAGGCAGTAAATCAACGCTTATTTCTACACTTAATTTAACTTGTCGGAAACAGCGGGTCAATAGATGACGCCCGTCCGTCCTCCTCCCCGAGGTCCCGGCCGTGCGGGGCCCGCTCGGGGACCCGCACCGACGGGAGCCGGCCGCGCGGGACCGGCCTGCCCGGGACCCGTCCGACCGCGGAGTCACCTGCCCGGGACCCGCCCCTGTCGAGGGGGCGGTCACGGACGACCCGAGCCCCGGGCGACCGCCCGCGCCTTCCCCCAGCGGCCGGTAATAAGTGCGTCATGTGCCGGAAGACCTTTTGAAGCCAATAATCTGGTCCCATGCCAGAACGGGGTGAGGACCAGCAGGAGACCCGTCAGGGGACGGGGTCGCAGATCACACGCCTGCTCGCCGTCGGAGCCGCGGCGGGCGTGCTGGTCGCGGGGATCGCGTTGCCGGCCGTGGGCGGTGCGGGCCTGGGGATCGTGTCGGCCGTCGAGGAGGTCAACCTCAAGCCCGAGGAGCTCGTCGAGCCTCCGCCCGCGGAGGTCACGATCGTCCAGGACGCCAGGGGCAAGGAGATCGCGCGGTTCTACGAGGAGTACCGCGAGGCCGTCAGGCTCGACCAGGTGGCCGAGGTCATGAAGACGGCGATCATCTCGATCGAGGACGACCGGTTCTACCAGCACGGCGCCATCGACCTGGAGGGCACGATCCGCGCGCTCGCCAAGAACCTGTCGTCGGGCGGGGTGAGCCAGGGCGGGTCGAGCATCACCCAGCAGTACGTCAAGCAGGTGCTGCTCAACGCCGCCGACACCGAGGAGGAGCAGAACAAGGCGCTGGAGGCCAGCTACGCGCGCAAGCTCAACGAGCTGCGCCACGCCATGGCGGTGGAGGAGAAGTACACCAAGGACCAGATCCTGGAGAAGTACCTGAACATCGCCTACTTCGGTGCGAGCGCCTACGGCGTCGAGGCCGCGGCCGAGCGCTTCTTCGGCGTCAAGGCCGCCGACCTGACCCTGCCGCAGGCGGCGACGCTGGCGGGCGCCGTGCAGGACCCCAACGCCACCGACCCCAACCTGGGCAGGAAGCACCGCGAGCGGCTGCTGAACCGGCGCAACATCGTGCTGAACCGGATGGCGGAGCTCGGCAAGATCACCAAGGCCGAGGCGGAGAAGGCCAAGGCCGCCAAGCTCGGCTACAAGGACACGAAGCTCCCCGGCGGATGCGAGTCCAGCAGGTACGCGTACTTCTGCATCTACGTCCGCAACGAGATCCTGAGCAACCCCGACTTCGGCAAGACGGCCAAGGCCCGCCTGGGGTTCCTCAACCGCGGCGGCCTGACGATCAGGACCACGCTCGACCCGTCCATGCAGGCGGCGGCGGACAGGGCGATCAGGAAGTGGGTGCACGCCTCCGACCACCAGGTCGCGTCCGAGGCCCTGGTCCAGCCGGGCACCGGGGCGATCAAGGCCATGGCGGCGAGCCGGAAGTACGGGCGGAGCAAGGCCAGGAACGAGATGTCGTACAACGTGGTCGCGGACGCCGCGCACGGCGGCGGCGTCGGCTTCCAGGCGGGCTCGACCTTCAAGACCTTCACCCTGATCGCCGCCCTGAAGAAGGGCATGAAGGTGAACGACGGCTTCAGCGTCGGCGCCGGGTACACCGCGCCGAGCTACTCGGCGTTCAGGAACTGCGCGGGCGAGGCCGTCGGCGACCCGCGTCACACCGTCACCAACGACGAGGGCTCGCCGGGCTGGAGGACGCTGCAGACCGGCACCTGGGGTTCGGTGAACACCTTCTTCATGACGCTGGAGCAGCGGGTCGGGCTCTGCGAGACGGTCAAGGTGGCCAAGTCGCTGGGCATCCACCGGTCCGACGGGCTGAAGCTCCAGGAGTACGAGACGTTCACGCTCGGCACCAACGAGATGGACCCGGTGACGGTGGCGAACGCCTACGCCGCGATCGCCGCCCGCGGCCAGTACTGCGCGCCGATGGCGATCTCCCGGATCACCGACCGCTACGGCAAGACCACCACCTACAAGCCCAAGTGCCGCCGGGCGCTCGACCCCGAGGTCGCCGACGCCGCGGCCGACGTGCTGTCGGGGGTGTTCACCAAGGGCACGATGCGGGGCGTCGGCGGCATCGGGCGTGACGCGGCCGGCAAGACCGGGACCACCGACGGCTACGCCAGCGCCTGGTTCGCCGGGTTCACCCCGGACCTGGCCGGTGCGGTCAGCGTGGGCGACCCGCGCGGCTCGCAGAAGTACAAGCTGACCGGCGTCACCATCGGCGGGCGGTACTACGGCTCGGTGGCCGGGGCCAGCATCCCGGGGCCGATCTGGAGGGACACGATGCTGGCGGCGCTGCGGAAGGTCGACCCGAGCTCGTTCACGCCGATCAACGCGGAGCGGTTCGGCGGCTGCGGTCAGAGCTGCCAGCCGGCCCCGCCGCCCTCGGACGACGACGCCACCGTGGACGGCACCGACGACGGGGGCACCGACGGCGGGACGGAGATCCTGGCCGACCCGGACGACTGACGCGCCTTCGGGTCCCGTACGACCGGCAGGGGATCCGGATGATCGGCGCGGTGCCGGGCCGGGACGGTGGGGCGTGACGCGGGGGGGGGGGGGGGGGGGGGGGGGGGGGGGGGGGGGGGGGGGGGGGGGGGGAGGGGGAGCGGGCGCGCGGCGCCGTCCGTACTCTCTCCCGTCTCTCTGGCC